>NZ_JBQSYH010000006.1:0-245622 GCF_052379125.1 Halomonas sp. AOP13-D3-9 | reverse complement strand
GATTGCATCCCTCAACAATGCGATTAGCGTTGAACAGCAGAAAATCGACGAGATCAACACCAAGATCAAACACAAGCAGGCTCACCTAGACAGCATCAAAGGTCGGTTCTGGGACTGGTTTAGAAATGCGTGCGAGCTCCACCTTGCAGCTTTTGCGGCGGAAGATCAGCTACTGACGAACAAGAGACAGGCAGCTAAAGATGAGGTTGTGCAGGTGCGTGCTAAAATAGCCACCCAGCGCGACATCATCAAAGCGTCTCGCGCTGAGACAACAAACGTTGATCAGTCTGTGGAGAACATCAACCAATGGCTTCGGCTCTTGGGCTTGAAGGGGTTTGAGCTTATCAAGGAAGAGGGCGCTGTTCCCCAATATCGCCTGCATCGTCCGTCGCAAAATGAAGGGGTATTCAAGTCGCTAAGTGAGGGCGAGAAAACTTTAATATCTTTTATTTATTTTCTAGAGGTTTGTAACGGGGAGATGAATGCTGCAGGTGGTAGCATCAAGAGTGAGCGCATCATCGTTATTGATGACCCCATTTCGAGTTTGTCCCACAATTATGTCTACGACATCGCCTCGTTGATCCGTCGCTTAGTACTTCACCCTAAGACACGCTTCAAGCAGGTCATCATTCTGACTCACAACCTGTTTTTCTTCCATGAGATGCATAAGCTGCTGCAGGACGATAAGGAAAATTCGCTCGCGCTATTCCGCGTCACCAAAGCCGATTACAGTAACGTAGTACCTATGCGAAAAGGCGAAATCCAAAACGACTACCAAGCACTCTGGCAAACGCTCAAAGATGCACTCAACGGTTCCGCATCACCTAGTGTCATTCCCAATATTATGCGAAACATCCTAGAGCATTACTTCACCTTCGTGCATCAGAAGGAAAGCTTGCGCCAAGCTTTGCTGGAGCTGAATGACGAAAACCCACAATTTCGGGCGCTCTATAGGTACATGAACCGAGAATCTCATGCTGATTCGGTCAACCTGACTGACTTTGGTGAGATAGACCCGCATGTATTCGTAGATCGGTTCAGGGAAGTTTTTATCAAAACCGAGTTTGAAGCGCATTTTGATAAGATGATGTCCTGATTTGTTAGAGCATGCGCTGGATCGTACGTAATGGGAGTAGATGATTATCAGTGTCTGTTCGTGCTCGCATTGTGATCCTGAGCAGATTTTTCGGAAAATGCAGCAGGCGCACGAGTTATGAATATAAAGCTTAATAAGAATAAAGAATGATGACTATCATATGCTTAGGCTTTATTTCGCAGGTTGCATTTATTGAATAAAGGCTCTGGTGCGTTTGTTAAGTTATAAAACTGGAAGTCTAATACGTTGTTATATTTTCCTGAGGGTTTATGAATAAAATTGAAGATTTGTATGGAAGTGATCTTGAAAATGAATATTTTTACATTTTTCCTATGGAGAGACTTTGTTTAAAAAATGAAGAGTCATTAGGTAATATAAGGATTTTTCCTAAAGGCAGTATCGATATTGATGATATGTTTAGTAATACAGTTATCATGTCTCAAGAAGATAAAGATAAATTTGAGCTAAATGTTGAGAAGTTTAAATCTAACCCACTAGCTGTAATCAATGACCTAAGTTATGCTGATTACTCGGGCAGTGTATCAAGTGATTTGAAAATTATGAATGCTGCAATATCTAACGCCTCCATAATTATTGATTATATAAAATTTGAGTTTTGCTCCTTAATGCTTCCAAAAACTATGCCGGCAAGGTTAGGGCAGATTGCAACAGGAGAGACTTTACTGTTGATGTATAATGGGAAAGGAAGCCCTTTTACTCGCATTATAGATACTACTATCTACAGTAATACCTTAACAGCAGGGGTGGGTTTAGACCTTGATTCCGAGGTTTTTGCTAATTTTAATTTGCTAAATGCTGATGTTGGAGAGGTCGGAAACACAGCGAAACAAGCATTGAGAATGTTTTCTAATGCACTAGAAGAAAATGATAATACAGGCAAATTCATTGAAATAATGAGATTATTTGAATTTATAGCTGACCCAAATAGTTTTACTAAATTCCAGAAGGTTAGAAATAAAATTGCGGCTCATATAGCCGAGAACAGTTCCGACATTAATAGGTTACAGGAAGAGTTCAGATATTATTCTAGTGGGGATAGTGAAGGTGGATTGCGCACAGAGATCATTCACAATGGTAAGAGCCTAGAAATATTGATACCAGAATCTAGTGAACAGATAGATCTATTCAATAGATTACAGCTATATATAACCAAATGTATTAGGGATCTAATTTTCTTTTACGATAAAAGCTGGGTTGAACTCGAAGAAATAAGAAATTTAAAATTAGATAAAGCAAAAAATAATAAAATAAAAGCTAGAGTGGTGAATTATTCCAGCACTGCAGTTTTAATTGATGCTAATTTCCTTAGAGAATCTATTGAAAAATTTTCACCAATGTATCAAGAGTTGCACCCAAGAATCGATTTTAGCAATTTGAGATTAGAAGAGATAATTTATGAAGCTATAAGAAACTGTAAAGTGCTAGAGAAAAATAAAACTTATAAAGTATATTTTTTCTCTAATGGAATTAATGAAATCCCTTTGGTTAGTATACCAATTGCTTCTTTAGATGGTGCTAAACTTAAGTGTAAGGATTGTAATTTTGAACTGGTCGCATTTAACTTTGAGGAAAAAGTAAAAAAAGTAGAGGCTGTATACACTGTCACTAATGATATTTTTCAAGACAAGCCATCTTTTGATTCCTCAACTCTTTCTTTCCATAGTGTTGTCTTTATTGGAGACGACCCTGAATATATTGAGCTTCTGACAAGTGTGAACGCGAAAGATAACCGAAAGCTAACGATTGTAAAATGCGCACACTACTCTCACATGGAACATCGAATTCCATTTTTTGATGTCGGGCATTTAGTAGGGATGTCGTTTGGTTTGTCTCCTAGTCAGCTATAAAAATATAAAAGGCATTTAATGTCAACTAAATTTAGGTTATACTTCGCTGCACATTATAATACGCCATTAAAGCCCGCATAATGCGGCATTATATCAGTGTTTCCTAAAAGAATGCTTCTGGCCGAGAGCCGACACCACCAATGATGATGTCGGTTTTGATTACAACAACCTCTCCATTCCACTAACCCTCATAACCTCCCTAGCCACCGCATCATTCAAAATCCCACGCTTAGCTTCAATCAGCGTCAGCCAATCTCGGGCACGTGTAATCCCGGTATAGACCAACTCGCGTGTGAGAATCGGGTTGGGCGTTTGCGGTAGCAGTAGGGCGGTGTGCTGAAACTCCGAGCCTTGTGATTTGTGTACCGTCATCGCGAAAACGGTTTCTACCGCGTGCAGGCGGGAGGGGAGTACCCAGTTGATGGGTTTGTCTGTATCGCTGGTGGGGAAGGCAACTCTTAATAGTGTTCTTCCCGGAGTGCGTGGGTCGGGCACCGCCAGGGTGATGCCGATATCGCCGTTCATTAAGCCCAGGCTGTAGTCGTTTTGGGTGATTAATACCGGGCGGCCTTCGTACCAGCCTTTTTCCAGCTCAACGTCGCTTGCGCTGAGCAGCTTTTCGCTGCGCAGCACCTTGGCGATGCGTAGGTTTAAGCCTTCTACGCCCCAGGGGCCTTTGCGCAGCGCGCAGAGCAGCTGAAAGTGGCCGTATGCGTGAAGCACTTGGCTGGCCCACTGGTGGTAGGGGGCGCGGTGTTCTTCAAAGCTTAGCGCGGTGTTCGGGCGCTGTGTGTCCAGCACTGTTAGGTAGTGCTGGTAGCCGGTGGGCGGTGCCATCAGTTGGCCTTCGTGGTTACGGCGGCCTTCGCCTTTATTGGGGAAGCGCGCCGGGCTACCGTTAACCACTAGGCGCTCCAGGGCGCTGTCCTCTTCGCTTTTGCCTTCCGTGCCCAGTATCAGGTGGTGCACGTCCGGGTAGCCTTGGCGCAGTACCTGATGCACGGCGTTCTGTTTGTCCTTTGGGGTTAGCCCATCGCTTAGCGGTTGGTTAATCGCCTGGGCTAACTGGCCAATGCCGCTGTGTGCGTCAAAGCGGTGGCTGACCCGCAGCATGGTAATAGCTTGATCCAGCGGCTGGCCGTCGGGGTCGATAAGCGCCTCCGGCAGCGGCTGGCCGGTGACCTCTGCAATCCATTGGGTGGTGGTGGGTGTGTAGTGGGCGGCCTCGGCGCGGCGGCATAAATCGCCCAGTACGGCGCCGGCTTCCACGGAGGCGAGTTGGTCTTTATCCCCCAGCAACACCAGCTGCGCCTGTGCGGGCAGGGCGCGCAGTACGGCAGTCATCATTTCGATATCCACCATTGAGGCTTCGTCGATCACCAGCACATCTAGTGCTAGGGGGTTGCCGGGGTGGTGGCGGAAGTGTCGGGTGTCGGGTCTTGCGCCTAGAAGTCTGTGAAGGGTGGTGACTTCTGTGGGAATAGTGGCTTGAAGCAGCTCTGTGGCCTTTTCTTCGCCAGCTGAAGCTGCCTCCCACAATGATATCAGCCCTTTGAAAGGTAACTGGCTCACCTGCCCGGCGATGGATTCATTTAGCCGTGCGGCGGCTTTGCCGGTGGGGGCGGCTAGGCGGATGCGCAGCGGGTGGGTGTTGGGTTCTGCTAGCTGCAGGGTTTGCAGCAGGGCCAGCAGGCGCACCACGGTGGTGGTTTTGCCGGTGCCGGGGCCGCCGGTGATGATGGAGAAGTGGCTGCGGGCGGCTAGGGCGCAGGCGGTTTTTTGCCAATCCAGGGTGGTGGTGGGTTGGAATAGAGTATTCAAAGCTTGGGGGAGTATTCCGGGGTGACTGTCGTCACCCTTCGCGAGCTGAAGCTCCCTCCCACAAATATCCGCATGTTCTGGAGTGGCTTCATTACTGCCGCGTTGAAGCGGCCTTCCACCAGTTTTATCAAGTTTTGTGATAGCTAATCGGGCGGCGATTTCCTGGTGTAGGGTTTGCTCGTATTGCCAGTAGCGGCGTAGGTAGAGCTTGGTTGCACCCTGTCCGCTATTCACCACTAGCGGTGTATTGCCGGGGCCGTCGCTGATCAGCGTGGGGTGGTTGAGCGCGGCCTGCCATTCACTTAGTGTTAGCGTGGCCAGCACTTCGCTGGGGAGCGGCGGTGGGTCGTTGAGGTCGTCGCCTTCCGGGGGTAGCGAGAGGGCAAAATCGGGGGCGGCGAGGGTGGCGGCTAAATCCAGGCAAACATGGCCACGGCCAAGCTGGTGGCTGGCCAGCGCCGCGCCGAGCAGTAGCAGCGGCGGGGCGTCGTTTGCCTCGCTGGCGAAAAAGCGTACTAGGGCGCGGTCTAAATCCCGTAGCCAGCCCCGTGCCACCCAGCGTTCGCAGAGCGCCAGCAGCGCATCAATGCTGTAAAGCGCGGCATGGGGTTCCGCTTGTTGAGCGGTGGCAGCCACCGCTGCGGTAGGTTCGGCGGGCGTGGGGGCGTTGTCGGCAAATAGGTCGTAATTAACGGGGTCGTTGGTCGATCCTTTGTCGCGCTTGCTCATACCGCCGCCTCCTGGCCGGTTGCTGAATGGGCTGCCGTGCCGGTAAAGAGGGCATCCAGGGCTTCAATCAGTGCTACCGGGGCGGGCACCGCGTGAACACCCCGCGCGGCGGTGCGGCTGCCGCGTAGAAATACCGTCATCGAGCCGCCCAGGTGTTGGTGCGGGTCGTAGTCGGGCAGGCGCGCTTTTAGCAGCCGGTGCAGCGCGAGCAGGTAAAGGGCCGCCTGCAGGTCGTAGCGTTTTTCCAGCATGGCGTTGCGCAGGGCGTCCGCGGTGTAGGCGCTGTCGTCGCTGCCCAGGTAGTTGGATTTCCAGTCCAACACGTAGAAGCGGCCATTATGTTCAAACGCCAAATCGATAAAGCCTTTGAGCATGCCGTTAAGAGTGTCGGCATCCAACGCGGGGCGCGAGACGCCGGGCAGTAAGTGGTCACTTACCAGCTCGTCGAGTTTGCGGGTGCCTACCTGATGGGCGGCGAACCAGAACTCCAGCTCTACTTGGTAGCTTTCAAGTTCACATAGCGCCACCTGGCCGCCTTCGTTGGGTAGCTGCGGTGAGAGGGGCAGGGGCGTGGCGAGCAGCTCTTCAAACCAGCCTGCTAGGGTGTCGTGCCATGCCTGCCAGCCGCGCAGCTGCACCCGTCGCCGCAGCATATCTTCCCGGGCGGCGGGGTCGTTCAGGGCATTGTTAAAGCCAAGTTGGCCTGCCCACTCCAACAAACCGTGGAGAAAGGTGCCGGGGCCGGGGCCGCGTGGAAAGCGGTGTAGATGAAACGCACCGGTGTGGGCGGCGTCATCCCGCGGCTCGTCCAGCACTTCCAGGGTGGTGGCTTCCTGGGGGGTGGTGGGTTCGGCCTGGGGCGTCGGGGCGGATAGGGCCCCGGAGGTGCGCAGCGCCGAGTAGCTGGCGATCCACCACTGCTCCCGAGCGGGGCGCAGCGGGGTGCGGGCGTTGCCCAGGGCACGCTGCTCCGGCGCTGGGGTAAAGCGTAGCGCGGTGGGTTCCGGGGCATCCGTTAGCGTTATGGCACTATCTTTGGTGAGTTCTTCAAGGGCGGCTCGCAGCCCGCTGGGGCCAAGGGCTTTGCCGCCGTTAAGCAGATGGCCGATGGCGCTATGTTCGCTGCCTTTTAGTGTTGCCAGCCCCAGCCAGGTGGCGTGGCGGGCGCGGGTGAGCGCGACGTAGAGCTTGCGCAGGTCTTCGCCCAGGCGTTCCCGGTCAGCAGTGGCGAGCGTCGCTTCATCGGCGCTTAGGCTAAGGGTGAGGGTGCCGTCGGCGGTATGCCAGCGCAGCGGGACATCCTCCGCTTTCACCGGTCGGTGGTTGGCGATAAAAGGCAGGAATACCAGCGGATACTCCAGCCCCTTGGATTTGTGGATGGTCACCACCTTGACCAGATCGGCGTCGCTCTCCAGGCGCAGCTTGTGGCTGTCGCCGTGGCTGTCCGGGTCGGCAATCGCCTCGGCGAGAAAGCGAATCAGCGCGTGTTCGCCATCCAGCTCCTGGCTGGCCTGCTGGAGCAGTTCGCCCAAATGGAGCAGGTCGGTTAGCAAGCGCTCACCGTCGGCGAAGTCACCCAGTAGCCGTTCGGGCAGCTTGAAATCCACCATCAGGCGGCGCACCAGCGGCAGCACCCCTTGGCGCTGCCACAGGCGGTGGTAGCCGCTGAACTGCTCGACCCGTGCTTCCCAGGCCAGCTCGCTTTGGTTGAGGTGGTCGAGTTCTTCTAGGCTAAGCCCGATCACCGGGGTTGCCAGGGCGGCGCGCAGTTTGGCTTCCGCTTGGCGGGAGTTGGCCTGGGGTTCGGCGCAGGCGCGCAGCCAGGTTTCCAGCTGGGGGGCGATGGGCGAGTTGAAGACCTTGTCGTGGTCGGAAAGGTAGACGCTTTTAATGCCCCGGCTGGCCAGCGCCAGGCGAATCGCTCGGGCTTCCTGCAGGCCGTTGACCAGCACGGCCATATCTGAGGGGGCCAGCTGAGTGAGTGTTTGCTCTCCGTGATCGTCATCGCCATCAGGCACTTTCGCAAAGCCCGCTTGCTGTTGGCGACCTGCTTCCAGTAGCATGGCCATATGGGAGGCGCAGCGCTCGGCCATCTCGGTTTGGTAGGCGGTTTTGGAGAGCGGTTCGTCGCTCTCCAGGGGCCATAGGGTCATCGCCGGTAGCGGCTGGCCGTTGTGTACCAGGGTGTCGGCGGTGCCTTTGGCTTTCACTGGGTTAAACGGCAGCGGGTTGTCGCCGTTTGGTTCCCGGAACAGAAAGGCGCCGGCGTCATGCTGGTCGGCGAAGTGAAAGCAGTGGTTCACTGCCGCCACCATGGCGCGGCTGGAGCGAAAGTTGGTGCCCAGGGTTACGTGGCGGCCGGCGGTGTCCTGGCGGGCCTGCAGGTAGGTGAAGATATCCGCGCCGCGAAAGGCGTAGATCGCCTGCTTGGGATCGCCAATTAGCAAAATGGCGATATCCCGCCGGGGCTGGGCAATGGCGTACACCGCATTGAAAATGCGGTACTGGATCGGGTCGGTATCCTGGAACTCGTCGATCAGCGCTACGGGAAACTGGCGCTGGATCTGCGCGGCCAGGGCCTCTCTGTTGGGGCCTTGCAGGGCGCGATCCAGATGGGTGAGCAGGTCGTTGGGGCCCATTTCGGCGCGGCGTTCCTGTTCGCGCTCCAGGCGGGCGCGGCACCACTGCACGGCGTGAATCAGCAGGTCGTTGCGGGGTTCGGGCAGGGCATTAAGTTCCGCCGGTAGCTGCGCCAGTGCTTGCCATGCTGGCGGGCAGGGGGGCGCGCCTTCTTTCCAGATATCGGCCATACCGTCGGGGGTCATGCGTTTCCAGGCGGCGTCGGTGAGCGCGGGGCGGTCGGCATCCGTTTCGCACCACTCGCGTAGTGCGCCTAGCCAGTTGGCGCGGCTTTTGGCATTAAAGCTTTGGCCTTTGAAGGCTTTGCGCGTGGCGGCTTCTTCCAGGGCGGGCACCAGTTCGTCCAGCCAGGCGGCCCAGGGGGCTTTGAGTTCGCTGAGCTGGGCGGCGCGTTCGGCTTGTGTGGCGGTCAGGGTCTCGCTGGGTTCGGGCTTTTCTTCGCCCAGCGCTTCGCTTTCGGGCAGCAGCCGTTGTAGCGGGGCGTGCAGGTCGTCCGGTGATTTCCAGTAGCGGGTGACAATGCCGAGGGCGTCGCTGTCTAGTGGGTAGTAGAAGCTGCGCCAGTAGTCGCGCACCACTTCCTGTTCGAGTTCGCGTTGGTCGTTTTCCAGGTTGAGGGAGAACAGGCTGCCGCTGTCGAAGGCGTGTTCGCGCAGCATGCGGTAGCACCAGCTGTGGATGGTGGAAACCGCAGCTTCGTCCATCCATTCAGCGGCCAGGGCCAGGCGCCGGGCACAGGCGGGCCAGGTGGCGGGGTCGTACTGGTCGCGGAGTTCTAGGAGCAACGGATCTAGTGCAACCGGGGCTTCCCCAGCGGCAAGCCTACGTGGAGGCGCTGTGAACCCATCCGTTGGCGCTACTTGATACATCTGACCGCCAGGGGTGGCGGAAATGCCGGAATTGTCAGGAACATTTTCCGGCCCTGTTGAATGACCTCCACTACGGCTTGCCCCCGGCGCCCCTTCTTCTACATCCTCAGCTCGAAATACTTCTGCTGCTTCTACCAGCCGGTTGCGGATGCGTTCGCGAAGCTCTTGGGTGGCGGCGTTGGTGAAGGTGACGACCAGGATTTCCGGCGGCGTGAGCGGGCGGATAAATGCTGTGTCGTCGTCAACGCTGTGGCCGCCGAGTACCAAGCGCACGTAGAGCAGCGCAATGGTGAAGGTTTTGCCGGTGCCAGCGCTTGCCTCTATCAGTCGGCTGCCGTGGAGTGGAAGGCTCAATGGATTAAGTGGTTCAGGCTGGCTCATAAGAAGATACTGTCAAACTCGGTCGAGAAGTCTCGGCTGGCGGTGAACAACTTACTCATACCACTTCCTCACTATCAATCGGGCTCGACTGTGCCAAGGCTATTGCTTGGAAGGGGGTGGGTTCAGCCGTCGAGACATAGGTCACGATATCTATAGGAAGTTGGAGGCGTTGTTCGAGTGCCGTTTTGAGTTCGGCACAAGCAAGCAGCGGAATTGTTGTCTGGGAGATCAACAGTAGATCCACATCGCCGCCTCGCTTTGCATCATCAAGACGCGAACCAAAGACATGAACGTTGACATCTGTGCCCATGAATTCGTGCACGCCTGAAAGAATGGCGGTGCGCTGTGCTTGAGTAAGACGCATGAAGACAACTCCTTGCTTGTTAAAGCCTAGTCCTGACTGAATGAGCCTCGGCTACTTAATCAATAGGCAGAGCTTCGGCTAAGGCTTTCGCCTGGAGCGGGCTTGGTTCATCGGACGGATCATAGGTGACAATGTTAACCGGCAGCTTAAGATATTCTTCTAGTATGCCTTTGAGTTCGTCGCAAGAAAGCTCGGAGATCTCTGTATTAGAGGTCAACAATAGATCAACACTGCCGCCTCGCTTGGTATCATCAAGTCGTGAACCGAAGACATGAACGTCCACATCAGCATCAATATACTCTTCCACCCCGGAGAGAATGATTGCGCGATGTGTTTGGGTAATACGCATGAAGTCAGCTCCTTAACTGTATGACAGCCCCGCCACCTGATAATCTTATCGCCGAGCCACTTTAGGTGCATTTTAGTTTACGCTACCGGCGGCTTCGGTTCACTCTAACGATGGGATCTCATGCTGACATCGCTGCTGGATAATGACTTCTATAAGATCACGATGCAGAACGCCGTGATCAAACGCTTTCCTTACGCCCATGCGCGCTACGCCTTTATCAATCGCGGCGAGCATGCGTTTCCTGAGGGCTTTGGCGCTGAACTTCGCCACGAAGTCGATAAGATGGCGTCGCTGCGCTTGAGCGATGAGGAGAAGCGTTATCTCGAAATAACCTGCCCTTATCTCGACCCAACGTATCTCGATTTCCTTGCCGGGTTTCATTACAACCCTAGCGAGGTGACTGTAGAGCAGCAGGGGAGTGATCTATCGGTGATCATTGAAGGGCCCTGGTACCGCACCATTCTCTGGGAAGTGCCGCTGATGGCGTTGATTAGCGAGCTGTGGTATCGGCTGCGTGGCGTAACGATAACACCTGACGCCGATGCGAAGATTGAGCAGCACGCGCAGGAGAAGATCGAACTTTACCGCCGTTTAGGGCTAAAAATTGCTGAGTTTGGCACCCGTCGGCGTTTCTCTTCTGACGTTCACGACCGGGTGGTCGGTGCGCTTAGCCACCACGGCGGCGAGGCGTTTAGCGGCACCAGTAATGTGCTGATGGCCATGCGACACGGCGTCAAGCCGATCGGCACCCACGCTCACGAGTGGTTTATGTTCCACGGTGCCCGCTTCGGTTTCAAAATGGCCAATAGCTTGGCCCTGGAGCATTGGGTGGATGTGTACCGGGGGGATCTAGGGATCGCCTTAACGGATACCTTTACCTCGCGGGCCTTTTACGACAGCTTCGATAAGAAGTTCGCCAAACTGTTCGATGGCGTTCGTCACGATAGCGGTGACCCTATCGAGTTTGCCTCCCAGACCATAGAGCATTACGAGCGCTTGGGCATCAACCCGCTAAGTAAGACGATTATCTTCTCCGATGCGCTAACACCGGAGAAGGTCGAGCGAATCCACGCTTTTTGCCAGGATCGCATCGGTATGGCGTTCGGTATCGGCACCAACTTCACTAACGATGTGGGCGCTGAACCGATGAACATGGTGATCAAGATGGTCGAGGCGCGGCCGGAAGGGCAGGGCTGGCTGCCGGTGATCAAGCTTTCAGACGTGGCGGAAAAGAACACCGGCGACCCGGAGATGATCTCGCTGGCGAGGCGAATATTGTCGCTTAATGGGAAGAGTGATTAGCGCCCGCTGATCTGGCGCTTCGATACGGATGACAACACCACCGAAGGGCGACAGTTCCAAACGGGCCATATCACCATTAAAGGATGTGCAGGAACCGATGTTGGATACGCCGGACTCCCCCACGACTGGTGCCGTAACAATCCGATTGCCCGCTACGAAGGGCATTATGCGAGTGTCTTTTACAGCCATTTTGCCGCCTTGGGACTGGGCGTGACCGTGGAAGACGCCAGCCACCACGGCAAGGTGGATATGAGCGTGGATTTTGGCGGACATATTTACCTGTTTGAGTTTAAAGTGGTGGAGCAGCTTCCCGAGGGTACCGCCCCGGCGCAAATCAAACACAAAGGCTATGCCGATTAATACCGCGCCTCCGGCAGACCTATACACCTGATTGGCGTGGAGTTTTCCAGCGCCCAGCGCCAGATTGTGGCGTTTGAGGTGGAGAGCTTGGTGTGAGGATGCTCAGCCCCTGAGGCTGCAGCGGCTCCAAGCCGCTAGCGAGGTGAAGGAGTGGAACGACAAGGCTATGAAAGTGGCAGATAGCTCCAATCAAGTGCTCAGGCACGCTTGGTTGGCGCTCTTCATCAGGTAGGGCCACAATGACTTGTGTTCCAGTATGTGTGTCCTGCACTGGCAAAAAGAATTTTCTCGCTCCGTGATAAGCATCAACACCGCTAGCACCTTGAGGATTTGGATATTGCTCTCGCGATCAATTTCTTCCCAGGCGCCTCGCCACAATACGATCTGATTGGTCTGCCCCGCCCAATGAATCAATTTCCGATAATACTCAGGCTCGGCAGCACTGAATGTTTGCGGATAGTCAAGCAGCATCTGGCCCACCGCGACGCCCAAAATCTCTGCTATCCTCTTGGGTTTCGCAATATCCATGTTTTCCCGCTGTTGCTCTATTTGGTAAATAAGGTAGTCCTCTCCTGGCAGAAGAGCCTCAGCGTGAGAATCAGGCTCTTCCCGCTCTAGTGATGCGTCAACGGTATTGGCCGGTTCACCATCAACAGCTGCTTTGGGCTGCACAGTGGAGATCTTCGCTAGCATCTTGCGACAGGCCTCCTCCTCAGCCTGTATAATCTCCCGAAAACGTTCGCCTAACTCCGGCTTACGCGCCACAAATCGCTCCAACAGCGTTTTCCCGCGCAGATGATACTGAACCGCCGATGGCATCCCCATCAGCGTCCGAAATACCCCATCAAAGGCGTCATCAATCGTTGTCAGTTGCCCTGCGGGGCGAGCCAGTGCAAACAAAGGTTCACGCTCGACAGGACTAATGGTAATAAACCGCCTACAGATGACCTTGAGTAGCGTTTCCAGAGACGCAGCAGGTTCAGCCCGAAACGGAGGCGTTGCCAATACTCGGTCAATCAGCCCATCAATGTCCTGGGTAACCTCCAGATAGGTTGACAGCAGCCTACTCGCCCCTATCTGATTTAGTGAGTCATAGTGCCCCAGCTCTGCGGCTACATGGCGCTTTAGCGCATCCGGTTCAACATGGTCAATGATCGTACGCATGGCTTCTTGCTGATCACCCAAAAACAGCGTGTTGAAACGCTGGATCAGTTGCTCTTGATCTTGAAACAACCCAGACAATCGGGTGCAGAGCGCGTCACCATCAAGGCAGATGGGGCCCTTAAAGTCGCTTTCGAGCACCGCGTTCACCCAAGCAAGCACTTGCTCAGTGGGTTCCCTATCCAACTGACCATGTACGAAGCAGCGCCCTGGAAAGCGGTTCTCAAGTAAAATGCCGACCGCCAACAGCGCCAAGTGATAAGGATACCCCTGAGTCTTATTACCGAAGAGCTCAGTACCCATTCCCTCTGGGTAGCTAATATCCTGTTCGTCGGCCCATAGAACATCGACGCCGAAACCCTCCGGGTTCGGTTTGCGGCTAAGCTGTTGGCGAAAATAGTGATGGAGGTGACGAGAGAGGCAAAAACTCTCCGCGCGGCGACCACTCTCTCGGTCGCCGGATATCTCCCAGCGCTCTTGTTCGGTGCCAGGATCGCGAATTATTTCATCCGTCAGTCGGTATCGGTGATGCCCGCTCACCTCACACGCTTCGAACCGAAGTAGTGGCGAGGGAAACCTCCGCAGTAGTAATAGGCTCTCCTCGTAAGTTGCCTCCCAGGCAGCAGCATCAATGCTAGGCAGTTGGACAGTAAGATGAATATGGAGGCCCATAAAATTGCTCCTTGTTAGATATCTGGGCGTCAGCCCTCCTCACGCGCAAAGAAAGCCATTAGTAGATACATTGCGGACACAAAAGGTGACTTGCTTAAATCTAATGCGTTTACGTATAACTATCAATACCTATAAGTATTACTGTTATGATGCGTATTGCTAGACAATACATAAATGAATTATTCAGCCTCTATTGCACAAACATTGCGTCTTCTCATGGATCGCTACGATGCAGGACGCGGTATCAGCGAAAACGCTTTGTCGAGAGCAACCTACGAGGTGTTCGGTGACGAAAAAGGCGTTCCGCAACCGACGATTCACCGCATTCTTACTGGCACCAGCAAAGACCCGAAGAGCTTTACGATTTGGCGATTGGCCGAATTTTTCGGCATTACGGAAGCTCAGCTGCGCGGCTATGAGCCTCTGCCCAGTCGGTTTGGAGTTGCAGACGAAAAGCCCCGTTATTTGGCTGCCACACCTCATTCCTCAAGCAGCTTGGCAGCGGGTATACCTATCCTCACCTGGGAACAGGTGGGTAGACTTGATTGCGTGCTGGAGGAGATCCAAAGAGGGGCTATAGATGTGCCGCTTGAGCCCCTCCGCAAAGCGGGGCCGCAAGCCTTTACGCTTATCGTGCAAGGTGATGCAATGCATGGTGGTGGTCGGTATTCCTTTCCTGAGGGGGTGCGGATCACCGTCGATCCTTCGCTTGATACAAAGCATGGTGACTTTGTCGTGGTGACCGCCGCAGGGTATGCAAGCCCGATATTCCGTCGACTTGAAATCGAAGGCGGTGTACGCCGCCTGGTTCCTCTAAATGATCGGCCCGGCTACGAAATCATTACGATGACATCTGGTGATCGGATTATCGGAAAGGTCATGGAGTATTACGGCTGGCTTTCTTGACGTTACGCGAATTACTCGACCTCACTCTTTCAGATACAGTGAACCCATACGTCTATCACCAGCCGTCGCCTGATTGGGCATTACAGTCCAACAGCATGCTAAACTGCTGTTAGTATCGCTGTTTTTTTGCTCTGGAGGCCGCCGTGCAGGATGCCCATCGCCGTAAGCTCCCCATCGGGATTCAGACGTTCTCGGATATCCGCGAGGGCAACTATTACTACGTCGATAAAACCCCGCATATCGAGCGCCTGGTTAACCAGAACAAATACTACTTCCTCTCGCGGCCGCGGCGCTTCGGCAAAAGCCTGTTGCTGGATACCCTGCGCTGCCTGTTTGAAGGTCGCCAGGCACTCTTTGAAGGGCTATATATCCACGATAAGTGGGACTGGCAGCAGCGCTATCCGGTGATCCGCATTAGCTTTGCTAATGGCGTCATTCAAGACCGCAGTGAACTGGATCGTCGGATTCATTACCAACTCACCAAGAATAGCGAGCGATTAGGCCTACCGGCGACAAGCTATCCAGACATCCCAGACGCCTTTGCTGAGCTTATCGAGGTGGCGCATCGCGAATACAGCCAACCTGTGGTTATCCTGATCGACGAATACGACAAGCCGATTCTGGATAATATCGTGGTGCCGGAGCGTGCCCGGGAACTGCGCGAGGGTTTGAAGAACCTTTACAGCGTGCTTAAAGACGCCGATCCACACCTTCACTTTGTGTTGCTTACTGGTGTTTCCAAGTTCAGCAAGGTCAGTCTTTTTTCGGGATTGAATAATCTTAACGATATCACGCTGGATGCTCCTTTCAGCACGATTTGTGGCTATACCGACGAGGACGTTGATACGGTATTCGCCCCGGAACTGTCAGGGCTGGATCGCGAAGCAATTCGCCAGTGGTACAACGGTTACCGCTGGGGTGGCAGCGAGGTAGCCTCTGTCTACAACCCCTTTGACGTGCTGCTACTGTTTCAGAAACGCGAGTTCGCCCCTTATTGGTTCGAGTCCGCGACACCGACGTTTTTGGTCGACATCCTTAAGCAACGCGGGGTATTCACTCCCTCATTGGATCATTGGGAAACTGAGTATGAATTGCTCAGCCAATTTGATGTGGATCAGATCAGCACCGAAGGCCTGCTGTTCCAAACCGGCTACCTGACTATTCAGCAGATAGAAGAGCCGCTGCGTGGCTACCGCCAGTACACCCTGGGTTTTCCTAACCGCGAAGTCGAAACCAGCCTCAACCATGCGCTCCTGCCATCGCTGGGCGTCGAGAACGCTCCGCGTGAGCGTCGAACGCTGTTCCGCCATTTAAGTCAGCACGATATTGCCGGGTTAGAAGGTCACCTCAAAGCGCTCTACGCCGGGCTCCCTCACGATTGGTACCGCAACAATCCGATTGCCCGCTACGAAGGGCATTATGCCAGCGTCTTTTACAGCCATTTTGCGGCCCTGGGGCTGGATGTGACAGTGGAAGATGCCAGCCACCACGGCAAGGTGGATATGAGCGTGGATTTTGGTGGCCATATCTACCTGTTCGAGTTCAAGGTAGTGGAACAGCTGCCGGAAGGTAAAGCATTAGAGCAGATCAAACACAAAGGCTACGCCGATAAACACCGCGCCTCTGGCAAACCCATACACCTGATCGGCGTGGAGTTTTCCAGCGTCCAGCGCCAGATTATGGCCTTTGAGGTGGAGACCTTGGCTTAGGTCGTAATGCCAACCTGGGAGCATGTTAAGCTGCTGTTCGTATCGCCGTTTTTGTTCTGGAGGCCACCATGCCGGATACCCACCGCCGTAAGTTACCCATCGGGATTCAGACGTTCTCGGATATCCGCGAGGGCAACTATTACTACGTCGATAAAACCCCGCATATTGAGCGCTTGGTTAACCAGAACAAATACTACTTCCTCTCGCGGCCGCGGCGCTTCGGCAAAAGCCTGTTGCTGGACACCCTGCGCTGCCTGTTTGAAGGCCGCCAGACGCTGTTCGAAGGGCTGTATATCCACGACAAGTGGGACTGGCAACAGCGCTATCCGGTGATTCGCATTAGCTTTGCCGATGGCGTGATGCAAAGTCGTGAATCGCTGGACGAGCGTATCCGTGAACAGCTAAGGGTTCAACGTGAGCAGCTCGGTATTTCCCAGCACCATAAGACGGATATCCCCGGCGAATTTTCCGCCCTCATCCGCGCCGCCCACCAGCAGTATGGGCAGCGGGTGGTTGTGCTGATCGACGAGTATGACAAGCCGATTCTGGATAACATCCTGGTGCCCGAGCGCGCCCGGGAACTGCTCGAGGGCTTGAAGAACCTTTACAGCGTTATTAAAGATGCCGACCCACACCTGCACTTTGTGCTGCTTACCGGTGTTTCAAAATTCAGCAAGGTCAGTCTGTTTTCGGGATTGAATAACCTCAACGATATCACCCTGGATGCCCCTTTCAGCACCATTTGCGGCTATACCGACGAAGACATCGATACGGTGTTCGCCCCGGAACTGCCCGGGCTGGATCGCGAGGCGATCCGCCAGTGGTATAACGGCTACCGCTGGGGTGGCAGCGAGGTAGCCTCTGTCTACAACCCCATTGACGTGCTGTTGCTGTTTCAGAAACGCGCGTTCGCCCCGTACTGGTTTGAGTCCGCGACGCCGACGTTTTTGGTCGAGTTGTTGAAAGAGCGCGGTGTCTATACCCCCGCGCTCACTGCCCGGCACAGTCGGCCAGCGCTATTGAGCCGCTTTGATGTGGATGATATCTCGACGGATGCCATGCTATTTCAAACAGGCTACCTGACGCTTAAGGACATTCGGGAAGAAGTGCCATACCGGCCGCTTTATCAACTTGGCCTGCCCAGCCAGGAAGTGGAAATCAGCCTTAACGAAGCGCTACTACCCATACTCGGCGTTAGCCATGCCGTTTTCGATGAATTGGCGATCCGTTTGCCGCGCCTGCTGAAAACGGCCGATCTGAAAGGACTTGAAACCCACTTCAAGGCCCTTTATGCAGGTCTGCCCCACGACTGGTACCGCAACAATCCCATTGCTCAATATGAAGGCCACTATGCCAGCGTCTTCTATAGCCACTTTGCCGCCCTAGGCGTCAGCGTGACAGTCGAGGACGCCAGCCACCATGGCAAGGTGGATATGAGCGTGGATTTTGGCGGCCATATCTACCTGTTCGAGTTCAAAGTGGTCGAACAACTGCCAGAAGGTAAAGCACTGGAGCAGATCAAACACAAAGGCTATGCCGATAAGTACCGAGCTTCTGGCAAATCCATACACCTTATCGGCGTGGAGTTCTCCAGCGTTGAGCGCCAGATTGTGGCCTTTGAGGTGGAAACGCTAGAACCGAGTACGACTTAGTCATCTTTTGACCGAACGGTGCAGCGGCGCGTAGAGCGCCTCGGTCAGCGTGGCAAAACTGTGCCCTAGGGCGCGCTCGTTAAATAGCCGCTCAAAACTCGACCATTGGTGGGAGAGGTAGGCGCTTTGGGCAACTTCTCCGGTTTGGAAACGGCCACCTTCGTAGGCCGTTTCGGCGGCGGCGTGGGCGTCGCTGTCGGCCTCAGTATCTGGAGTGCCTTGCTTGGCCAGCCAGGCAAAAGCGGCTTGTGGGGCCAACGGTAGCGGGGCTCGCATACCATCGCACCAGGCATTGAGCAGTGCTTCTAGCTGGAAGCGCGCATTGTCGGCTTCTAGAGGCTCCAGGCGCACGTGGCCCGCTTTGGAAAGCAGCTGAGTGGTCATTGGCTGCTCAATATTGCCCGCCAAGTGGGCGACCCAGGGGCGTAGCAGATGCTGCCAGCGGTATTGGCCGCGGCCACGCCCTTGGCTGATTAAACTACTGCTGAGCAGTAGCAAGCGGCAGCGGTTGCCTGCGTCATCCTGGCGTAGCTCTCCCAGCCAGTCTTCCAGCGTTACCTTTCCTTCCGCTGTTTCAACTACATGCACCGCCTGGGGCGCTGCGACTACCTGGGGCCACTCTTGCAGTGCTTCTTCGTAAGCGCCAAACAGCGCCTCCATCGGTTCCGCCAGCGCTTCGCGCATCCGGTCACCAAAGGCGCCCACTGCCAGCACGCCCTGGCCTTTGAAGCGTTCCAGTGCTGCATGCAGCGCTTCTATTCTCGGTTGGCCGTTATCCACGGCGTGGCGCTGGGCGGCGATTAGCTGATCCTGTAGTTGCCAGTTCTGTAGCCCGTCCAGGGTGAAGGGTTCAACGTCCAGCTGGGTAAGCTCCTCCTGCTCGAAGTAGACCCCCAGGCGAGTGTTGAAAAACGCCTTGGCGGGTTCGCGTAGAAAGCTGCCTAGCTGGTTCAGGGTTAACGTGCTCTGCTGCTCGTTGTCCGCCTTAAGCTCTGGTGACTTTGAGTCTTGGATGCTTGCGCCACTGGGGGTGTGTAGGGCGTGCCATTCGTGAGCATACGTAAACAGCCGTGCTTGGGCAGGGGAATCGCTGATTTGTTCGGTAAAATAGCGGCGGCTAAACGGCTGCAGCGGATGCTCGGTGGTCAGGGCTTCCAACAGCGGCTCGCCGTTTTGGGTGTGCCAGCCCGCTGCTAAGTGGTCGCGCAGTTGGCCGACCAACACCGAGGGCGGCATGGGGTTGTTGTCGATCTGGCTGCGACCCACCCAGCTAATATAGAGCTGTTGGCGGGCAGAGAGCAGCGCTTCCAGAAACAGGTAGCGGTCGTCTTCCCGCCGTGAACGGTCACCGGGGCGGTAGTCGCTGCCCATTAGGTCAAAATCCAGCGGCGGCTGCGAGCGCGGGTATTCGCCGTCGTTCATGCCCAGCAGGCATACGTGCTTGAAGGGGATGGCCCGCATCGGCATCAGCGTGGCGAAGTTGACCGCCCCGGCTAGAAAACGCTGGGAAAGGCTGTGCTCGTCGATTTGCCCTAGCCAGTGTTCACGCACCATGGAGAGCGGCAGCGGGTCAAAAAGCTCCGCCTCTTCGGTGCTGTCCAACAGCTGCTGCAGCGCGGTTTCCAGCTTGGTGAGCATCACGCTCTCTTGAGCGTCGTCGGTAAGGAAGTAGGTTTCTAATAGCTCTCGCAGCCGGGCTACCCAGGTGGCAGCGTCGGTGGGCTGGCAGAACGTTTCCCAGGTGCTTTCCAGCTTTTCCAACAGGTTCGCCAGCGGGCCTGCCAGTGAGGCTTCCAGCCCACCAATATCATCAAACGGTTCGATGCCTTGCCACGCCTCCGCACTACCAACCGAATAACCCAGCAGCAAGCGGCGCAGGCCAAAGGCCCAGGTGTTCTGGGTGAGGCCTTCGGGCAAATCTAATCGGGTGCGCTGCTCGGCATTAAGCCCCCAGCGGATGCCCGCGCCCTCAATCCAGCGGCTCAGGGTTGGCAGGTCGTGTTCATCGATGCCAAAGCGGGTGCGCAGCGCGGGGACTTCTAGCAAGTCGAGCAGATCGCTTACCGAGAGGCGTAGCTCTGGCAGGCGCAGCAGTTTTTCCAGCGCAATCATCATCGGCAAGCGGTGGCGGCTGGCCTGATCCGAAAGGGTGTAAGGGATGTAGCGCGGGTCGTCGGGTCTAGCGTTCGCGTTGTAGCTACCGAAGGCGGAGCGGTACTGGCCGAACACGGCTTCAATATGGGGCGCGTAGCGGTCGATATCCGGCACCATGACGATGATATCCCGCGGGCGCAGATCCGGGTCGGCGCTGAAGGCCGCCAGCAGCTGATCGTGAAGTATCTCCACTTCCCGCTGGGGGCCGTGGGCAATATGAAACACGATGGAGTCGTCGCTGGCCGGGTCTAGCGCGGGCCAGTGGGTTTGGGTTTCCGCTACTGGGCGCAGCTCGCGGATATCGTCTTGGAGCTGGCTGAGTAGGCAGCTGTGTTCGCCATCGCTAAACGGCTCGAACATATCGATGCGCAGCGCCTGCTGCTCGAATAGGGTTTGGTAGTTGCCCGCGTCGTCGTGTTCATCGAGCAGGCGCAGGTAGTCGCGCCCCTGTTTACCCCAGGCGGCCAGCAGCGGTTGGGCGTGAAGGTGCAGGGCATCGTCGGCATCCCCGGTGCCCAATACATCCAAAGCGTCGGGCATGCCTGCCTTGCGCTGCTGGCGGTAGCGGCTGGCGCGCAGCAGGTCTTTGTGCTCAATGATATCCGCCCAGTAGTACTGGCAGGGGTTGTGCACGCAGAGCACGATCTGGCAGCAGCGCGACAGCGCCGCCAGGGCTTCTAATGTCTGTTGCGGCAGCGATGAGATGCCGAAAATAATCAGTCGCCGGGGCAGGCCGTGTGGGCAGTCCTGGCCTTCAAGCTGAACGGCGGCTTCCAAAAAGCGGCTGTGCACCTGGGCGCGGCTGCTGTTGAGGCCCGCCTCGCCTAGATTATTAGCCACATCATCGCGCAGTGCTCGCCACAGCTCTGGCTGCCACAGCTGGTGCGCTTCCAGCGGGCGGGCTTCGCCACGGGCGGTGATCAGCACATCGTTGCCCTTGGCCCAGGCGTCCAGCCAGTCGGCGCGATACACCTGATACTGGTCGAATAGATCCGCCAGCCGCTCGGCCAGCTGGTAGTGCTTGCGCTGGTCGCGATCCACTGCTAAAAAGCGCGCCAGTGGCGCGAAGGCTTCCTGCTCGGCAAGGCTGGGCAACAGGCGCAGAAGGCGCCATATCAACCGCGACTTATCGAACGGCGAGGTTTCAGGAACGGCTTGGTTGTCATGGGTTAGCTGCGTCAGCACCGTGCGGTAGGCCTGCCATAGGAAGCGCGCGGGCAACGTGACGTTCAATGCCGCAGCAATGCCCGCACCGCCTTGGGCAGGGTCTTCTGCCAGCGCCAATTTTAGCCACTGCCCAATGCCGTTGCTCTGCACCAGAATGGTCTCGTTCTCCAGCGGCGAGAGCGGGTGTTTGCGCATCCACTCCACCGCCAAACCGCGCAAATCTTCCAGGCGATTGGCATGCACCACCATAAAGCCCGGTGTTAGCGGCGTTTGCGAGAGCAGAGAGTTTGCAGACATGCACGATTCCTTAATGGATGGTGCCTCACGGCGGTGGCGGGGCGACTAAGTGTATGGTGCCATAAGTTTAGTTCTGAAGCTTGAAACCCTAGCGTCCTGTTTGAGAGCTGCTATGATGAATATGTGATGCATATAAGTTGTATATTGGTTGTATAGGCGTAGCAGGAGGTTGCCGATGGCAATGGGCAATGTAAAAGAATCACTTAATGAGCCTTCCGGGTATCTTGTGCCTGATTCGTTCGAGCGGTTTTTGGCTGACTTGAAGGGCGTTGCTCGAGAAGAGCGTCACCCATTGATTAACCCGAAGTTGTTTGCCAGTGCATTGAGCATCGATATTCAAACGCTTGCTAGTCAAGCCCACGTTCATCGTACGACGATCTCACGTGCCCAGGGGGCAGAAAAACTTCAACGTTATCTTCGTGATGCACTTCGTGTGCTCGGTGCAGCGGCGGATATTAATGGTGACTTCCATGACGCTCTGTTTTGGTTTCGCAACGAGCCGCTTAGCGCATTTGACTATAAAACACCCGAGCAACTCGTGAGTGAAGGGCGCTCAAATGACCTTCTGCGCTATGTTCAGTCGCTGCAAGCAGGTGTGGTGGGATGATATTGCTGCCAGAGCTGAAAACTCAGGCATACCGGGTACATGTTCCACGCTGGGCGTTTTCTCCTACTAGTGGGGCCGGTGCGAGAGAGCATGGCGGGCGACTGAACCGTGTTGGTGTAGAGGCGTTATATCTTTCACTTGAGGAGCAAACAGCGTTAGCGGAGTACAAGCAGCTTTCTGCATTGATGCCGCCTGGGCTGATTGTCAGCTATTCGGTTAGCGTGACTCATATTGTCGATTTTCGAGCAGGCTATCACTCGAAATGGGATAGCCTGTGGCAAGAGCTTAACTGTGACTGGCGTAAGTATTGGTTTAATCAGCGTATTGAGCCGCCTAGCTGGCTATTAGGCGATATGGCGTTGGAGCAAGGTGCTAAAGGAATACTGTTTCCTTCTTTGGCACATGCTTCAGGTACTAATCTCGTCCTCTATACCGAAACGTTAACAGAAAACGAAAGCCTAGAGGTCTATGATCCGAACGGTGATTTGCCGCGTGATCCACGCTCTTGGCAATAATTACTTTTAATAAACTTACTTATGCGACCTCTTCCCTTGCGCGAACGCCGTGGCATCGCCAAGCTATGCGGATACCGTGAACAACGCTAAGAGAGATTTCTAATGTCTGATTCATCGCAAAACTCCCGCCGCCACTCTTCCCAAGTGGTCGATGGCCCAGGCAAAGCCGCCAGCCGTGCTATGCTGCGCGCCGTGGGCTTTAACGACGAAGATTTCAAAAAGCCTCAGGTGGGTATTGCCTCTACCTGGAGCATGGTGACGCCCTGCAATAGTCATATTAATGAACTGGCCGAGTTTGCGCGTGACGGTGCCGATGCGGGCGGTGGTAAGGGTGTGATTTTCAATACCATCACCATTTCCGATGGTATTGCCAACGGCACCGAAGGCATGAAGTACTCGCTGGTCTCACGTGAAGTCATCGCCGACTCCATCGAAACCGTTGCGGGCTGCGAAGGCTTTGATGGCCTTGTCGCCATTGGCGGCTGCGATAAGAACATGCCGGGCTGTCTGATGGGGCTGGCACGCTTAAACCGCCCCAGTGTGTTTGTTTACGGCGGCACTATTATGCCCGGCAAGGGACACACCGATATCGTCTCGGTTTTTGAGGCCATGGGCGCTCACTCCCGTGGTGATATCGATTTGATCGAGCTTAAGAACATCGAAGAGACGGCGATCCCTGGCCCTGGCTCCTGTGGCGGCATGTACACCGCCAACACCATGGCGTCGGCCATTGAAGCCTTGGGCATGAGCCTGCCGGGCAGTTCGGCGCAGAACGCTACCTCTCAGGAGAAACGCGACGACTGCAAAGCGGCTGGCGAGGCGGTACTGGCGCTGTTAGCCGACGATATCAAACCCTCCGATATTATGACCCGCGAGGCGTTTGAGAACGCGATTACCGTGGTGATTGCCTTGGGTGGCTCCACCAACGCGGTACTGCACCTTATCGGCATGGCGCGCACCATAGGCGTTGAGCTTACCCTTGCTGACTTTACCGAAATTGGTAAGCGTGTGCCGGTGCTGGCAGACCTTCGCCCTAGCGGTCATTACATGATGAGCGAGCTGGTGGCGATTGGCGGTATTCAGCCGCTGATGAAAATGCTATTGGATGCTGGCCTACTCAATGGCAACTGCTTGACCGTCACCGGCAAAACGTTGGAAGAGAACCTTGCTGAGGTTGAGCCTTATCCCGCTGAACCACCAATTATTGCTCCGCTCGGTAATCCGATTAAAGCGGAAAGCCATCTGCGCATGCTTTACGGCAATCTTGCACCGGAAGGGGCGGTTGCGAAGATTACCGGCAAAGAGGGCACGCGCTTCTCTGGTTCAGCGCGGGTATTTGGCTCGGAAGAAGAAGCCCAAGCGCGCATTAATGATGGCACCGTAGTCGCTGGCGATGTGGTGGTGATTCGCTACGAAGGGCCGAAAGGCGGGCCCGGTATGCGCGAAATGCTCACACCTACTTCGGCGATTATGGGCCGCGGCCTGGGTAACGACGTGGCGCTGATTACCGACGGCCGTTTCTCGGGAGGCAGCCATGGTTTCGTGGTCGGCCATGTGTCGCCGGAAGCCTTTGACGGTGGCCCGCTGGCGCTGGTAGAGAATGGCGATATCATCACTATTGATGCTGAGGCGGATACCATTGAGGTGGATTTGTCTGATGAAGAGCTGATCCGCCGTCGCGCTGCCTGGCAGCAGCCTGAACCCCGCTACACTCGCGGTGTGCTGGCTAAGTATGCTCGCCTCGTTAGCTCGGCCAGCACCGGTGCGGTGACCGACCAAGAGTAACGCACATTAAAATGACGTTGTCATAAAGCGTTAAAGCGCAAGGCTTAGAATTAAAGCCTTGCGCTTTTTTAATTGGGTAGCAGGTGACCAGATGGTGGAGAAAACGCAGGTACGAGGGCGTGTCAGTGAGGTTTTTTGGGCTTTTTTAGCGCTCGGCTTAACGTCCTTTGGCGGCCCGGTAGCGCACCTGGGGTATTTTCGCACGGCCTTTGTGGAGCGCCGCCAGTGGTTAACTGAAAGCGCCTACGCAGATCTAGTGGCGCTGTGTCAGTTCTTACCTGGGCCCGCCAGCAGTCAGGTGGGCTTTGCGCTTGGCCTACTGCGCGCAGGCCCTTGGGGGGCGGCCATGGCGTGGTTGGCGTTTACGCTGCCCTCGGCGATTATCTTGGTGCTGTTTGCGTTTGGTGCGGCGGTGCTGGATGGCCCTATTGCGAGTGGCATTATCCATGGCTTAAAAGTAGTGGCGGTGGCGATTGTGGCCCACGCGGTGTGGGGCATGGCGCGTAATCTTTGCCCGGATAAAACCCGCACGGGCATTGCGCTTGCGGCGGTATTTGTGGTGGTGCTAGTCAGCGGCCCGCTGGGCCAGGTGTCGGCGATTGTATTGGGTGGCTTAGCTGGGCTAGCGCTGTGTCGCGATAGTGCTGCTGTCACAGCAAGTGAATCGCTGCATTTTCCAGTAACGCGCAAGGCAGGCATGGTGGCGCTGGGGATGTTCGCAGGGTTGTTAATTCTGCTGCCGCTATTGGCGGGAGTCGCCGCTTGGCTGGATATCGCCGACGCGTTTTATCGTTCAGGTGCATTAGTATTTGGCGGCGGTCACGTGGTGCTGCCGCTGTTGGAAGCAGAAGTGGTGCAGTCGGGCTGGGTGACGCCGGATGAGTTTTTAGCCGGTTACGGCGCCGCCCAGGCGGTACCGGGGCCGCTGTTTACGTTTGCTGCTTACCTGGGAGCGCTGCTGCCCGGCACTAATGGTTTAGTTGGTGCTTTGCTAGCGCTATTGGCCATCTTCATTCCTGGCTTTTTGTTATTGGTGGGCGTGCTGCCTTTCTGGAATCAATTTCGTCAGTGGAGTAGCGCGCAAGCGCTAATGCGCGGTGCCAATGCCGCAGTGGTGGGTATTTTAGGCGCAGCGCTTTATCAGCCGGTGTGGACTAGCGCGATCATTGGTGCAGAAGAGTTTGCACTGGCGCTTACAGGTTTCTTGCTATTAACCGTATGGAAGCTGCCCGCTTGGGTCGTGGTGGTTGTTGTAGCGTTTGGGGGGATTGCGATTGCGCCATGAGCCGTCATTACGAACGAAGTGAAGTAATCTCGGGATTGGGGTAAGCGTGAAAAAAAATTTCTTTGCAGACCGCCGGGAGGCGGCCTGCGTGGAGTGGAGAAGTGGGAACAGCAGAAAAAGTGTCTGCTATGGCGCCTCCAGCTCTAAGGTGCGACGCAGGGCGTGAAGTTCATCCACTCCCAGGTGCTCAAGCCTTCCGGCGAGCAAGTCGCTAATTTTCTGAACGGGAAGCCCTGCCCGGCGGGCAATTTCTCGGCTTCCTAGGTCTGATACGGCGATCAGACGCGTGATAATACGCATTAATCGCGTACGTTTTTCAAGTTCCCTGACGTCGAGGTCAGGGCTGCTTCGCGGAGGATCAAGCTGTTCCGCTGTGGCAGTTGCGCGTGCCGTGCTCATGTGGCTCCATCAGTCTGAAATGACCTTCACACAATGCCGCCAACCGATGCGCATTTCAATGCCTATTTTGATGAAAATTTCACGACCTCAGCAAAGCCCGCAAAGGGGCTAGCTCTGGTAAACTATGTGCCTTCCTATTTTTATGTGTATCGGGTTCGGTGCACGCTACTTTTTCGATTTTTTATCTCGCTTTTATAGGCCGTTGGGCCGAGGAGTTTTGCATGTCGTCGAACAGCGCACCCAAGGTGGGCGTGATCATGGGATCCAAGTCTGATTGGCCGGTCATGGAGCACGCTGTCTCCATGCTGGAGCGTTTGGGCGTGGCTTATGAAACCCGCGTGGTCTCGGCGCACCGCACGCCTGACCTGCTGTTCGATTATGCCAAGAGTGCTGCCGAGCGCGGCTTGCAGGTTATCGTGGCGGGGGCGGGCGGTGCAGCCCACTTGCCGGGCATGGTGGCCTCGCAAACGCCGTTGCCCGTGCTGGGAGTGCCGGTGGAGTCGAAAGCCCTTAAAGGCTTGGATTCACTGCTCTCCATTGCGCAAATGCCGGGCGGTATTGCGGTGGGCACCTTGGCGATTGGCAAAGCGGGCGCCACTAATGCGGGGTTGCTGGCGGCGCAAATTGTCGGCCTGCAAGATGCGACAGTACGCAGCGCGGTAGAAGCGTTTCGCGCTGAGCAAACTCAGAAAGTCCTCGACAACCCTGATCCGCGCCCCGAGCCGGAAGCGGAATAAGGAGTCTGGCTATGAACTCTGGTATTGCAAAGAGCGACGTTGTTAAAACTGACGTCGTACAAAACATTGGCGTACTGGGTGCAGGTCAATTAGGCCGCATGTTGGCGCTAGCGGGTTATCCGCTGGGCAATCGCTTTACCTTCCTGGATACCACCGGGAATCCCAGTGCGGGCATCGGTGAGGTGATTATCGATCCTGACAACCAGCACTTGGCCGAGTTTTTGGCCAAGGTTGACGTAGTGACCTACGAGTTTGAGCACTTGCCCGTTCAGTTGGTGCGTGAGATCGAGCAGCACAAACCGGTCTATCCCAGCAGCCGTGCCATTGAAGTGTGTCAGAACCGAGTCGAGGAGAAGACACTGTTTGATCGCTTAGGCATCCCCACGCCTGCCTACCGGGTGGTTGAGAGCGCCGAGCAGCTAGAAGCCGCCGCCCGTGAGCTGGGTTGCCCGGTGGTGGCTAAATCGGTCACTGAAGGCTACGACGGTAAAGGCCAAGCAGTATTAAAGCAGCCTGAGCAGGCGGCGGATGCGTGGAGCGCTATCGGCCATTCGCAGTTAGTCGTTGAGGCCTTCGTCGACTTTGTGCGCGAAGTCTCAATGATTGCCGTTCGTGGTCGTGATGGCGAGGTGGTGTTCTACCCCATGGCCGAGAACCAGCACGTAGACGGTATTTTGCGCTACTCGGTGGCGCCTCTGCCGGATTTGGATGCCAGTGTTCAGCAGACCGCCGATGGCTATATTCGCGCGTTGCTTGATGAGCTGGATTACGTGGGCGTGCTGGCGCTAGAGCTGTTTCAAACCCGCGATGGCAGCCTGCTGGCCAATGAAATGGCCCCCCGTGTGCATAACTCCGGCCACTGGACAATGGATGGCTCAGTGACCAGTCAGTTTGAAAACCATCTACGTGCGATACAGGGCTTGCCCTTAGGCGATACCCAGGCGATTGCCCCCACCTGCATGATTAACGTGATTGGTCGTGAAGGTGACAACGCAGCGATTCTAGCGCTTGCCAATACGCACCTGCATCGCTACGACAAAGCCGAGCGCGCCGGGCGTAAGCTTGCCCACGTCAATATCCTCGCGCCTAATCATGCCGAACTGCTGGAAAAAGTGAACGCCTGCAGTGCGTTACTGCCGGAAGCACCGCCTCCAGCGTTGAGCTTTTCCATCAATCAGTAGTTTTTAAAATCGCCTGCTTTAAGCTGTACCCCAGCCATTGGGTTAACTTCCAAGGGCTGAGGTGCATTTAATTTCAGACTAGACAGTTGAATTAGCGTTTTCCAACGTTCATAAAATTTAACAATGATTGCGGTGCTAATCATGAGTCCTTTAATTTACTCTGGTCTTACTCATCACATGAATACTTATAGCGCGGTTTTTCTAGCCCGGTAGGTAGATACCTATTTTTACGCATTTAAATTTGTCGATTTTTGGCATATTTAGGCAAAAGCATATGGATAACTAGATATGGGCAGCTCACCCGACGTGTTAACTCATGCGCAACGCCTGCGTCATGAAAAATTGCGTTTACTGTATACCACTGTTAAGCAGCCTGTCGTATCAGGTATATTAGCGAGTGTTTTCTTAGTTATTCTTATGTGGGGCATGGTCAGCGCCGTAATGTTAGCGGGTTGGCTTATCGCGATACTGCTGGTTTATGGGTTACGTTTACTCATAGCTACCCGCTTCTTACGTGCCTCTTCGCCAGATCAAGAGCATCGACGTTGGCTAGGTATTTTTGCGCTTACTATATTACTTACAGGATGTGTGTGGGGTGCCGGCGGTGTCTTAATGTTTGATGTTGGACGCCCTGAGCAAGTGGCAGCGTTAGTCATTGTACTATGTGGCGTAGCGGCGGGCTGCGTTACAATGCTCTCGTCAATTTGGTGGATGGTTCTGCTTTTCACACTGCCTATTGTGGTACCGCTACAGCTATTGTTCGTCACTTCCAATGCCCCTATGCATAGTATGCTTGCCGCGTTAGCGGCAATTTTCGTGTTTTCATTAATTGCCACCAGCTACCGATTAGGCCAAGTCATTCACGACAATATTGAATTGAATCTCACGATGGCAGCCCGTGAAGTACAATTGCTTGAAAGCGAAAATCGCTATCTGTCGATTTTTCAGCATTCACCGCTGGGCGTCTTACATTTCGACAGGAAAGGGTGTGTCACAGACTGCAATAACAAGTTACTAGAAATACTGTCCATCGATCGAGCTAGGTTACAGGGAGTCTGTATTCGGAAGGGGGCGGATGCTGATGTGGCTTCGGCTGTTCAGAACGCCCTGGATAAAGGTGCGGGATATTACGAAGGTAATTTGTTGATGCCTGCTTTGTCCAACCGCATAAAAGGTACGCCTGTGCGGGCTTTCTTTAATGGCGTACGTAGCGTTGATGATGAGATTGTGGGTGGCGTGGTCATTGTAGAGGACTTCACCGAACGTAAGCGTAACGAAGAGGTTATTTATCGCCAAGCCTACTATGACGCGTTAACCGATTTGCCTAATCGGCGCCTATTTATCGAGCGCTTGGAAGCGCTCTGCGACAAAACACAAACCGCAGTGCAGCGCGGGTTACTGATGTTCTTAGATCTGGATCGCTTTAAGTTGATTAACGATACCTGGGGGCATGCCACCGGGGATGATCTGTTGGTTCAGGTCGCAGGTCGTTTGCAAAATTGCTTACGTGAAGGAGATGTTGCGGCAAGGCTCAGCGGCGACGAATTTGTTCTGCTGGCGCGACTGGGAGAGAAACCAAACGAGGCTGTAGAGGCATCCGCGGAGGCTTACATGCGGACGGTACAGCAGCTGCTTTCACAACCTTACCGACTTGCCAATCGCGAGGTAGAGGTAACCCCTAGCATGGGTTATACCTGTTTTACCGCTGCCGCCTGTGACCACGAAGAAGTGCTCAAACAGGCGGATATTGCGATGTACCGCGCCAAAACCGAAGGGCGGGCGCGGCTGCGTCGCTACCAACCCTGGATGCGCGATAAAATGCAGTAATCCGAACGCTTAAGCCAATTGACCGATTAGCAGCACCCACAACGCGATTAACGCAAAGTGGCCGGGGTACCACGCTAGCCATAAACGCCTTGGCATCACTAAGTAGACGGGCGGGATTAGTTGCGCTGCACCTGCAGCAAGCAGTAGCACGGTGAGACACGTACCTACGGTAAACGATTTGGCCATGTCAGAGGCATTCATTTGCCCGGCAATCCAGAGCACTGGGAACGCCGCCAAGCCTGCCCATAGGCGCGCTTGAAAATGGCTTTCTGCTTGGCTCAAGGCGTGCATCGCGAACATTAATAATGGAATCAGCAGCAGCCCGTTGTGACCATACTCCACCCAAAAACCGAGCAAGTACCACACGGTAACGCCTACCGCCGCACCTGCTAACAGCCAGGGCAGGCCTAACGTTTGCTGCTGGTAGTGCTGCCAGCCTTGGCGCACTAGCGTACCTAAGGCCAAGCCACTGGCCAGCGTAAAACAGACATTTAGGATAAAAGCGTCTGATGAACGCGGCATCATCATGTAGGGGAGTTGGGCGACCAGGCCGATAATCAGAATACGCCGTGAGTAGCGCAACGGGTTACGGGTATTAAACAGCCCGTGCCAGGCAACCATGGCGGCAAACAGCGGGAAGGCGATACGGCCAATGGAAGAGCCTGCCCAGCTTAAATCCCAATCACCGGGCAATACATAGCGGGTGAGGTGGTCAATGGTCATAGTGATCAGCGCCAGCCATTGGCCCCAACCTGTCCAGTGGGAAGACGGGCGAGGGAGAGTGCCTGCATGTGGGCTAGTCGAGTGAGCCATAAAACCTCCGTGTTGAATAGGCGCAATGATACACAGACAGAGGTAGCTTTACCTAGTTCACTAAACTGGCTACGTTAGGCAGAAACGCATCACCCCAGCAAATGCCAGGGTGATGGTCGGGCTGATAGACATTAAGTCTTGCTGTGAAGCTTACTCTTGCCCACCGAAATAACGGTTGTAAATCTCGTCGTAAGTACCGTCTTCTTGCACTTCAGCCAGGGCTTCGTTGAACTGCTCGGCGAGTGCTTCGTCGCGTTGACGGAAGGCGATACCAAAGCCATCACCAAAATATTCTTTAGGTTCGGTGAGCATCTCGCCGACAACAACGTAGTTGCCTTCTTCGCTATCCAGCAGCGTGGACTTTCCGACCGGGTAGTCGAGGAACAAGATATCCAAACGCTCGGATTCCATGTCCAGCACCATGTCGTCGGCGGTAGAGTAGCGGTTGATGTCGGCGACATCGCCGTACATGTCGGTGACGTAGTTGTCCTGCAGAGTGCCGCGCTGAACGCCGATGGTCATGCCGGCGAGTGATTCTTCATTGGTTGCATCAAGGTCGGTGCCTTCAGGGGCAAACCAAGCGGACGGCGGGGTGATGTAAGGGTCAGAGAACAACACTTGCTCTCGACGGTCATCATTGATCGTCATAGAGGACATAATCGCGTCGTATTTGCGGGCCATGAGACCCGGGATAATACCGTCCCAGCCCTGTACTACCCATTCACATTCAACGCCGATACGCTCGCATAAGGTGTTGCCCAGATCGATATCAAAGCCGGTCAGCTCGCCATCCGGCGTGCGATATTCCATCGGCTCGTAAGGCACATCAACCCCGATACGTATTGGGTCTTCTTGTGCCTGGGCAGCGCTTGCTGCAACGGCTAAGCCTAGCAGTGAGACGGACAGCAGTTTTTTCATTATGTATCTCCTTGGAAACAGAGTTCATCTAAGCAACCTCTGCATAATGGATGGCGCTGCCTATACGGCGTTGACCACGTTAATCACAGGTTGCTGTGTGATGATCATTATTAACCTATCCTAACTCGGCGTTGACGAAAAGCGCTTGATGGTATGTAAACCAACGTTTGTTTCTCATTAGGTGTTCTGCGGCTGTAGATGTGCGAGCAGTTTTTTCTCTAGATAACGAAAGAAATACAGGATAGTGAAGGTTAAACACAGGTATATCGCCGCCACAAACAAGAAGGCGTCAAAAGGCGCATAAAAACGCGCATAGACAAAGCGTGCTGCGCCGGTCAGGTCCATAATCGTCACCACGCTGGCAATAGCGCTGGCGTGTAGCATGAATATGACTTCGTTGCCGTAGGCCGGCAGGGCGCGACGAAAAGCGCTGGGGATAATAATGCGCCGCATGGTCTGTTGGGGCGACATGCCGTAGGCTCGAGCCGCTTCAATTTCACCTTTCGAGGTAGACTTAATTGCACCGCGAAAAATCTCGGTCGTATAGGCGGCGGTGTTGAGGGTAAATGCTATGAGAGCGGGAACGAACGGCTTTTCAAGTATCACCCATAGCCAAGTGTCTTGGATACCGTCGACAAATACCACACCGTAATAAATCAGGTAGAGCTGGATGAGCAGCGGTGTGCCACGAAAGACATAGGTGTAGGCAAAAATAGGCCATTTAATCCAGCCATGTTTTGAACCACGCCCAATGGCCAGGGGAACCGCGGCGATTAAGCCGATGATCAGCGATAAAAATACCAGTTGCACCGTGGTGGCCAGCCCATCGCCATAGTAGGAAAGCGTTTGCAGCGTGAAAATACTGTTCTCGGCAAGCTGATTTTCGAGCCATGTTATGAAAGCGGTCATTAATCTGCCTCCCCATAGCCAATGTCGTAGCGTTTTTGCAGACGAGCAAATATCCACTCCGAAACGCTGGCGATGAGCAGATAGATAAGCGCAACAATAATCATGAAGGTGAAAGGTTCACGCGTCGCTTTAGAGGCTTCTGAGGCGACGCGCACCATGTCAGAAAGCCCGATGACCGAGACCAGCGCTGTGGTTTTGAGCAATACCATCCAGTTGTTGGAAAGACCGGGTAGCGCATGGCGCATCATCTGTGGAAAACGGACGCGACGAAAAACCAGCCCATCGCTCATGCCATAGGCTTTACCTGCTTCGATCTGCCCATTATCGACCGCCATAAAAGCGCCGCGGAAGGTTTCCCCCATATAGGCCCCGAAGATCAGCCCAATGGTGACAACGCCCGCAACGAAGGCATTGATATTGATAAAAATATCGATATCGAAGGAGTAGTAAAGCCAGTCGGTGATCATGTTGACGCCAATTTGGCCACCGAAAAAAAACAGCATCATCAACACCAGATCGGGCACGCCGCGAATAAGGGTGGTGTAAAGCGTGGCAAGACGATGCGCTAACCAGCTCCGTGACATCTTCGCGCTAGCAGTTAGTAGCCCCAAAATAATCGCTAAAATCAGCGATAACACCGCTAATTGGATGGTGACGCCTGCCCCCTCAATCAGCCGGGGGCCATACCCTTGTAGATCAATCATGGTAAGCCTCGCGGATCAGTATTTGGGGGCCAGAAATTGCTGCAGGCGCGGTGATTGTGGATTACCCAGGACGTCAGCAGGCGGTCCTGCTTCTTCCACTAAACCTTCGTGAAGATAGATGACTTGGCTGGAGACATCACGGGCAAAGCTCATCTCGTGGGTAACCACTACCATGGTGCGACCCTCTTCAGCGAGACCATGCATGACTTTCAATACATCGCCGACCAATTCTGGATCGAGGGCAGAGGTAGGCTCGTCAAACAGCATGACTTCTGGATCCATCGCCAGCGCGCGAGCAATTGCCCCACGCTGCTGTTGGCCGCCAGACATCTGTGCGGGGTAGGCGTTGGCGCGAGCGGTTAAGCCGACGCGATCGAGCAGGGCATGGGCATGCTCCAAGGCCTCTTTTTTAGGTTTTTTCAGCACATGAATCGGCGCTTCGATGATGTTTTCCAACAGCGTCATGTGGGCCCACAAGTTAAAGCTCTGAAACACCATGGAGAGCTTGGCGCGCATTTGTACTACCTGCTTCCAATCTTCCGGTTCGCGGCCATGCTTAGTGGTTTTAAAGCGAATGGGTTCGCCATGAACAATGAGGTCGCCATCGTCGGGCTGCTCAAGTAAGTTCATGCAGCGCAAAAAAGTACTTTTACCCGACCCAGAGGCACCTATCAGGGTAATCACATCGCCCTTTTGGGCTTGTAGTGAGAGACCTTTCAGAACTTCCGTATCGCCAAAGCGTTTTTTAATATTACGCACTTCAAGGGGAGTAGGCGTAGCGGCCATATCATTGGCTCCAGTACAGAGTTGCCGCAGCAACAGGTGGGTTTGATGCGGCTGGCGCGAAAAAAGGGGCGATTCTATCAGGCTGGGCGCATTATGCGCGCTTTCCTTATAACATTATGCACTCGACGTTGGTCGTATCGACGCCAAGGGGCCTGTTATCGCCTTACCATTGTTATTGTCTTAGCTAGATTGCCTGCCTGGGAGTCTCTAAGCGATTGGCGCCACCAGTAGCGCGGCACGGGCGCCCACTTCCACCTGGGCGTTGGGGAACACCACGTAAAGTGGCGTATCGCCCACCCGAAAATCACCTGCCTTACCATCCTGCGCCAGCAGGGTGCCAGGCTCAAAGCGGCTAAAGTTCGCCGTGTTCTCGGCAAAACAGAGCTGGAAGTCATCGGATTGACGAATTAACTCGTGATGCACCTGAAAAAACAGAATTTCTGCGGCTGGCTGACTGGGCGGGGCGCGTCCTTCACTAAGCGCCGAGAGCAGAGCGCGCATCGGTTGTAGGGAGGCCATATCGTTTTCACCGAAAGGGGCGACGCGGCCCAGCTCAAAGGTAAATGCCTGGGCGGCGTGATAGTGCTTGCTGTAGTGTGAGAACGTCCAACTATGCTGATGTTGGTGCAGCACCGCCTGCATATCCGCCGCTGCTAGCCAGCCCCACTGCTCGGCGTCTGTGGGGACGTCGGCATAGGGTTCTACAACGAAACGGGTATAACGGCTATCCCGAATCGCGGTATGTAGGTCGTAATGCAATTTGGGTAGCCCGGAATGGCGCGCATAAAAACCATCTACAGCGGCCATTAACGCCCGGGCGCGATCTGGCTCGTCACCTTCAGCGCGTAGTTCGTTGTGTAGTTCGTTGTGTAATTCGCGGCTAAATAGCCGGTTTAAATTGGTAGTAACAAAACGCTGCTGTGCCTTAAGCGCGGGTAGATTGCCTAAAATCACCAGGACGGGCGCGCCGAGCTTTATGCTGCCTGCTTCTAAGCCGCTTAGCCATTCTCCTACCAATTCAACGGGCGCGGTTTCATTGCCGTGGATGGCTGCTGAAAAAATGCACGCGCGTGCGTCCTGACTGGCGGTGTGGGGAGTGAGTTCCAAAATGCCCGGCGCATGCAAACAGTAGCTGCCGCTTGCGAAAACGCCTTGGCTGGCGGCGGGGGGCTGCCCGTCAAGCGACCAGTCGAGCCATTGGCCTAGCATTGTCGCTCCTTAGCATCTGTTGACAGTATCGTTGTCAGTTTAAAAGTGAGCCTAGCATTACCATGCTTAACGTTTGTCACAAGCCAGTAGGTCGTTCGCATGTAAAAGCCTAGCTTATTCGTGAAAAAGCGTATTCATGAAACAAGTGAGGCCCCACTGAGTAGCTATTATCAAAAAAGCGCCCACGGAAGGCATGAGCGCTTTTTTCAATTTGCTGAGTAATTTACGTAAAATGCTGGTTACGCAGAACGCTGGCGCTGCATTTCTTCTTGATACTCGCTGGCAAGCGACGTTTTTTGTTGCTCTTGCAACCCACGCCCAGCCAATTGAAACACCTCGTGCTCCTCTTCATCCAAGTGATGAGTGACTAAATGTTGGAGCTGCTTAGCATGGGTTAGCCAATGCGTAGCGCTGTAGTCGGTTTCATCAAGAAGCTCTAAAAGTTCATCAATCTCATGGTGTTCAGCAACGCTATGACGGGCTTTTTCCTGGGTCAGATCAATCGACATCATGGGAATATAGAGCGCCCGTTCTTCGGCGGCAGCGTGATAGTGCAATTCGGCACGCACCTGCTGGTAAAGGTTATCGCGCTCGCCGCTGTCTCCATGTGTCTCAACTAAGCGGGCAAGCAGGTCGCGCTGAATATCGTGATCCTTGCGCAGTGCTTCAAAAATCGTCATTCCAGACTCCTTGGATACGTTTGCGATAGACAAGTCAAAAGCTAGTGGTGGATGACATAAAGTGCAAGGTGGCGTTCGTCGATGAAATCGACGCCCACGGACGAAAACATTCGCTTTTTTCTATTCTTGAGTGCGCTATGTTGTTGGCACTACTTATTACTGGGCGACGCCCGCTGCAAGACTAATGAGTCAATGACTAAGGGAAGGAGATAGTAATGACGAAGGTACTGGTACTCTATTATTCCATGTACGGTCATATCGATACGCTGGCCCAAGCCGTGGCCGAAGGTGCAAAAGGCGTCAGTGGTGTCGAAGTCACCGTTAAGCGCGTGCCGGAAACAATGCCTGACGAGGCGTTTAAAAACGCGGGAGGCAAGCAGGACTACGATACGCCAGAAGCCACGCCCCAAGAGCTTGCCGATTACGATGCGATCATCTTCGGTACGCCCACCCGCTTTGGTAACATGGCCGGTCAGATGCGTACCTTCCTGGATCAGACCGGTGGGCTTTGGGCAAATGGCGCTCTGCGTGGCAAAGTCGCCAGTGTGTTCACCTCTACCGGTACCGGCGGTGGCGATGAAATGACTATTACCTCTACTTGGACCACACTTGCCCACCACGGCATGATTATTGTGCCGATTGGTTATGGTATCGAAGAGCAGTTTGATATTTCTAAGGTAAGCGGCGGCACACCCTACGGTGCAGCGACCCTCGCTGGTGGTGACGGTTCGCGTCAGCCCGATGAGCGCGAGCTCAAAATCGCTCGCTTCCAGGGTGAGTTGGTCGCTAAAACGGCTGCAAAACTAGCCAACTGATGACTCGTTAAATAGTCAGCAACGCAGTGCTAGTCTTAACAAAGCCTCGCCGGAGAGATTCGGCGAGGCTTTTTGACGGACGTTATAATCTCACTACGCCCCGCGCGTTGCTGTGTAAATCGTATAGACGGACTGGCTAGCCGTCATAAAGAGGCGGTTGCGATTTGCGCCAGCAAAACACACGTTGGAACAGACCTCGGGTAACAACACGCGCCCCAACAGCGTGCCTTCCGGTGAGAATACCACCGCGCCATCAATGCCCTCGCCACCGTTAGCACTCGACCAGATATTACCATCTATATCACAGGCCATACCGTCAAAGATCGTATCCTCGCTGGTAACGATGACTTGCCGGTCAGTAACGCTGCGGCCGTCTTCGCCAAGCGACCAGCGAATGATTCGCGCAGGTTCTTCGAAGTGAGTGGGGGCACTGTCACTGGCGTAGAAACCCTTGCCATCCGGCGTGAGTACAATGCCGTTTGGTTTAAAAATATCGTCGGTCAGCATGATGGGCTCATCGAGGCTGTCATCGACGTAATAGATCGCCGTTTCTAGCTCCAAGTCACGCTTTTTGCCCTCATAGTCGAAATGTGCGCCATAGCCTGGATCGGTGAAAATGACGCCCCCCGACGGGAGTGCCACGAGGTCATTGGGTGCATTGAGTGGCTTGCCCTGATAGCGCTCGGCGAGCACGGTGGTGCTGCCATCCCACTCGTAGCGCAACACCCGTGAAGGGTAGTGCTCGCAAGCAATTAGTCGCCCCTGATTATCGAAGGTATTGCCGTTGGAGTATCCAACGTTGTCTCTTAACACGCTGACCTGGCCGGTCGACTCATCCCAGCGCATCTGCTTGGCCCTAGGTATATCGCTGAACACGACGTAACGACCCACGGCATTCCAGGCTGGCCCTTCTGTCCACAGTCCTCCGCTCCAGTGGCGCTCCAACGGACTGTTAAAAATCATGTAATCACTGAAACGCTGATCCTCCACTTTCCATGCATCAATAGGGTATCGGTCTGGAGTGCGACTTTGTGCGCTCTGCAATGCAAAAATATGCGGTGATGTGCCGACCGCGGCCAGGGCGGCCGTTGCCGAGAGGAACTGACGGCGTCCAAGTTTCATGGCATTGTCCTGATGGTTATTGGTTGATGTTGTTATGAGCGGAGCGAAACAGGCGTTTCTTCCACCCTCAGGGCAAATGTAGAACATAGGTGATTAAAAAACATACATTGGCTGCCTGGTTGGCTTTAACCGGGCAGCCAATCGCTATGGCAACTGAGCGTCAGTTCGAACTAGCTTTGGCAGTAATAGCCTTGGCAATCGCCTGACCCAAGCTTGCAGTGGTGCCTTGGCCACCTACATCGCGAGTAAGTACTTGGCTATCGCCTTCGTTCAGCACTGCCTCAATGGCGGTGACCATGGCATCACCCGCTTCCTTATAGCCCAGGTGCTCCAGCATCATCGCGCCCGACCAGATCTGACCGATGGGGTTGGCAATGCCTTTACCGGCGATATCCGGTGCGCTGCCGTGTACCGGCTCAAACAGGCTGGGGAAGTGGCCTTCTGGGTTGATATTCGCCGAAGGCGCAATACCGATAGTGCCGGTACAGGCGGGGCCTAAATCCGAGAGGATATCGCCGAACAAGTTGCTGCCTACCACCACATCGAACCAATCCGGATGAAGTACGAAGTTGGCAGTCAGAATATCGATATGGAATTTATCTACCGCGATCTCGGGGTAGCCTTTGGCCATTTCGACTACGCGCTCATCCCAGTAGGGCATGGTGATCGAGATGCCGTTAGACTTAGTTGCAGAGGTAAGCTTCTTCCGCGGGCGGGTTTGGGCAAGTTCAAAAGCGTACTTCAATACGCGGTCCACGCCGGTGCGGGTCATGACCGTGTCTTGAATGACGATTTCACGGTCGGTGCCTTCAAACATTTTGCCGCCAACGCTTGAGTACTCGCCTTCGGTGTTCTCACGCACCACGTAAAAATCGATGTCCCCGGGTTCGCGGCCTGCCAGCGGGCTTTTGATCCCCGGCATCAGTTTGCAGGGCCGCAGGTTGATGTACTGGTCAAAGCGACGGCGGAACTGCAGCAGTGAGCCCCACAGGGAAATATGGTCGGGCACTTTGTCGGGCCAGCCCACCGCGCCGTAAAACAGCGCATCGAAGCCTTTTAGCTGCTCGAACCAGTCATCCGGCAACATTTTTCCGTGTTCTAGGTAGTAGTCGCAGCTACCAAATTCAAAGGTGGTGAACTCAAGGTCAATATTAAAACGCTTGGCGGTCGCTTCAAGGGCGCGAATGCCTTCGGGCATCACTTCGGTGCCGATGCCGTCACCGGCGATAATGGCAATACGGTGGGTCATAGTGGTTCCTTATCTTGTTAGTTGCTTTTTATGCTTGTGAGTCGTGAGTCGTGAGTCGTGAGTCGTGAGTCGTAAATAGAGTGTAGCGGCTATTTTGGCGGAGATAATCAGGCTACTATTCAAGTTATTATTGCGTGAAAGTGCAGAATGGCTGAGGAGCGATATGGCGCACCTGGATGATTTGGCGTTTTTTCAGCACTTAGCTCGGGCGGGGAGTTTAACGGCGACCGCCCGTGAGCTGGGGCTGTCGCTCTCAGCGGTGAGCAAGCGGCTAAAACAGTTGGAGGCGCGCCTGGGGGTAGAGCTGGCGGCTCGCACCACGCGGCGGTTGACGCTAACTGCTGAAGGCGAGCGTTATCTGGCCCGCGGCGCGCTGATTTTAGATGAGCTGGAGGAGCTGGAAAATGCACTGGGAGAGGGGGCTGATCAGGCGCTGAGCGGTCGGTTGCGGGTTAACGCCACCTTTGGTTTTGGACGTCGCCATATCGCACCGTTGCTGTCGCGCTTTTGTGCCGAGCACCCTGAGGTGGAAGGGTGGTTAGAGCTGACCAATTTCCCGCTTAATCTTAGCGATCACGGTTTCGATATAGGCATTCGTATTGGCGAACCACCGGAGTCGCGCTTGGTAGCTCGGCGGATTTTGGCCAATCGACGAGTCCTCTGCGCGTCGCCTGCTTATATTGCTCAAGCATTACCTATCCACACACCGGCAGATTTGCAGCAGCACGAGTGTTTAGTGATCCGTGAGAACGACAATGATTTTCCACTATGGCGCTTTGAGCTCAGCGATCAACGGACAAAGCTGCAATCGGTGAAGGTGAATGGTCGCTTGGCAAGCAATGACGGCGAGGTGATCACCCGCTTGGCCTTGGATGGGCACGGCGTGATGCTACGCTCCTGGTGGGATGTAAACGAACACCTTGCCAGCGGTGCGTTAGTTGAACTGCTACCTGGCTGGCAGGGAGTGCGGGCGGATTTTTACGCGGTGTACGAGCAGCGCCGCCATGTGCCCGCCCGGCTGCGCGCCTTTATTGACTATGTCCAGCGCGAGATTGCCGGGCGGGTATCGGCAATGCCCGAGAGTTAAGGGGCTATTGGGCAGGACACCCTTCACCTTGGGTAACGTCGATCAGTTCGTCGGTGGGGAAGTCTAGTTCAGCTGCCCTCTCGCGCAGGCGGGTCTCGGTCGCGCTATCCATCTCCGGCGTGCGCGAAAGTATCCAGAGGTAGTCGCGGTTAGGGCCGGCCACAAGCGCCCATTGGTATTCATCGTCCAATTCAAGGACGTTATAGCCGCCGTAGAAGGGGCCGAAAAAGCTGACTTTCAAGCGTCCGACACTCTCTTCATCAATAAAGTAGGCGCGGCCTTCGGCTTCATCCCATTCTTGATTTTCAATATTGTAGCCACGGTTGATTACCCGCACGCCGTCGTCATCGCGCAGGCTATAAGCCGCGGTCACGCAATCCAGGCCGCGTTCAAAGGAGTGATCCAAACGGGCAATTTCGAACCACTGGCCGAGGTAGCGGTCTAGCTCAAAGCCCGAAACTGGCTGCGTACCATCGGGTATGCCGGTGCAACCCGTGAGTAAGGCCATGCTGACGACGCTGCTTCCTAGCAGGTGTTTCATAACGCGCTCCTTGGCGGTGAACGATATGTGAAGGGCTATATGTGAAGAACTATATGCGATGAACTATATGGGCAATCGACTATGGTTAGTGCTATTGGCGGTTATTTTGCCATACAAGAAGGGCACGCTGGTGATGAAGTGTCTCTGTTTACATAACCCACAAAGGAGTGTTTATGTGGTGCCAACAAGAAATCCATTTTCCCGAGCTGTCGCGCGGTTTTCATCTTATTACCGATGAAGTGGCCATGGCGCTACCGTGCGTAAACGACTGCCATATTGGCATGTTGCATTTACAGCTGATGCATACCTCCGCCTCGCTAACGCTGAATGAAAACACCGACCCGGATGTGCGCCACGATTTAGATGCTTTTCTGCGCAGGCTGGTGCCCGAAGATTTAGCCTATTTCCGACATACCTTGGAGGGCCCTGACGATATGCCAGCCCATGTGATTGCCAGCTTGCTGGGGACACAGCTTACACTGGCGGTGCGGGATGGTCGTTTGGCCTTAGGAACCTGGCAGGGATTATGGTTGGGTGAACACCGTAATCAAGCTGGGCCGCGACGGTTACTGGCCACGCTAAACGGGTGTGACGCTCGTTAACCCGAGACGCCAACTCTATGCAGCGTTGCTGTATAGTAAAGGTTTTTTTAGGCTGAGACCGCCAGTGTGGCGGTTATATATCTCCATTTTCATCCTTGAAAAGCGCTTTTAAATGCCACGACGCTCCTTTCTTCGCCTTTCCCGCCAGCGCTGGTTGCGGCTGTTCTTCTATCTTAATCTCGCTCTGGTGGTTGGGCTGATTGCCCATCAAATCTGGCTGTACGTGGCAGAGCCTAAGTTTGAATCGGTGCATACCCTGGAAGTAGCTAATATTCGTGAGGTATTAGCGGAGCGAAGCGACTACCGCTTTGCGGTGGTCGGCAATATCAATAACTCCGTGAGCGTGTTTCAAGATGAGATTGTGCCGCTGATTAACCAGGGCGGTATCGACTTTCTGATTTCGGCGGGGAATGCCGTTAATGGGGGGCAGCAGGAGAGCTATCAGGCGATCTACCGGAGTCTGGAGCTGCTTAATGTGCCTTACCTGCTCACCTACGGCGAAAATGAAGACAGTGATTTTGGTAGCTACCTGTTTTATGAATACTTTGGCCCGCACTTTTACTCCTTTGTCGCGGGCAACAGCCACTTTATCTTTCTGGACGGTACCGGGAAGTCATCCACCTCTTGGCAGCTTGACTGGTTAGCCCGAGAACTGGCGGCCTCCGAAGCGCAGCATAAGTTTTTGTTTGTTGGCCTGCCGCTGCACAATGTGGTGAGCGACGCACCGCTGTTTGAAGCGGACAATTATCTCAATGATCCGCGACTGGCGGATGGCATTATGGCGCTGGCGGAAGAGCATGGGGTTGATACGGTGTTCTCCGCTAACCTAACCCTCTTCTCCCAGCAGACGGTTAACGGTGTGGATTACGTCACAACCGGCGGAGCAGGCGGTATTCTGATCGATGCCGATAGCAGCTTCCATCACTATGTTATCGTCGATGTAGCAGGCGACAATGTCGCCATTGCCCCAGTGCGATTGAACGTGGATAGCCCCGGCTGGTGGCGTATGGTCACCAGCGTCTGGTCGACGCTTTATGCATTTTTCTACGTTAGCTACACGCGGTTTTTGCTGATTGTAGGTGTACTCACGCTACTCGCCCTGCGTTTGCATCGGCTGATTTTTGAAGATCGTGATTACTATCCCGATTTTGATATTGATCCAACGCCTTTCCTGGATAAATCACTGCGCGTGGCGATGGTCTCCAATAACTATTTCCCGTTTGTTTCCGGGGTGTCGGTATCGGTGGATCGCTTGCGCAATGGCCTACGCGCCTTAGGGCACTCCATTCAGCTGTTCGTACCGCGCTATCGAGAAGCGTGGCAGGACGATAGCGCAATAAAGCGCATACCTACGCTGATGGCGTTTGGTCAGAAGCGCGAGTTCCGGTTAACCAACCCGTTTAGCGCGCGGTTTCGGTGCTGCCTGAGGGTCTTCAAGCCTGATCTTATTCACGTTCATCATCCGTTTTGGCTGGGTTCCATGGGGCTGTTTATGGGCCGTCGGCTTAAGGTGCCGGTGGTTTACACCTACCATACCCGCCTAGAGCACTATGCCCACTTTGTGCCGTTGCCTGGCGCGCTGTTTCGTAATCTGATCTCGCATTACCTGATCAAACGCTTTTCTAACCGCTGCCAGGGGGTCATTGTGCCGACCTATTCGGCAGAAGAGTATCTGCGCATGATCGGGGTAAAAACCCCTACACTGGTGCAGCCTACGGGCATTGATGTCGAGCGTTTCTCTCAAGTTGATGAGAGTGAGCTTGACGCGTTGCGCGAGCAATTAGGTGTTAGCGCTTCAGGCAAAATATTGATCAGCGTTTCGCGGATTAGCAAAGAGAAAAATATCGGTTTTATGCTGGAATCCCTCGCCGAGCTTCGGACTCAGGGGCACGAGGATTTTCATTTGCTGCTGATTGGTGATGGGCCAGATCGCGAGGCGATACAAACTCAAATCGATACCTTAACGTTAACCTCGCAGGTCACCCTGGTGGGGGCGGTGCCTCCGGAGCGCATGGCGCTTTATTATCATCTTGGCGATTTGTTTGTGTTTGCCTCCACCTCTGAAACCCAGGGCATGGTGATCCTTGAGGCGATGTCGGCGGGTCTGCCCGTGGTGGCGGTGCGTTCCAGCGGTATTGATGACGTGGTACGCCAGGGAGTCAACGGCTTTAAAACACCGCAAAATCGCCAGGCGTGGGGGCAGAAAGTGGTGGAGTTAAAAGATAACGCCGAGCTACGCCAGCAGTTGGGCAAGCAGGCCAGCCACTTTGCCGAAGAGTTTGATATCGCCAACTTTGCTTCAGCGGTGGCTAACTTCTACGCCGAAGTGCTGGCCAAGCATCACTCACCCTCACGGTGAGTCTGCTTTTTTGATGCTTGGCGCTGGTTGGCATAACGTCTAAGGCCTATTAACAGGCCAACCCCGGCCGCAAGCCCGAAAGCCGCTAAAATGATCTCTTTGGCCGACGCGGCGGTGAATAGCGCCCCCAACTGGCTACCGAGTAGAATCACTGCCGCCAGCCCGGGCAAGATGCCCAGAGTGGAGCCGATCATATAGTCGCGAAACTTAAGGTGGAAAGCGCCCGCCAGCATATTGGTGAGCGTGAACGGAGCGAGCGGCAGCAGGTTGATCACCGTCATGGTACGAATGCCGCGCTTGGATAAGTAACCCGATAGGCCACGCAGATGGCGCCCGCCATAGCGCATCAGCGCCTCTCGACCTAACCAGTGGCCTACCCAGTAAGACACAACCGACGAGGTCAATGTGCCTAGCGTGGCGTAGGCCAATCCCCATATTGGGCCAAACAGTAGACCTGTGACCACCACCAGTAAGCTAAGCGGAAACATCACCAGTAGCGCGCTGGCGTATGTAGCTATTACCGCGGCAAACATCCAGGGCGCGGTACGCCACTGGCGAATGTAACCGATAAACTCGGCAAGGCGCGCCTGGGTCAGTAGGTCGTAGCGCTGTAGCAAATGCCACATAATGCCGAGCAGTACGACGACTACCAGCAGGCCAACGCCCTTGCTTAATGTCCGCGACATGCCCACTCCCATCGGCTAAAAAAGCGCTAGCATACGCTAGCCGTCCGATGGGATGAAGGCGCTTTTACGCTAGGGGCTAGTTGTTGAGCTGGGCTTCAATGATTGGCCATGCGGGGTCGCCGTCGGTGGTGGTGACGTCGGCCAGCATGGCTTCAATACGCTCTGGGTGGTCGTTGATCCACTGCTCGGCCACATCCGCTAGGTCTTGCTCTTCCTGGCCAAAGGCTTGAATCATCCAGCTCTGCTCTTCGGCGGAGAAGGTGAACTGCTCAAAGAAGGTCACCACATTGGGGTTGGCATCCGCATAGCCGCTGCGCAGTAGCGTCAGCACATCGCTTTCGCCGTTGTTTTCACCGAACAGGTCTTCGGGGTCTTCCAGGTAGCGCATGGGCAGTTCAAGGTTCATCCAGTGGGGCGTCCAGCCTACCCAGACAATCGGTTCCTCACGGGAAATGGCATCACGTGCAGCGGAAAGCATGCCTACTTCACTGGTATCGACGATCTGCCAGTCGCCTAGGCCCCAAGTGTCGTTATCAATGGCATTGTGGAGAATCTCGCTGGCGGCGGAGCCTGCACCAAAGCCATAGATCTCGCCGTCGAACTGTTCGCGATTCTCATCCAGATCAGCAAAACTTTGAATGCCGCTCTCATACAGATATTCCGGCACCGCCAGGGTCATTTGTGCGCCATCGACGTTGTTGGCGACATCGATGAGTACACCTGACTCTTTACGGGGATTAAACATTTCCCGCTGGGCGGGTAGCCAAGCGCCCAGGAAGGCGTCGATATCGCCGCTTTCAATGCCTTGATAAATGACTTGTAAGCCAATGTCATGAGTGCTGGTTTCGTACCCGAGTGGGTTTAATAGCTTTTCAGCAATGGCGGTTTTAACCGTAATGCCGGGCCAGGCGGGTACGCCAAAATCTAGGGTTTGGTCGTCGGCATGGACTGCCGAGGCGAGTAGCGTAGCGGTGGCGAAGGCAATGCTTGAGGTGAGAGGTTTAAAGTGTGTCATGGAATCTCCTTGCTTGGTTTTATAATCGACTAGTTTTGTCGGATAGCGGTTGTTGTTAAATAAAGGAATGCCGCGTTAATCGTTGCGAGCAAGCACACGAAGGCGTGAAGCCAGCATATCGCGGTCTAAATAGGTGCCCTGCAAATGGCGTGCGCCGCTGTTGGGATCGAACTCGCGCCGACCATGGAGTACGCGGCGATTATCAAACGCAATCATCTGACCAGGACGAAGGGTGAACTCCAACTGATGCGCTTCGCTATGAAATAGCTTCCAAAGTAGCGCGTAGGCGCTGTACCAGGCCTCCATCTGCTCTACCGGCAGGTGAAGCGCATCGCGAATCCAGTTGTTGAGCCGCATCTCGACCAGGTTACTCGCGCTATCCAGGGTGATCACCGGTGCCCGCATGGAAATATCGTGGGTTTCATCCTGAAAGCGAAAGTCGATGGGCGTTTCGCTAAGAATCGCGAGCGCTGCCGGGTCTTGCTGGCGCAAGGCCTCGACCACACGCGCACCATCGGCAAACAACGACTCGCCACCAGTGGCGCCGTTTTGCAGGCAGTAGAGCAACTGGATATCCGGCGGTTGGCGCCAGTTGGGCAGATCGATGTGCAGCGGCAGCCCGACCGCGGTATAAGCGGCGTTATTGGGATTGGGTTTTGAACGTACATCGAAACGGGCACCAAAGTTGGTGGCGCGCAGCGGCCCAATACGTTCAGCTAAACGGCTCACTTCCTCTTCCACCAGGGGGCCATCGGTCATCAATGCCAGCCCGTCCCGCAGCATGGCAGTGAGCCAAGCTTTCTCGCCTTCAGGGGTTAAAAAGTCGCTATGGCGAATGCGCTCGGGAGCAAAGTTATCTTCCCATGGTGCGACTTTTGGAACGGCTGAAGTAAGGGCGGTTTCTGGGCGGCGCTGGTATAACCAGCCGCTATGAAAGGCACTGACATGACCATCCTGCCAGGTAAGGTGTAAGTGGCCCTCCGACAGCTCAACGCTGGGCGGCTCAGTGATGGGATCAAGAGGTAGGTAGAGCCGTTCACGGGTCTGCGGATGACGGCAGGCCGGGCAGGCGCAGTGGTCGCGCAGCCAGAGCAGCGGCAGAGTGGTTTGCTGGTCATCTTGCCACTCGAGTGCCACCCCCTTTTGAGTCAGCGTCGCGTGGGTGAGTGCCGGGCCTGATTGGTAAGGGCTTAGTTCACCCATGTCAGGTGAATGGGGTACCGTTAGTGAGGTTTGTAACGCGCTATTCATGATAACTCCAGGTAACTCCCATAGCGGCAGTGCCCCAGCAGTCTTGGTGTAAGGGCTGTGCTTAAAGGGCTTTGCATAAAAGGTGTATGTAAGTGATATCTAGGATGGCGAGTAGCCGCGGCAGTGACAAACGATTAATCTGACCCCTAAGATGTCATTTTACTTATAGGTCTCTTTTTCATGAGCCAGTTGCCGCCATTGCTATGGTTACAAGCCTTTGAATCTGCGGCGCGCACGTTGAGTTTTACCGCCGCGGGAAATGAGTTGGGCGTCACTCAGGCCGCGATTAGTCAGCGCGTTCGCTTGCTGGAAGACCGCGTGGGGCAGAAGCTGTTTGTCCGCCATGCGCGCAGCTTAACCCTCACCCCCGCCGGACAAGCCTGGCTGCCGAGCATTCACGATGCTTTTGTGCGTATCAGCGAAGGTACCTTGGAAGTGTTCGGTAGTACGACAGAGCAGCCGGTGACGCTGCGTGCCACGCCGGCGATTCAGCAGTCTTGGCTGGCGCCGCGTTTAATTGCTTTCCATCGCGCGCACCCTCAGGTGGCGATTCGCCTGGTAAGTGCTATCTGGCCCGATGACTTTGGCCCCGAAGGGGCGGATATTGAGATTCGCTATGGCAAAGGGGAGTGGACGGGCATCGAAATGCAGCCGCTAGGCGAAGAGCAATTACTGCCTGTTTGCTCAGCGGCGTTGGCAGAGACGCTAACCGCACCAAGTGATTTGGCTGGGCATACGCTGCTACACGCCGTGGGGTTTGGCGTGGGGTGGCCGGGATGGCTGCAGGAAGCGGGCGTTGCCCATCTGGAAGCTCAGTGCTGGTCGCTCACGTGCGACAATCAAGTCATGACATTGGCCTTGGCTAGCCAAGGTGGCGGTATCGCGCTAACCCACCGGCGCTTAATGGAGCAACGTCACGATTTAGTGGCGCCTTTTGAACTTAGTGTCCCCAGTGATGAGCGCTTCTGGCTGGTGCGGCCAAGCCGACGCCACGTTAGCGACGAATCCGAGCTGGTGTGGCGGTGGCTGTGCAACTCGACTGGCCGTTCGCCGGGCTAGTTGCTGTGTAAATAAAACATTGCCTATTCGCATAATTCGATTTAATCGAATACAAGTCGGAAAACGTTGCGCTTTTGCTTAGCGGAAAGCGCCGTAGAATAGCTCCCATTCATTCCCCTTTACGATTTTGGAGCTTTCAATGACGACGCGTACCCTGGTGATTACTTCTTCTATTCTGGCTGAAAACGGCCAATCCAATGCGTTGGCGAATCGCTTTATCGAGCAGGCTAACGCCCGCAATGGTATCGAGATCACCCAGCGGGATGTCGTCAGCAACGCGCTGCCCCATCTGGATATCAGCGAGTTGGGGGCCTGGCAGGTAGCGACTGCCGAGCGCAGCGCCGAACAACACGAGTTGGCCGCCCGTTCGGAGACACTGCTGGCCGAGCTGCGCGCCAACGATGTGCTGGTGATTGCCGTGCCCATGTATAACCTTGGTATTCCTTCGCAGTTGAAAGCCTGGTTTGACCGCGTGCTACGCGCCGGTGAAACGTTCCGCTATACCGAAAACGGCCCGCAAGGGTTGGTAGAAGGCAAGCGAGCGATTATTCTGGCAGCGCGGGGTGGCCAGTACGCGGGTACGGAATTTGACAGCCAAACACCCCACCTGAAAGCCATGCTCGGGCTGATGGGCATTAAAGACACCCATGTGGTCTATGCTGAAGGTTTGAACATGGGTGAGCAGCACCGCGACGCTGCGCTCAAAGAAGCCTTCCAGGCAATTGATCAACTGGTTGAGGGGCTTTAAGCACGTTTAGAAGCGTTCTCAAGGAACTAAAGGAAAATGTCACATGGCCCGGCCTGAATTACTCGAACAGATCTACACCATTGTCGATCAAATTCCGCCAGGACGTGTGACCACCTATGGCCGTATCGCGGCGATGACCGAAGGCGCGACCCCACGCATGGTGGGGTCGGCGATGCGTCACCTGCCGGATGGCCATCAGTTGCCCTGGCACCGTGTTATCGCATCGTCATTAAAGCTTGCCGACCACGGCGGCGCAGAGCGCCAACACCGAAAGTTGCGTGATGAAGGGATTCTATTCGATGCCAAAGGCCGCGTACCCGCGCACCTGGTTTGGCCTGATTAAGCTATTCTGATTAAGCTAGCTAGTTGGACGCTAGAAACAACAGCGCCGCCCAATTGGGCGGCGCTGTTGTATGTATGAATAGCGTAGGTGATTCTTCTCACGATTCACGATTCACGATTCACGATTCACGATTCACGATTCACGATTCACGATTCACTCTTCCAAATTAGCCCCCGATTTCCAAGACCAGTCGCGCCAGCGTAGATCAAACAGATCCTTGCGGCGGTCTTTAAGGTTGGTTACCGACCCCTCGGCACGTACCACCGTTAGGCGGGTGAGATCCAAGTCCGAGAAGAAGATCATCTCAGTGTTAGGCGTGGTTTCCGCCAGCACCGCATCGTGAGGGAAGGCGAAGTCAGACGGCGAGAACACCGCCGATTGAGCGTACTGAATATCCAGGTTTTCAATCGAAGGTAGGTTGCCGACGCTGCCGCAGAGCACTACGTAGCACTCGTTCTCTATCGCCCGCGCCTGACTGCAATGGCGCACCCGCAGGTAGCCGTTTTTGGTGTCGGTCCAGAAGGGCACAAACAGAATGTCCATATCCTGGTCGGCCAGCAGGCGGCCAAGTTCTGGGAACTCCACGTCGTAGCAGATCAGGATGCCTACGCGGCCTGCGTCGGTATCAAACACCTGCAGTTCATCGCCGCCCTCGATCACCCAGTCGCGGCGCTCCTGGGGGGTAATGTGCAGCTTGGCTTGGCGCTCAACGGTGCCGTCGCGGTGGAACAGGTAGGCGATGTTGTAGAGTCGGTCATCGTCACCCACTTCAATCATCGAGCCGCCGACAATATTGATATTGTAGGAGACTGCCATGCGCGAAAGCTCAGTCTTAAAGCGTTCAGTAAAACCGGCCAAAAAGCGAATCGCGCCCATTTGATCCTGTTGGGCGGCGCGATCTTGAAGGCCCATCAACGGCGCGTTGAACAGCTCTGGAAATACCGCAAAGTCACTTTGATAGTCGGAGAGCGCGTCGACGAAGTATTCGATCTGTTGAAGTGCGGCTTCCACCGAGGAGAACTCACGCATCTGCCACTGCACCGCACCCACTCGCACCTGGGTCGGTTTGTTGTCGAGCACGCTGGCAGCGGGTTCAAACAGAATGTTATTCCACTCCAGCAGGGTGGCGTAGCCCCGCGACTGCTCATCTTCCGGCAGGTATTTGCGCAGTAGGCGTTTTACCTGAAAGTCGTTGGCCTGCTGGAAAGACAGAATCGGATCGTAGATCTCTTTGCGGGAGACTTTATCGATGTATTGAGCAGGCGTGAGCTCATCGGCGTGCTGGTGGTACTCGGGAATACGCCCACCGGCAAGGATCGCCCGCAGGTTCATGGAGCGGCACAGCTCTTTACGCGCTTCGTAAAGGCGGCGGCCCAGTCGGTAGCCCCGGTAATCCGGGTGAATCAGCACATCCAGCCCGTACATGGCGTCGCCATCCTCGTCATTGAGGATGATCTCGCGATGGCCGATCAGGTCATCGTACTTATGCGGGTTGGAAAATTCGTCGTAATCCACCTGCACGGTGAGCGCTACGCCCACCAGAAGGCCATCGTCTTCAATCGCGATTTGGCCGTCAGGGAACTCCTGAATTAATTTGTCGATGGTGTGCTTCGGCCATGACCCGCCGATATCGTGATAGACGGCGTCCATCAATGTCTTGAGCTGATCGTAGTCATCGCTCATTAGGTTGCGCAGATTAAGATGCAGTTCTTCCAGGGACATATCAGGGCTTCCCAGCGTCAGAAATAAACAACCATTCTATCATTGTTGGACGTTGCTCGGCTTATCTGAGGTTAAACCACGTGCTAACGGGCGTGTTAGCGTCTGCGCCATGATGACCCCTGCTAAAATCAGCAGCCCGCCAGCAAAGTGAAAGCCAGCCACACGCTCACCTAAAAAGATCATTGCAATGACGGCACTAAATAGCGGCATCAAGTTGATAAAAATACTCGACTGATTAGCGCCGATTTGACGTACTGCGCGCATCCATAAAAAGGTGGTAATGATCGAGGCAGGAATGCCAGCGTAGACAATCAGCCCGATATTCTGGCCATCAATAGGCGTCATTGGCCCCATCAAATAAGGTGGTAACAAGAACAGCACCGCAAAACAGACTTGGGCATAGAGCATCACCCAGGGCGGTAGGTTCATCGACCAGCGCTTGAGCATCACGCCATACAGCGCGTAGCAGGTTGCCGCCACCACCATCAGCGCATCCCCCAGAGCGACCTCTAGCTGTAGCAGCGAGAGCGGATTACCGCGCCCTAGTAGAACGGTCACTCCCACGAAGGCCAGCACGCCGCCCACGATACCGCCCAGGGTCGGCGGCTCGCGTAGAATCAGCGCGCTAAGCAGCACGGTGAGCAACGGCACCATGGCGGCGAGAATGCCCATATTGGTAGCGGTGGTTGTTTCTGCCGCCACATAGGCCAGCCCTTGCCATAGGCCCATGCCAAGCAAGCCCAATAGCGCAAGCTTAGGCCACTGGCGGCGAATTTCGTCGCGGTGGCGTAAAACTGCGGGCAGCACAAACGGGGTCATCACCGCCAGGGCGAGCAGCCAGCGTAGAAAAGCAATGCTGCTTGGCGCGATGGCGCCTACGCTAAGTTGGTTAATGGTCATATTGCCCGACCAGATAAGCACGGTGGCGAGCGGCGGCAAAAAATACATCAAGGGCATAGCAACGGTTCCTTATCGTTAGCCGGATAATGTGACGTGGATTCGCATGCTGGGCAAGAGGGTAGCTCGGCAAATCTGGCAATATTCAGGTAGGTAAAGGTCTGTACGTTGCGGCGAGTATGTCATACGCTTGTTTGAATATGCTTTAACCGTGCGACTAATAATATCAAGGAGACCCGTGATGACCCGTGCGCCCGCCTATCCGCATCTGTTCCGCCCGCTGACTATTGGCCATTTGACGCTGCCCAACCGCGTTTTAATGGGCTCAATGCACACCAACTTGGAAGAAGCACCCAATGGCTTTGAACGCTTAGCCACTTTTTATGCTGAGCGGGCGCGGGAAGGGGTTAGCCTGATTGTCACCGGCGGTATCGCACCTAATCCAGAGGGTGCGGTGTTCCAGGGCGCCAACGCGCTTGTTAACGAAGCGCAGTTGTCAGAACACCGAGGGGTCGTTGATGCGGTGCATGCGGAGGGCGGCCACCTATGTATGCAGATTCTCCACGCCGGACGTTACGCTTACTCGCCGGACTTGGTTGCACCTTCGGCCATTCAAGCGCCCATCAACCCCTTTTTGCCTCGGGCGCTGAGCAGCGATGAAGTCGAGCAGCAAATCGCCGACTATGTTCGCTGTGCCAAGCTTGCTCAACAGGCGGGGTACGATGGTGTGGAAATCATGGGATCAGAAGGCTATCTGATCAATCAGTTTATCTGCCAGCGGACCAACCAGCGTGACGATGAGTGGGGCGGGGCGTTTGAGAACCGTATGCGCTTTGCTGTCGAGATTGTCCGTCGGGTCCGCGCGGCGGTGGGCGAGCGTTTTGTGATTATCTTCCGCCTTTCGATGATTGATCTGGTGGAAGAGGGCAGCACCTGGGAAGAGGTTGTTACGTTGGGGCAGGCGGTCGAAGCTGCCGGGGCGAATGTGATCAATACTGGCATTGGCTGGCACGAAGCGCGGGTGCCCACCATTGTCACCAGCGTGCCCCGGGCGGCCTTTACCGAAGTGACAAAGCGCATCAAATCGGCGCTATCGATTCCGTTGATCACCACCAACCGCATCAATATGCCCGAGGTCGCCGAGCGCGTACTGGCAGCAGGTCACGCGGATATGGTCTCCATGGCGCGCCCTTTTCTGGCCGACCCCGCCTGGGTACGCAAAGCCGAGGAGGGGCTGGCGGAAGAGATCAACACCTGCATCGCCTGTAACCAGGCCTGCCTTGATCACACCTTTGCCGGAAAGCTGACGTCTTGCTTGGTTAATCCCCGAGCCTGCCACGAAACCGAACTGACCATTGAGCCTACACAAACGCCCAAACGGGTGGCCGTCGTGGGCGGTGGCCCTGCTGGGCTAGCCACTGCAGTGACGGCGGCCAGCCGTGGGCACAACGTGGTGCTGTTTGAACGGCGCAGCGAACTAGGCGGGCAGTTCAACTATGCACGTAAGATTCCCGGCAAAGAGGAGTTTAACGAAACCCTGCGCTACTACCGGGTAATGCTGGAGAAATATGCGGTAGAGGTACGTTTGAATACCACCGCCACTGCAGAAGCGCTTGCCGATTTCGATGAGGTGGTTATGGCCACCGGCGTTCAGCCCCGGGAGCTAAGCTTGCCCGGTCACGATCACTACAAGGTGCTGAGCTACGCCGAGGCGATTGAATCCCCTGAGCGGGTTGGGCGTAAAGTAGCGGTGATTGGCGCAGGAGGTATTGGTTTTGATGTGTCGGAACTGCTGGCGCACCAAGGCCATCCAGCGTTGGACATTGCCGAATGGTGCGACGAGTGGGGCGTTGATTTAGCAGTCGGCGAGCGGGGCGGTTTAAAAGCGCCGACGGCGCCCGTGGTTCCCCGCGAAATTGTCATGCTACAACGTAAAACCTCCAAGCCAGGCAAGTATCTGGGTAAAACCACCGGTTGGGTACACCGGGCATCGCTTAAGCAGCGGGGGGTAAAAACTCTCACCGGCTGCGAATACCTCAAAATCGACGATGGGGGGCTGCACATCCGTCGCGACGGCGTCGATCAAGTGCTCGCCGTTGACAGCATTGTCGTGTGCGCCGGGCAGGAGTCGGTGCGTGATCTGCTGGCGCCGCTGGAGCGTGCAGGAACAGCGGTACATATTATTGGCGGTGCGGATGAAGCCAGCGAACTGGACGCCAAGCGCGCGATTGAGCAGGGCACTCGATTGGCGGCTGGCCTGTAGGCTGGTTAGAGTAAATTCTACAAACGTCCATTCACTAGGTGTGAGGACAGGTTGAAGCGAGGGTCTTTCGCCATGGCCGGAAAATGTTCCTGACAATTCCGGCATTTCCGCCATCCATGGCGGTCAGATGGCGAAAGTAGCGTCCATGGATGGATTTACAGCGCCCTCGCGGAAACCTGTCCTCGTCACCGGTGCGCCATGAGATAGTTCTGTGCAGGAACGTTGAGCAGGTGACGTTAGCCCATAAATGGCGATAGACTAAATGACTAATCTACCTATTAAGCATAGTTAGATATTTAAGGCGCGAGTGGCACCCAGCTCGCGCTGTTCGATTGCCAGATAAAAGGACTGTCGTCATGACCTCGGAGTGTAGCCCGCGATTTTTAGCCAGTGATAACACCTCCGGTATCTGCCCGGAGGCGATGGAATACCTGCTGGAAGCCAACCGTTGCGATGATTTGGCTTACGGCAATGATCTCTGGACTGCCCGTGCTGCGGACCGCTTCCGCGAGATGTTTGACTACGACTGCGATGTCTTCTTTGTTTTCAACGGCACCGCCGCCAACTCACTGGCGCTCTCCGCCATGGGGCGTAGCTACCACAGCGTTATTTGCCACGAGCTGGCGCACATCGAAACCGACGAGTGCGGTGGGCCTGAGTTCTTCTCTAATGGTGCTAAGCTGCTCACTTCGCCCGGGGCCCACGGCAAGCTAACGCCGGAAGGTATCGAGGCGCTGGTCACCAAGCGCAGTGATATTCACTACCCCAAACCCAAGGTGGTATCGCTCACTCAAGCCACCGAAGTGGGCACGCTCTACTCCCGGGAAGAGCTCATGGCGATTCGCGCCATTGCCGATAAGCATGACCTGCGCCTGCACATGGACGGCGCCCGTTTTGCCAACGCCTGTGCCAGTCTAAATATGTCACCGGCCGAGCTTACCTGGCAGGTAGGGGTAGATGCATTGTGTTTTTCGGGTACCAAAAACGGCCTAGCGTTTGGTGAGGCGATCCTGTTTTTTAACCGGGAGCTGGCCGAAGATTTCTCCTACCGTTGCAAGCAGGCAGGGCAGTTGGCCTCCAAAATGCGCTTTGTCTCAGCCCCATGGTTAGGGCTACTAGAGAGCGGTGCCTGGTTAACCAATGCCCAGCATGCCAACGCGATGGCTCGTTACCTATCGGAAGGGCTGCAAGCGCTGCCGGGCGTATCGCTTATGTTCCCTACCCAAGCTAATAGCGTGTTCGTTGAATTGCCGCTTCACGCTATTGAAGCGTTGAAAGCTAAAGGCTGGACCTTCTATACCTTTATTGGCGCAGGTGGCGCGCGTTTTGTATGTGCGTGGAACACCACCGTTGAATTGCTTGATGAACTACTGGCCGATATTCGCGCGGTACTTGAGCGTTAAAGCCGTCAGTTACTCTCTTTTTGTCGCTGTTTGGCGCCTTCGGCCTAGTGACGCCGCGGCTTAATGCAGCGGCGTCACTGCTTTATCACTTTGCGTTTATTTGAGATGTTTGGGGTAACGCAACTATTCGCCTGAATAATTCTCTTATCTATATCGCTGCTGCGTTGAAGGTTTTAGTCATCACTTTTTGCTAATGCTGACTACGCTAAAAAAGCGACACCTCGTTTGGCACACCGTTGCGAGACACTTGGCTTGACGGTGACTGCCTGGGGATGGGCCACAGGAGAGTTCCATGAGCATCTTTGATCACGTTCAAGACCGTTTTTCCCGCGTTCAGCAAGAGGACATGAGCCTTGAGGAGTACTTGGCGCTTTGTCGTCGTGATCCGAAGGTTTATGCCAGCGCCTCCGAGCGTATGCTGGAAGCCATAGGCGAACCTGAAGTGATCGACACGGCGAAAGACCCGCGTCTATCACGTATTTTTTCCAATAAAGTGATTCGCCGCTATCCTGCCTTTGCCGAATTTCACGGTATGGAGGAGGCCATTGAGCAGATCGTTTCCTACTTCCGCCATGCGGCGCAAGGGCTGGAAGAACGCAAGCAGATCCTTTACCTGCTTGGCCCGGTAGGTGGCGGTAAGTCGTCACTCGCTGAACGTCTTAAACTGTTGATGGAACGGATACCCTTTTACGCCATTAAAGGGTCGCCGGTTTATGAGTCGCCGCTGGGCCTCTTTTCGCCTGAAGAGGATGGCGAACTGCTGGAGAAAGAGTACGGCATTCCCCAGCGCTATTTACGCAGCGTGATGTCGCCCTGGGCGGCAAAACGGCTGAAAGAGTACGGCGGCGATATCTCCCAGTTCCGGGTAGTGCGTTTGTACCCTTCACGGCTTAACCAGATCGCGATTTCCAAAACCGAACCGGGGGATGAGAACAACCAGGATATTTCGTCCCTAGTGGGTAAAGTCGATATTCGCCAGTTAGAGCTCTACTCCCAGGACGACCCGGATGCCTACAGCTTCTCCGGTGGTTTATGCCGATCCAACCAGGGCCTAATGGAGTTTGTGGAGATGTTTAAGGCGCCGATCAAGGTGCTGCATCCACTGTTAACCGCCACCCAAGAGGGTAACTACAACCCTACCGAAGGTATGGGGGCGATTCCCTTTGACGGGGTGATTCTGGCCCACTCCAACGAGTCGGAGTGGCAGGCGTTCCGTAACAACCGCAACAATGAAGCGTTTCTTGACCGGGTGTATATCGTCAAAGTGCCTTACTGCCTGCGGGTTACCGAAGAGATCAAGATCTATCAAAAACTGCTCGAAGACTCTTCGCTTAACGCCGCGCCCTGCGCACCGGATACGCTGCGCATGTTGGCCCAGTTCTCGGTACTGTCACGACTCAAGGCGCCGGAAAACTCCAATATCTACTCGAAAATGCGCGTCTATGACGGTGAAAATCTCAAGGACACCGACCCCCGCGCCAAGTCAATCCAGGAGTATCGCGATGCTGCGGGCGTCGATGAGGGCATGCAGGGGCTCTCTACCCGCTTTGCGTTTAAGATTCTCTCCAAGGTCTTCAACTTCGATAGCACCGAGGTGGCCGCTAACCCGGTGCACCTGTTGTATGTGTTGGAGCAAGCATTGGAGCGCGAACAGCTGCCGTCGGAAGTGTTTGAGCGCTACTTGGGCTTTATCAAAGAGTATATGGCGCCGCGCTATGTGGACTTTATCGGTAAGGAGATCCAGACCGCTTACCTGGAGTCCTACAGCGAGTATGGCCAGAATATCTTTGACCGCTATGTGACCTACGCAGACTTCTGGATTCAGGATCAGGAGTACCGTGACCACGAAACCGGTGAGTTGCTAGACCGCCAGGCGCTCAACGAAGAGCTGGAGAAAATCGAAAAACCCGCGGGCATCTCGAACCCCAAAGATTTCCGCCACGAGGTGGTCAATTTTGTGCTGAGGGCGCGAGCGCAGAACAATGGCATGAACCCCAGCTGGCAGTCCTATGAAAAACTCAAAGGTGTTATTGAACACAAGATGTTCGCCAATACCGAAGAGCTGCTGCCGGTGATTTCATTCAATGCCAAGGCTTCCCGCTCGGATCAGAAGAAGCACGAAGACTTTGTGGCGCGGATGGTCGATCGCGGCTACACCGAAAAACAGGTGCGGTTGTTATCCGAGTGGTATCTGCGGGTGCGCAAGTCCCAGTAAGGAGTGGCGTGCTTAAGATGGGTGTCTAAGGAGGTCGTATGACCTACTTTATTGATCGAAGACCGAACGCGAAACATAAAAGCGCGGTAAATCGTCAGCGCTTTTTGGAGCGCTACCGTAAGCATATTAAGCGCTCGGTGGAAGAAGCCGTTAACCGCCGCTCGATTACCGATATGGAGCGCGGCGAGAAAGTCTCGATTCCAGCGAAGGATATCTCCGAGCCGGTCTTTCAGCATGGGCCGGGCGGGGCGCGGAATATCGTTTCCCCCGGCAATAAAGAGTTTGTCGCCGGTGACAAAATCCGCCGCCCCAGTGGCCAGGGGGGCGGCAGTGGCGCAGGCGAGGGCGGGGCCTCTAACCAGGGTGAAGGCGTCGATGAGTTCGCCTTTACCCTTAGCCGTGAAGAGTTCTTGGAGTTTGTGTTTGATGGCCTGGAGCTGCCCCATCTGCAGCGCAAGCCGCTGAAGTCGCTGGAAGAGGTCAAAATGGTGCGGGCGGGGCTCTCCCGCGATGGCGTACCCTCTCGAATTAGCATTACCCGCTCGATGCGTGAGGCCTATGCCCGGCGCATTGCCATGCGCGCGCCGATTAAGCGGGCGCTAAAAGAAGCGATTGATGCCCTGGAGGCCGAAGAACGCAAGGACACGGTTCTGCGTAACCCAGCCCGCATTGCCGAGCTTAAAGCCGAAATTGAGCGCCTGGAGAAGCGCATCGCCGGGGTGCCGTTTATTGACACCTACGACCTGCGCTACCACCAACTAAGCGCCCAGCCGCAGCCCTCCAATCAAGCAGTGATGTTTTGCGTCATGGATGTCTCCGGTTCGATGACCCAAAACCACAAAGACATCGCCAAACGGTTTTTCCTGCTGCTTTACCTGTTTTTGGAGAAGCACTACGAGAAAGTCGAACTGGTTTTTGTGCGCCACCATACGGCTGCCCGGGAAGTCAGTGAAGAGGAGTTTTTCTACTCGCGGGAAACCGGCGGTACGATAGTTTCCAGTGCGCTGAACCTAGTGAATAAAATTATCGAAAAGCGCTACCCCGTTGGTCAATGGAATCTATACGTGGCCCAGGCTTCCGATGGTGATAACTGGGACGATGACTCGAATATTTGCCGTGACTTACTGGTCAAACAGTTAATGCCGCAGCTGCAGTACTACGCCTACGTTGAGATCACGCCCCATGACCATCAGTCACTATGGCATGAGTATGAAAGTGTGGTGAAAGAGTTCCCCGAACGCTTTGCCATGCGCCAGATTGTGGAGGCGGGCGATATTTATCCGGTCTTTCGTGAACTGTTTAAGCGCCGCTTAAGCCAATCCTAGTGACCTTGTATACAGGTTAGTGACCGCGTGCAGAGGAGGGGGCTATGAGTGCGACCCGCAAGCGTAAGCCGATTGCCACCGGCTCCGATTGGAACTTCAGCGTGCTGGAGCGTTTTGATGCGGAGCTGGCCAGGCTCGCCGATGAGTATCGGCTGGATACCTATCCCAATCAGATAGAAGTCATCACGACCGAGCAGATGATGGATGCCTACGCCAGTGTGGGCATGCCAGTGGGCTATCACCACTGGTCGTTTGGCAAGCAGTTTCTAGCCGTTGAGCAGGCGTATAAACGCGGCCAGATGGGCTTGGCCTATGAACTGGTGATTAATTCTGACCCTTGCATCGCCTACCTAATGGAGGAGAACACGCTGATGATGCAGGTGCTGGTGATGGCCCACGCCTGCTACGGCCATAACTCCTTTTTTAAGGGTAACTACCTGTTTCGTACCTGGACCGACGCCTCTTCCATTGTCGATTACCTGGTGTTTGCGCGTAAATATATCGCCAAGTGTGAAGAACGCCACGGCGTGCAGGCCGTTGAGCAGCTACTGGATGCTTGCCATGCGCTGCAAAACTACGGGGTCGACCGTTACAAGCGCCCCTCGCCGATCTCTGCCGAAGAGGAAGCGAAGCGCCAGGAGGAGCGTGAAAGCTACCTGCAAACCCAGGTGAACCTGCTGTGGCGCACGATTCCCGATAACGCTGAGGACGGTGAACGTTTGCTAGGCAGTTTGTCACCAGAAGAGGATGATCCGCTGGGGCTGCATAGTGGCGGGCGTTATCCTTCGGAACCCCAGGAGAACCTGCTCTACTTTATTGAGAAAAACGCCCCGCTACTGGCGCCCTGGCAGCGTGAAATCGTGCGCATTGTGCGTAAACTGGCGCAGTATTTTTATCCCCAGCGGCAAACCCAGGTCATGAATGAGGGCTGGGCGTGTTTTTGGCACTACACCTTGATGAATCGCCTCTACGACGATGGCAATGTCGATGAAGGTTTGATGCTAGAGTTTTTGCAGTCTCATGCAGCGGTCATTAACCAACCTGATTTTGATAACCCCCACTTCAGTGGGATTAACCCCTATGCACTGGGCTTCGCGATCTTTATGGATATTAAACGGATCTGTGAAGCGCCTACCGATGAGGATCGCGAATGGTTTCCTGATATAGCAGGATCGCCATGGCGGGATACGCTGGAGTTTGCCATGCGCAACTTCAAGGATGAGTCGTTTATTCAGCAGTTTTTATCGCCAAAGGTGATGCGCGATCATAAGCTGTTTTTGGTGGTGGACGACGATCAGGTTGAGACGCTTGAAGTCGCAGCAATTCATAACGAACAGGGTTACCGTCAGGTGCGTGAGGCGCTTGCAACCCAGTACGCGCTCTCTGTCCGCGAACCCAATATTCAAGTGGTCGAAGCGGCCATTCGCGGGGATCGCTCGCTAACACTTCACCACGTTCAGGATAGCCGTCGTCCATTAGGTCGCAGTGTTTACCCGGTAATTCGCCATCTTCAGCAGCTATGGGGCTTTCCTGTTCATCTTGTCTCTTTGGAAGAGGGAAGGGTAACGCGGCGTTTTCATTGGCCGGTAGAGGATGAAAGCCCGGCTTCATAGCTGCTAGCGTGCTTAAAACAAAACTACCCCGCTCAAATAGCGGGGTAGGGGTGCTTATACGACTATCAAGTGTTAAATGCTTAAGCTTGAGCCGTCCAGGATTGGCACCAGCCAGCAGGTGCTACGCTATTCTCCGGAAATAGCTGGCAACCCTCAGTCTCTGCATTAAAGAACATGCAATTATCGCAGCGCTCGCCCTCTTCATAAGCAGGGTGGTCGCTGGCTTCGCTGGCGTCTTCTACGTAGTTCAGTGCCTGGGCGTTGCTTGCGGAAGGATCAAGACGCGGCAGCTCTTGGGCGAAAGCACTCTTGGAAAGAATGCCGACACCCAGCGGAAGGGCGGCAAGGCCCAACATGCTGTTGCGCATGAAGTCACGACGGCTTTTATTAGCCATGATTACTCCTCATCGTCACGGTCTGACGTTTGGTCACGTTATCGGGTGGTTATCCACCTCTTGATGCTCCGCATAATCTTACAAGCCGGAGCTCTCTGCTACATCTTTTAATCAGCTGTATTTTTCAACCAGTTATTTTCAACCAGCCATATCTTCTAATCCTATACTTCAACTACATGCTAGCGGATGTACAAGGGTTGTGCGAATACTGCTGCTGGTATAGCGACAATTGGTCACGCTGTCGTTGGGTGCTGCGCTCGCTTCCCCGTCGCTGCTATACTCTGCCCAGCTTTAACACTACTGTTTATGGCTATTTTTTATGGCTATTTTCTCTAAACTATTTTTTTGAATATTTTTTCGCTAAAGAGGCGCGCCATGCAAAACGCAGTCATTTTAATCAATACCGATAAGGGCCAGGTCAAGGCTGTGGCCGAGCGGCTGGCCGATGTGGAGGGGATCAGTGAGGTTTACTCCACCTGTGGCCGCTACGACCTTGTCGCGATTGCCCGCACCCGTGATTTTGAAAGCCTGGCCGAGCTGGTGACTGAGCGCTTAAACGCCGTGGAAGGGATTAGCGATACAGAAACCCTCAATGCCATGCAGGTTCACTCTCGTCACGATCTTGAAACCATGTTCTCTTTGGGTTGGTAACCTTTTATTGCTTGGGTAACTCGCACAACGACCACTAGCGTATTAACAAATGCAAAGCGCTAAATAAGCATTAAAAAGGGGAAAGTCTGTTGGGAACATCGCTTTTGAGCTGGCGTCGTCAGGGGCGACGCTTAGGCATCGCCGTGCTATTTGTCGTCGTTGGCACAGGGCTGTGGGAGTTTCAGGAGCGCCAGCATAAAGATGCCTACACTTGGATGGGGGTGCCCACCTGGGAAGAGTTTAGCCCCACGACAATGCACCGGGTGTTGCGCAATGATGGCTACTTGGTTGGCTGGTCCGATGTGCGGGTCAATCCGCTATGGGTCAGCTATCAGGTTGCAGCGGTAGACGATTCTCGCATCGGTTCGCGGCCTAATTTTCAAGCCGATTGGCGCACGCTATGGCCTGTGGGCACCGACAGCTATGCGGGAAGCGGCTACGACCGGGGCCATTTAGCGCCAAACTACGCCATTGCAGCGGTGCATGGGCGCAGCGCTCAGGTCGATACTTTCCTAATGAGTAATATGACCCCCCAGCGGCCCAACCTGAACCGACAGCTCTGGCAGCGGTTGGAAGAAGCGGTCATGGATCACTTCGCGCCGCGTTTTGACCGTTTGCAAGTGATTACCGGCCCCATTTTTCCAGAACACTTTATGGATAACGTGTTCAACCGGGTGGGACTGGTCGAAGTGCCTTCGGCTTTTTACAAGATCATAGTGGCGCCGCACAATGAGGCACCATTGGCGTTGGCGTTCATCATGCCACAAGACGTTCGGGGCAATGAGCCGCTGGATGACTATTTGGTGACCATCGATGAGATTGAGGCACGCACAGGGCTTAACTTCTTCCCAGAGTTAGCAACGGAAGTAGAGTCTGTATTGGAAGGAGAGTTGCGTATACAGGGGTGGGCACTTGACGAAGTGGCACGACGTCCGGGCAGGTTCCAGTAATCTGGGGAATGCTTCGAAAAAAAGGGGGGGGCGAACAAGCATTTAATAGAGAGAGTAATGATGCGGACTGGCCCATGGATAAATCATGGTGCCCAGGAGAGGACTTGAACCTCCACGTCCATACGGACACTAGCACCTGAAGCTAGCGCGTCTACCAATTCCGCCACCTGGGCGCATCATCTAACGCTTAGATTAACTACTTACCGTTTGTGTTCGTATGGTGCCCAGGAGAGGACTTGAACCTCCACGTCCATACAGACACTAGCACCTGAAGCTAGCGCGTCTACCAATTCCGCCACCTGGGCGAACACAAACCTTGCCTAACACCTTGCTGCTCATATCAATAAATAGCATAAAAGCAGTTTGGTGCCCAGAAGAGGACTTGAACCTCCACGTCCATACGGACACTAGCACCTGAAGCTAGCGCGTCTACCAATTCCGCCATCTGGGCAAGTGGCGCGTATAATACCGGGGTGAAGGTTAAATGCAAGACCCCGCAGGCGCTTTTTATAAAGCAAATTGTGTAAACAACGGCTAAGACGGTTGGGTGATTGCACGTGCAGCGCTATACTGCGCCTATGACTAAACAAAACCCTATTCATTTCAGCCTATCAAGCGTTGAAATACCTAGCCCGCAACGCACCGCGTTTGCGCCTTTTTTATGCCTCGCGCAAATGACGCCTTCAAGGATGTTGCTCGTATGAAGTATTGGACGTTAAGTGATGATCCGCACGCCGAGCGCGAGGCGCATAAATATGGCAACCCAGCGCCAAGCCGTGAGTACCTGCTTGCTGCCTTAGAAAGCTATGGCAAGCCGATCACCCACGAAAATATGAGCCGCATGCTGGGGCTGGAAGACGAAGAACTGATTGAAGCCGTTAGGCGCCGATTAGCGGCGATGGAGCGCGACGGCCAAGTGCTACGCGATCGCCGCGGTGCCTATGCGCTGATCGACAAGCTCGATCTGGTCAAAGGCAAGGTACTTGGGCACCGTGACGGCTTTGGTTTTCTGCTCCGCGATGATGGCAAAAAACCCGACCTGGTATTGCCGCCGCGCCAAATGCGCCGTGTCTTTCACGGCGACCACGTACTGGCGCGGATTAGTGGGCGCGATCGTCGTGGCCGTGATGAAGCCACCATTGCCGATGTGATTGCGCGTAACACCCAGACAATGGTCGGTGTTTATCGCAGCAATACCCCTGAATTTGGCATTCTGATACCGGAAAACCCGCGTATTACCCAGGAAGTGATTATTCCCCATAGCGCTACCGGCGGCGCTAAAGATGGTCAGGTCATTTCGGCCAGGATTGTCCAGCAGCCGGCGACGCGTGTTCAGCCGGTGGGGGAGGTGATTGAAGTGTTGGGGGATCGTATGGATCCTGGTATGGAAATCGATATTGCGATTCGCAGTTACGATATTCCTGCGGAATTTCCGCCGGAAGTGCTCGACCAAATTGGCGGTATTTCAGCCGAAGTGCTGGAAGAGGATAAGCAGCACCGCGTTGATTTGCGCGATGTGCCGCTGGTCACTATTGACGATGAGTCTGCCAAAGACTTTGATGATGCGGTGTGTGCCTGGAAAACCAAATCAGGTAGCTGGAAGCTTCTCGTCGCCATTGCCGATGTTTCCCACTATGTGCGTCCCGGTACGCCGCTGGATGATGAAGGCCGCACCCGGGGTAACTCGGTCTACTTCCCTGGCCAAGTGGTTCCCATGCTGCCGGAGCTACTCTCCAATGGGCTCTGCTCGCTGAATCCTCACGTGGATCGCCTGGTACTGGTGTGCGAGATGAATATCTCTCAGACCGGTGCGATTAGCCGCTACCGCTTCTATGAAGCCGTCATGAATTCCCACGCTCGCCTTACCTATAACAAGGTGGCCGCGATTCTTGATGAGGAGAGCGAAGAGGGCGAAGCGCTAAGAGCCGAGCACAGCGAGCTGGTGAAGCCGCTGAAAAATCTTGAAGAGCTTTACTATTTACTGCGCGAAGCGCGTGCTGAACGCGGTGCGATCGATTTTGATACCACTGAAACGGCGATCATCTTTAATGATGAGCGCAAAATCGAAAAAATCGTCCCGCGCAGCCGTAACAATGCGCATAAGCTGATTGAAGAGTGCATGCTGGCGGCCAACGTGGCGACAGCGCGCTTTTTGGACAAGCATGACCTGCCAGCTCTGTACCGTATTCACGAGCGGCCGACGCCTGAACGGCTTGATAAGCTGCGCTTGTTCTTGAACGAGTTAGGCCTTGCGGTTGGTGGTGGCGATATGCCCACCCCGCAGGACTACCAGGCACTGCGTGAAACGATTGCCGACCGTCCTGACTTCGATATCATCCAGACGGTCATGCTGCGCTCGATGAATCAGGCGGTCTACTCGCCGCAAAACGAGGGTCACTTTGGTTTGGCCTATCAGGCCTATGCCCACTTTACCTCGCCGATTCGTCGCTACCCTGATCTGCTGGTGCACCGCGCTATTCGTTCGGTGATCCGCGGGCCGCGCCAGACCAACACGGTAGTGCGCGTAGATGGTGCGCCGGTTGAGCCGCCCAGCAAGTGGTGCCCGTATACCTTCGAGCAGATGCTGGAGCTGGGTGAGCACTGCTCAATGACCGAGCGCCGCGCCGACGAAGCCACCCGTGATGTGGAGAGCTGGCTGAAGTGCGAGTTTATGTCCGACAAACTCGGTGAAACCTTCGAAGGTACCATTGCGTCGGTCACCCAGTTCGGCCTGTTTGTACGTCTGGATGAGTTCTATGTGGAAGGCCTGGTGCATGTCACGTCGCTGCCCTCGGACTACTACCATTACGAGGCTGAGAAGCACCGCCTTAAAGGCGAGCGCACCGGCACGACCTACCGCTTAGGCGATGGTCTTACCGTTCAGGTCGCGCGTGTTGATATGGACGACCGTAAGATTGACTTCGGTCTGAATGATGAGAAGCCGCGCCCGCGCCGTCAGCCGCGTAAGAGTCGCGGTGGGGAAGAGGGCGCAGGTGCTAAAAAAGATAGTGCCAAAGCTGCTGGGGACAAGAAATCCAATAGCGAGAAGCCCGCCACCCGTCGAGGCCCACGGCGCACCCGTAATGGCCCGCGCAAACCATCACCAAATAAGGGTTGAGCATGAAGTCGGCGTCTTCTCGGCGGGGGCCCAAGACCCCTGATGGCCTGGATCAGGTATACGGCGTTCATGCCCTGCAAAGCCTGTTAGACAGAGGTGAAGCACCGCAAGAGCTTTGGGTGCAGCAGGGGGCGGGTAGTCGCTTAAAAGAGCTGGTCGCCCATGCTCAGGCCCAAGGCGCCCGAGTGAAGGAGCAGCCACGCGACCTGCTTGATCAGTTAACTCAGGGCGCGGCCCATCAGGGGGTGGTGGCGTTCTGTCCGCCGTTAACCCCTGAAGGTGAAGAGTCGCTCTGGCTTAAGCTGCGCGCCTGGCCCTCGAATACACCGCCGCTTCTGCTGATTTTGGATGGCGTGACCGACGTGCATAACTTCGGCGCCTGCCTGCGCAGCGCTGATGCCGCCGGTGCTCATGGGGTGATTGTGGCGAAGGATAAAGCCGCACCGCTCAACGCAACGGTGCGTAAAGTCGCTTGTGGTGCTGCCGAAGTGGTGCCGGTTTATCAAGTCACCAATCTGGCGCGTACGCTCGCCAAGCTAAAAGATGCCGGTGTGTGGATAACCGGTACGGCAGGTGAGGCTGAAGCCAGCGTCTTTGACATCGATATGACCGGCCCCACCGCACTGGTGATGGGAGCTGAAGGTAAGGGCATGCGCCGGTTAACCCGGGAGGCGTGCGACAATCTAGCCAAGCTGCCTATGGCAGGAGAAGTGTCGAGTCTCAATGTTTCGGTGGCCACCGGTATTTGTCTGTTTGAGGCTGTCCGTCAGCGCCAGCTTGCAAGTTAACCGCCGTACTACTAAGATACATGCGCCCGTTTGTCTGCAAGCGGGCGTTAGCTGTGAGAACTAGTCGTTGAAACAGTAATTGATATCGTTGTTGAAATAAAAGTTCTGTTTGATGCCCCGATGACTGCCTAGCGCGGTGGCGGAGCACTTCAGTTAACTCCTTGCTTCCTTGTCGTCGATTATTGCCTTAAGCAGTAGCACACAATGGAAGCTGTCAAACCGCAAGGAGATCCCATGCGTCATTACGAAATCGTGTTTATGGTCCACCCGGATCAAAGCGAGCAGGTGCCGGCGATGGTCGAGCGCTACACCAGCATCGTTACCGAAAATAGCGGCACTGTGCACCGTCTGGAAGATTGGGGTCGTCGTCACTTGGCTTACCCGATCAACAAGATCCACAAAGCCCACTACGTGCTGATGAACGTTGAATGTTCCGGCGAGACTCTCGACGAGATCGAGAACATCTTCCGTTACAACGACGCCATTATCCGCAGCCTGGTTGTTCGCTGCAAAGAAGCTGTTACCGAAGCTTCCCCGATGATGAAACCGGCAGAAGAAAAACGTCCGCGTCGCGAAGAAAAACCGCGCGCTGAAGAAGAAGAAACTGCCTGATTTTATTCACTGCACGTTTTAAGGAGCTAGTCCATGGCACGTTTTTTCCGTCGCCGTAAGTTTTGCCGCTTTACCGCTGAAGGCATCAAGCAGATCGACTACAAAGATCTGGACACGCTGAAGGCCTACGTAACCGAAACCGGCAAGATCGTTCCAAGCCGTATTACCGGCACCAAAGCACGCTATCAGCGTCAGTTGGCGACTGCTATTAAGCGCTCGCGTTATCTGGCACTGCTGCCCTACTCCGATAGCCACCAGTAAGCGTTTAACGTGATGCTGGCACTAGCCCGGTGGCTAATGCGGGGCACGCCTTACGCTGCAGGCGGGGCGGCTCTGGCAACGCTAGTGCCGTGGTTGTTCTGGTTAGGAGCAGCCATTGCTGCGTTGATGACCCTGCGCAAAGGTTTTGCACCTGCGCTACCGGTGATCATCGCCGCAGCACTACCGGCCGGTTGGTGGTGGGCCCAGGGGGACGTGATTCCGCTTGCTAGCATACTGCTGGTAACGCTGATGGCCGTTATCCTGCGCGAGAGGATGCGTTGGGGTGAGACCCTGATTGTGGGGACCTTGGTCGCCGCTGTCATGGTTCAACTGGGCATCTTTAGTCCGCCAGGTGGCACTGAGCTAATGCTTGAGCAACTGCGTGAAGGTTCAGAAGAAGTGGATCGCATGCTCACGGAATTTGCCAATCAGGGCTACGATACTCAAACCATTGCGTCACTGGTGGTGGGTGGAGTGACAGGGTTTGTGGTGCTGTTGGCAGCCATTGTGTGTTTGGCGCTTGCGCGTAGCTGGCAAGCTGGGTTGTATAACCCAGGCGGCTTTCGTGAAGAGTTCCACGCACTACGCTTGACCCCTAAAGAGCTGGCCGTGCTGGTCGTTATTGGGGTGATAGGTATGCTGCTAGGCGCTCATGCTCTGGCGATGCTGGGTTGGATTCCGCTGTTGGTAGCTGGCGTTGCGTTAGTGCACGGGTTTATTGGAATAAAGGGGATGAACGGGCTGTGGCTGGTAGCATTTTATGTGTTACTGATCACGACCTGGCCCACGATTCTCATTGTGCTGCTGTTGGGGCTGATTGATACATTCGCGAACGTTCGCGCACGCCTTGCCCGCAGCAACTGACAAGAGGTTTACGAGATGGAAGTCATTCTGCTCGACAAAATTGGTAAGCTGGGCGGCCTGGGTGACAAGGTCACCGTCAAGCCTGGTTATGGTCGTAACTATTTGGTGCCTTACGGTTTAGCCGTACCGGCCACCAAAGACAATATTGAAGCGTTTGAAGCGCAGCGTGCTGAGCTCGAAGCGCAAGCCGCTGAGCGTAAGGCAGAAGCCGAAGTGCGCGCCGAGCAGTTGAATGATATCGAACTGTCTTTGGTTTCCAAAGCAGGCGACGAAGGCAAACTGTTTGGTTCTATCGGTCCGCGTGACTTGGCTGACGCGATTTCCTCTGCTGGCATCGATATTGCCAAGAGTGAAGTTCGTATGCCGAATGGCCCGATTCGTCAAACCGGCGAATACGACATCACCCTTCACTTGCACTCTGAAGTGGATGCCGTTGTACGCGTAGTGGTCGTTGCAGAGTAATTGAGCGAGTAATGAGGTTAGTAACGACGTAAAATCGTTACTAACTGCAGCTAATATAGCTGCCTCAAAAGGCGCGGGGTTTCTCCCGCGCCTTTTGTTTTTGTGAATATTCGCCATTTTTTGGACGTTGCCAAAACTATCTAGCCCATCCCCCGCTGGGTATTTTAAGACAACGCCTCGATCATGTTGGTAGCCGCAACGCATGCGGCTAAGATAAGCATCTTCACCGGCTACGCAGTAGTGTTTAAAGGAGCTCGCTATGCAGGACCAGCCTTCTGCTGATAAAGAAACGGCAGCGTTAAAACTGCCGCCGCATTCGTTGGAGGCGGAGCAATCGGTACTAGGCGGGCTCATGCTGGACAACCAGGCCTGGGATAACGTCTCAGAGCGCTTGGTCGCTGATGATTTCTACCGCTATGAGCACCGTCTGGTGTTCAACGTGATGATCCATCTGGCGGAAGCCGGTCAGCCACTGGACGTAGTGACGCTTTCCGAAGCGCTGGAAGCGCGTGATCATTTGGATACGGTCGGTGGGCTGGCGTTTCTAGCTGAGCTTGCCCGTAACACGCCCTCTGCCAGTAATATTCGCGCCTACGCTGATATCGTGCGCGAGCGAGCAACGCTGCGTAAGCTGATTCGTGCCGCCAATCAAATTGCCGATAGTGCCTTTACCCCGCAGGGGCGCCCGGCGGATGAGTTGCTCAATGAAGCCGAGCGATTGGTGTTCCAGATTGCCGAGGAGCGTCCCAAGACCGGCGGCCCTATCGGCATGAGTGATCTGCTGACCAAGGCCGTTGATCGTATCGACGAGCTGTTTAACCTGAAAGGTGAGATGACCGGTCTTTCCACGGGTTTCCGTGACCTGGATGAAATGACCACCGGGTTACAGCCTTCGGATATGGTGGTCATCGCCGGAAGGCCCTCAATGGGCAAAACCACCTTCGCTATGAACTTGGTGGAGCATGCGGTTATCTCCAGCGACAAGCCGGTGATGGTGTTCTCCATGGAGATGCCCGCAGAGTCGCTGATGCTGAGGATGCTGTCGTCGCTAGGTCGGATTGATCAAACCCGAGTGCGTACCGGACAATTGGAAGATGAAGATTGGCCGCGCTTGACGTCTGCGGTCAATCTACTCAAAGACAAGCAGCTGTTTATCGACGATACCGCGGCTTTGTCACCCAACGAAATGCGCTCACGGCTTCGCCGGGTGGTGCGTGAGCACGGTAATATCGCACTGGTGATGATCGATTATCTTCAGCTGATGCAGATCCCCGGCTTTAGTGAAAACCGTACCGGTGAGATTTCCGAGATTTCGCGCTCCTTGAAGGGGTTGGCGAAAGAGTTTAATTGCCCCGTCGTGGCACTTTCCCAGTTGAACCGTTCCTTGGAGCAGCGTCCTAACAAGCGCCCGGTTATGTCGGATTTGAGGGAATCGGGAGCAATTGAGCAGGATGCGGACGTCATTGCCTTCGTTTATCGCGATGAAGTCTATAACCCAGATAACCCTGACAATCAGGGGATTGCTGAATTAATTATCGGTAAGCAGCGTAATGGCCCTATCGGTACGGTGCATATGGCGTTTATCGGCAAATATACCCGCTTTGAGGACTTGGCCCCGGATAGTTACGGCCAAGCCTTCGGCGACTAGGTTTGTAATATCTAAGTTAGTGATGACGGGTTTGTGGTGACAGGTTAGTGATAAGTCACTTGAGGATGAGGGGCGAGCTCGTATAATGCCTCACCCACGATATGTAAAAACGGGAGCAGCAAATGGCAGGTGGATTTCGGCGCGGTAACCGGCAGCGTCTTCCTAAGTTAGAAGGTCGCGGCGAGCTAGAGGCGATAGAACGGGAAGGCCCTTTCAAAGAGTGGCTGGGTATGCCAGACCTTTATCGCTACCATTTGGTGGTCGCGGGCGAGAAGTATAGTTACCAAACGGAAGATGGTGAGCTGCCGGTAACAGTGGGAGACAACGTCGTGTTCCGCTATAAAGAGACTAAAGGCGGCAATTGGATTGACCGCAATTCGCTTGGCAAAGCCATCGATCCCTCTGAATACCAATGATTGATATTTTGACCTTTTGGTCAGGAACTCTCTTGGACTATTGACTTCCTAGCTATTAATGTTTGTTTATTGCTTGTTGTCATTACACTGCAATAACGAGGCAACAGAAGTGTCATCGGGTGCAGGCATGCTGTGCCCTGATGACATATGCTGAAGACATACCGTCTGACATAATGTATGCAATAGCCAAATAATAGGAGGGAACCATGGAACTGAAGGATCTTAAGCAGTTTGTCGCCAGTCACGACAACTTTGAAATTCGCGTGATTACCCATTCGGGCAGCCGTTTTTATCAGATTGAGCTGGAAGACGTTGAAGGCGAGCGCCATATGCTGATGCAGCGTGCCAAGCCGATGCTATTTCGCTCGTTGGACGATGCCTATATGGATCTCAAGCGCGCAGGGATACACCGCGCCTACCTGGTTCAGCACGTGCCCCACGATGAAGTGATTGGCCGCGATGCGCACTATAGTGAGCCGCTAACATCGCGTATGCCGCTTGTCTTTTAACACTACTCATCTCTGACGTTTAGCCTGACGCTTTTCCCACCACCGCCCAAGCCGAATTCGGCGACGGGCAAAAAACCGGTAACCGGCGTTCATTGCGCCGTATAGACCCGGTAAGCACGACAACCTCACCAGCCGCCGATAGCCCAACACTGCATAGAGGGCACGGCTGGCATCCATACCGATAAACCACGCTCCTTGGCTGTCGCGCAGGTGCAACTGGCCCATCATGGCGTTAAATTCTTTCTCATACTCATGGGCGTTAAAGTCCCGAGCCTGAATATCCACCAGCGTAATATGTTCCCGGTAGCGATGCTTCTCCAGCCACGCGACTTCCTGTTGGCAGAAGGGGCAGTGGCCGTCGTGAAATAGCGTGACCGGTGGTGCAGCGTGCAGTGGTGCATAGCGGCTCATTATGACTCCTGGTGTGTACTGATCGTATGGGTATCGATCGTATTGGCATCGCTTGTGGGAGTGGCATAACCTGCGGTGTGACAGGCTTGCCCGTAGCCAGGTGATACTTCCAGTTGCGCCAAGAAGCTTTCAGCCTGTTGGCGCATTGCTTCGCGCTTGTCATCGGACATTCTGCTAAGCGAGCCGTAAATTAGCTTCATGCGCGGGTTCTGGTTCAATTGCTCGGCGTTGTTTTCTAGAAAGTGCCAGTAAAGGCTGTTGAAAGGGCAGGCCTTTGGCCCTGTAAACTGCTTAGGTGAGTAGCGACAGTGCTGGCAATGATCTGACATCTTGTCGATATATTTACCCGATGCACAATAAGGTTTGGAGCCCATTAAGCCGCCATCCGCATGGAGTACCATGCCCAAGGTATTGGGCAATTCCACCCATTCGCTGGCATCGGCATAAACAGCCAGGTACCAGTCGCATAGCGCCTCGGGTTTGACCCCACACAGCAGGGCAAAATTGCCCGTGACCATTAGTCGTTGAATATGGTGGGCGTAGCTATTGTCGATGGTCATCTGTATGGCACGCTGCAGGCAGCGCATGTCGGTATTTGCATCCCAGTAAAACGCTGGTAGCTCGCGGTTGAAGCCGAGCTGATTAGCGCTTTTGTAGTTGGGCATCTGTGTCCAGTAGAGCCCGCGTACGTATTCTCGCCAGCCAAGAATTTGGCGGATAAAGCCTTCGGCGGCGTTGATTGGCACATCGCCGTCATAGTAGCGCTGCTCGACGGCTGCACAGACTTCATGGGGCGACAGCAAGCCGAGGTTCATCGCGGCTGAGAGCCGTGAGTGATATAGATAGGGCGCTGAATCGCTGATCGCATCTTGATAGCAGCCAAAGTCAGCCAGCCCATGCTCAGTGAAGTGATTTAAATCTACCAGCGCTTGTCGGCGGGTGACCGGCAGGTTGAAGTTTTCCACACAACCTATGTGATCACCAAAGTGGCGTTCCGCATCGGCCAATGCGTCTTTTGTCAGCGCGTCAAAGCGGTGTTGTGGTAGGTCAGGAAACTCAAGCGCTGCTTTGATAGGTTGGCGATTGTCGTGGTCAAAATTCCACTTGCCGCCAGCGGGTTCATTGCCCTCCATCAAGATCCCGGTACGCTTGCGCTGCTCGCGATAAAAGTATTCTAGGCGCAGCTGCTTGCGGCCTGTGGCCCAGTTGGCGAAATCCTTTGGCGTGGTAAAGAAGCGCTCATCTTCAAGTAGCCGCCATGGAGTCGTTGCGTCTTTGCGCTGCTGCATCGCCTCCCACAGCCGCCATTCACCTGGTCGGGCAACGCGTATCTCATCGCAGCCATACTGTTGGGCGATGCGCTCAGCTTCATCAATGAGGGAGTGACAGTTATCCGCATCGTCCAGAGCGCTGTAGTGGACTTGAAAGCCTTTTTCACGCAGCGCTTGGGCAAAGTGACGCATGGCGGCCAAAAAGAGGCCGATTTTATGTATATGATGCGGCACATAGCGGGCTTCTTCAGCCACTTCGCAAAGGGCAACCACGGCATTGGCGGGGGCGTCTTGCAGCGTTGTTAGTGAAAAAGAGAGCTGGTCACCAAGAACCAAAAGCAAAGGCTTGGACATGAATTGCCTCGGAGTTATACAAATAATGTTGATAGTATAACTTTATGCCGCCAGTTTGCCGAAAAGTGATAGCATTTAATTAGCTTGTACCGAGTGTTAGCGAGATCGTAATTTTCCAGGAGCATGACTAATGACCGAGAATGTCGTCAAGGATCAGCCGGGCGAGGGCCGCTTGGCCCATGCACCTAGCGATCATCCACCGGTGCCACGTGCCAAAGTGGGCGTGGTGCTAGCGAACTTGGGAACACCGGATGCCACTGACTATTGGTCAATGCGTCGTTACCTGAATGAATTTCTGTCTGATAAGCGCGTGGTCGACTATGCCGGTTGGAAATGGCAGCCGTTGCTACAGCTGATTATTTTGACCAAGCGGCCATTCTCATCGGGTAAAGCGTACCGAAGTATTTGGAACAACGAGAAAAACGAAAGCCCGCTGCTGACAACTACGCGCGCTCAGACTGAAAAAATGACCGCACGGTTAAAAGCGCTTTACGGTGATGACGTCGAAGTCGATTTTTGCATGCGCTACGGCAATCCCTCGACGGAAAGCGTGCTGACGCGATTAAAAGAGAAAGGATGCGAGCGAATCGTGTTTTTTCCGCTTTACCCTCAGTTCGGTTCACCGACCACGGCCACGGCGAATGACCAGGCATTTCGCACCCTGATGAAGATGAAATGGCAACCTTATATACGCACGGTGCCGGCTTATTTTGAACATCCTGCCTACATTCAGGCGTTGGCCAATTCAGTACAAGAAGCCTACGACGGTTTATCAACCCGGCCTACTAAGCTGGTGGCCAGCTACCATGGTGTTCCCGAGCGCTATCTGATGGAGGGGGATCCTTACCACTGTCAGTGCCAGAAAACCACGCGGCTGCTGCGTGAGAAGCTTGGTTTTAGTAAAGAGGAGGTGGATACCGCTTTTCAGTCGCAGTTTGGGCCCGAAAAATGGGTCGGCCCGCAAACCGTTAAGCATGTGGCGGAACTCGCCAAGCAGGGGCATAAACACATTGCCATTATGTCGCCTGCCTTCTCTTCCGACTGTGTCGAAACCTTGGAGGAGATCGAGGAGGAGATCCACGATAGCTTTATGGAAGCGGGTGGCGAAACGTTCAGCTATATCCCTTGCCTGAATGATCGTGACGACCATATCGAGGCCTTGCTTGCCGTCATCAATAATGAATTAGCCGGATGGCTATCGGCTCCCTAGCGCAACATTTATCGTCAATGCTGGCTCAAACTAGCCACAGTGCGAATCAAGACGCCTGTGGCTATCTGCGTTTAAGGGTTTGACTGGTCAGCCAAAACTGACTGTTATAAGGTGTAAAGCGCCAACAGATCCTAAATCACTATTATTCAACGCTGGCATGCCAGTGATAAGGCACGATGCCTGGGCTTTAGCCGCTGTTTGATGGTGAGCCTTGCATTATTCAGGAGGTTTCGCTTGATACAATTCGCCGTATTAATGGGTTTCGTGCTGGCGGCGTTGTCGCCAATGTTGAACGGCTGGTTCGGTCAGCGCGCAAGCCAAGTGCTGGCTATGTTTCCCGCCGGCCTGGCGGCGTGGTTGGCACTCCAAGCCCCCGCGGTCATTGAGCATGGCAGCCTACTGTTAGAGTGGCAGTGGGTGCCTTCGCTGGGTATTAGCCTTACTTTCCTGCTGGACGGTTTATCGCTGCTGTTTGGGCTGCTGATTACCGTTATGGGGGCCTGTGTGCTGGTGTATGCCGGCGGCTACCTTAAAGGTCACCCTGATCTACCACGCTTTCATATCGCCTTAGTCGCTTTCATGGTCTCGATGCTGGGGCTGGTATTAGCGGATGGGCTGTTGACGCTATTTATTTTCTGGGAATTGACCAGCATTACCTCCTATTTGCTGATTGGTTTTAATCACGCTGACATTAATGCGCGTAAATCAGCACGGCAGGGCTTATTCGTCACCGTGGCGGGCGGTTTGGCATTAATGGCTGGGTTGGTGCTGTTAGGGATTGCCAGCGGTAGCTGGTCGCTGGCGGAGATTCTGGGCCAGGAAGCCGACCTGCGCGAACATGCGCTCTACACACCCATGCTGATCTGTTTGCTGCTGGGCGCTTTCACCAAATCGGCGCAATTTCCGTTTCATTTCTGGTTGCCTAACGCCATGGCGGCGCCGACCCCGGTTTCCGCCTACCTGCACTCTGCCACTATGGTGAAAGCAGGCATCTATTTATTAGCACGTTTACACCCGGAGCTTGGCGGTACGGCGATGTGGGTCGGCATTCTTTCCGTGGTCGGCGCAACCACGATGCTGGTCGGGGCGTTTTTAGCGATTCACCACACCAATATCAAAAAGCTGCTTGCCTACTCAACCATAATGGCGCTGGGCACGCTGACGATGTTATTAGGCATCGGCAGCGAGTACGCGATGACCGCCTTCGTCACCTTCCTGTTAGCGCACTCGCTCTATAAAGGCGCGCTGTTTATGGTCGCCGGTATTCTTGATCACGAAACCGGTACCAAAGACGTCACTCAGATGGGCGGGCTACGCCAGCTGATGCCGGTCACCGCCACGGTTGCTTTGGTCGCAGCACTCTCGTTTGCTGGTGTGCCGCCGTTACTTGGTTTTATCGGTAAAGAGTTAATGCTTGAGTCAGTGCTCGGCGCCGATAGCTTCCGAACGCTAGTGGTATTGTTCGCCTTTCTGGCTTCAATATTGACTATCGCCGTTGCTTTTATTGTGGCGCTACGCCCTTTTTACGGTAAACGTCACCATACACCGCTTGAGCCTCATGAGGCGCCGTTTAGCATGCTAATAGGGCCTGCGTTACTCGCACTGGGATCGCTTTTACTGGGCCTGATGCCCGCTTTGTTGGGTGCTGATGCGTTATTAACGGCAACCGCCACGGCGATATCTGGGCAAGCGTTAGAGGTGTCGCTGTCGCTTTGGTATGGCATCAATGTCGCGTTGATCATGTCGATCATTAGCCTTGGCCTCGGCTTTTTACTGTTTAAGCGTTGGGATAGCGTGCGAGGCAAGCTTGCTGTGCTGGCACCGGTGATGCGTCATGGCCCCGAAGCAGGCTATGAAAGCATGATGAATGGCATTGTGCATTTCTCGGAGTGGCAAACACGGTTACTGCAAAACGGCTATATGCGTAACTACATCCTGGTGATGTTGACTACCCTTATTGGACTGATTGGTAATTCAATTCTGCTGCGCCACTCTCCGCAATTCGCCTTTGACCTGGATGTTCGTTTCCATGAGGTAGTGGTAGCGGGGAGTATGGTGATGGGAGCGCTGTTCGCGACTGTTTCCCGGTCTCGGCTGGGGGCAGTGGTGTCTGTCGGGATAATGGGGTTTTCTATCGCGCTGATTTTTATTCTGTTTAGTGCGCCGGATTTGGCGATTACCCAACTGCTGGTCGAAACCTTAACGGTCATTTTGCTGGTGCTCGTGCTGTTCCGCCTGCCGCGCTTTTCGAATCTTTCCACCAGTCTGGAACGTATACGTGACGGCGTGGTGGCCGCAATGGTAGGTATCTTGATATGCCTGCTGATTATGACTTCGTGGAGCATTCAACAGTTTGAACCCATTTCGACCTATATGATTGAGAACAGTGCGCCTTTGGCCTACGGCCGCAATATCGTCAACGTCATTTTGGTCGATTACCGTGCCTTGGATACGCTAGGCGAGATGTTCGTGTTAGCCCTCGCCGCGATCGGTGTTATCGCCATGTTAAAGCTGCGTCATGGAGAAAACAGCGACGCAAAAACCGCCGAGAGCAGCAAAGTGGCTGCCAAGGAGCCTTACGATGGTTAAGTCGGGCACGATTATTCTTAATACTGCTGCGCGCTTTTTAATGCCCCTGCAGCTGCTGTTTTCTGTTTTCCTGCTGTTAAGGGGGCACGACGAGCCGGGCGGCGGGTTCATTGCCGGGCTGGTAGCAGCGGGGGCGTTTACTCTCTACCTGTTTGCCTTCGGGGTAAGCGCCACAAAAGAAGTGCTGCGCATGGTCGACCCCCGTGACCTGATTGGCATTGGCTTATTGCTGGGGATGATTTCGGTGGTGCCGGCTTGGTTTATGGGCCAACCCTTTTTGACCGCCCAATGGTGGACCATCCCCATCATCGACTTTAAAGCGTCTACGCCGCTGATTTTCGATATAGGCGTCTATTTCGCCGTGCTGGGTTCGGTCACCGGTATGGTGATGACGCTTATGGAGGTCGACAAGGATGAACCTTGAGTTAACAGGAGGCAAAGCATGGAACCATTAATGGCAGTGGCCATTGGCCTGCTCTATGCGACGGCTATTTTTATGATGTTACGCCGCTCTATCGTTAAATTGGTGATTGGCTTAATGCTGCTCTCTAATGCTGCCAATTTACTGATTTTTACCACGGCGGGCATGACCCGTGGGGCACCACCGCTTATCCCTGAAGGTATGATGCAGCCCCCCAGCGGCGTGGCCGACCCCTTGCCCCAGGCGGTCGTGCTGACAGCGATCGTGATTGCTTTTGGGGTGCTTGCCTTTGCTGTGGTGTTGATTCGACGCGCCTACGAAGTGGTTAAGGCCGATGATCTCGATAAGATGAAGGATACTGATACGTGAGGCCTGAAGTTGCCCTTCCCGTCCTCTTGCCCTTGCTATCAGGGGCAATCTCTCTGCTGTTTTGGCGTTCGCGTCCCATGCAGCGCTTTATGGCCGTAGCAGGCAATGTTGCGCTGTTGATGGTTAGCCTTTGGTTGTTTGTAGCGACGTTGTCGGATGGCTACGTCACTATGCAGATGGGGAGCTGGCCAGCCCCCTTTGGTATTACCTTGATTGCTGACCTGTTTAGCGCGGTGATGGTATTGATGACCGCGATTATTGGCTTGGCAATGGGTATTTACTCGCTGGCCACTACTGGCCGAGGCCATGAGAAATTTGGCTACTATCCATTAATGCATTTGTTGCTCGCCGGCGTGATGGGCGCCTTTTTGACCGGTGATATTTTTAACCTCTACGTATGGTTTGAGGTAATGCTGGTAGCCTCTTTTGCGTTGTTAATCCTGGGTGGCGAACGGGCGCAGATGGAAGGGGCGATTAAATACGTCACCCTTAACCTGTTGGCATCGGTCATCTTCCTGACCGCGGTAGGGCTGCTTTATGGCATGGTAGGCACCCTCAACATGGCAGACATCGCGCTGCGCATGGACGAGGCGGAGCATACTGGCATGGTCGAAGTACTAGCGGTCATGTTTATGGTGGCCTTTGGGATCAAAGCCGCTGCCTTTCCGCTGTTTTTTTGGCTGCCAGCCTCTTATCACACTCCGCCAGTCGCCGTTTCAGCTCTGTTTGCTGGGCTGCTCACCAAGGTGGGTGTTTATGCCATGTTCCGTGTTTTCACCCTGATGTTTGATCAAACCATGGGCTATCTCCAGGACATCATGCTCTGGGGTGCTGCTTTTACCATGGTCACGGGTGTGCTCGGTGCAGCAGCTCAGCATGAATTCCGGCGTATTCTGTCGTTTCATATTGTCAGCCAGATTGGCTATATGATTCTGGGCTTGGCTCTTTATACACCGTTGGCTATCGCCGGGGGGGTGTTTGCCATCGTGCATAATATGGTGGTAAAGACCAACCTCTTCTTGATCAGTGGTATCACCCACCGTTTGCAGGGCACCTACCAGCTTAAAAAAATGGGCGGGCTGTATCGGGAGCGTCCGTGGTTGTCGGTAGCGTTCTTCCTTTCAGCCTTCTCGCTGGCGGGGATACCACCGCTGTCAGGCTTTTTTGCCAAGTTTGTGATTGTGCGTGCCGGTTTAGAGATTGAAGCCTATTGGGTTACCGGCATCGCGCTGGCCGTAGGACTAATGACGCTCTACTCCATGGTGAAAATTTGGAATGAGGTGTTTTGGAAGTCTCTCCCAGAAGATAATCACGTTCCTGAAACAACCACACCTACTGGCGATGACGGGCGGTTGCTAAAGCCCAGCCTGTGGATGATGTATTTGCCGGTAATGGTGTTGGCGTTATTTTCACTGCTCATCGGTGTGCTTGCCGAGCCCATTATGTGGGTGATGATGGGCATTGGTGATCAGTTGTTCGAACCCTCGGGGTATATAGAAGCCGTGCTAGGAGCATCAGCGAGCGTCGAAAATGTGCTGCTGGAACCTTCCACCACAGCAGAAAAGCAACCTGAGGCTGACGCCGGGGAGGCAGTGCAATGACTGGGGCCATTTGGAACCTGCTGCTAGGCCTTGCGTGGGTGCTTTTAAGCGGTGACTTCAGCGGCTTAAACCTCCTTGTCGGGCTAATATTTGGTTACATTACGCTGATACTCATTGAGCCTCAGCTCGACTCCCTGAAGGGCTACCCGGCGCGAGTCCCGCGTTTTATTGGTTTTATCGGTTTTTTTCTTAAAGAATTGGTGCAAGCCAACTTGCGCGTCGCTTTCGATATTGTCACTCCCCCTTGGCATATGAAACCTGGGGTCATTGCGATGCCGCTTTCTGCCCGCACTGAAATGGAAATTACCCTGGTGGCTAATCTCATTTCACTGACACCCGGCACTTTAAGCCTGGATGTGTCGGATGATCGCAAGGTACTGTATATCCATGCGATGTTTTTAGATAACGAGGAGGAGCTGCGGCGCAACTTAAAAGAGATGGAGCACCGGGCTTTGGAGCTGTTTCGCTAATGGATACTGTCATTTTAATAAGCCAAGTCATTATGAGCCTGGCACTAATTCTTACTTTTGTTCGTGTGGTGCGTGGCCCAAGCCTGCCTGATCGCGTCGTGGCGTTAGAACTGTTTTCAACTACCGTGGTGGGCTTAGTTGGGGTTTATGCCATCAAGTCGAACGTGGCTAGTTTTCTGGATGCGGCCATTGTGATTGCCTTGATGGGGTTCTTAGCGGCCATTGCGTTTGCACGCTTTCTGGAAAGGGGAGGCCCGCGAGATGATTGATTTTATAAAAGGCACATTGATCATCGCTGGCGCGCTGTTTATGTTGCTTGCCTCCGTCGGGCTGCTGCGGCTACCTGATCTGTTAACCCGTATGCATGCCACCACCAAAGCCGCGGCGCTCGGCGTCATTTTAATTATGTTGGCAGCCGCCATGCACTTTGCTGAAGTGGGTATCGTGGCACGTTCGTTTGCCATCATTGTGTTTATTTTGATGACCGCACCGGTAGCCGCTCACGTGATTGGCCGTGCCGGGTACTTTGTCGGCTCAAAGCTGTGGAGCGGTACTGTAAAGGATGAGTTACGCCCTAACTACGACCCTTTAACCCACGAGCTGAAAAGTGGCCTGGAAACCCAGGAAAATGCCAAGCGACAACCCCGTGAGACTGACCCTGACTAGGCTTGACTAGAGCTGGTCACATCGTTAGCGATTGAATAACGCAAAAAAGCCACCTTCGGGTGGCTTTTTTGCGTCTGGGATAGTGAGTGCTCAAGCAACCCTAATTATTTCGACAGAAGCAAAGTCTGTACAATAAAATAATGTACAATAGTTGTACTGTATAAGATAATGCGTTCATGTTTATTAACATGCTACGCAAAAGTGTGATGAGACGAGAGCATGCGACGCAAACAACATCTGCCGCAAAAAACTTGCGCTCATTGCCAGCGACCGTTCACTTGGAGAAGAAAGTGGGCGCGCTGTTGGGACGAGGTGCGCTACTGCAGCGAAAGGTGCCGCCGTAGTGCTAAGGCCTGCTGACGTTTCATCGAGATAGTGAGTGAAACGTCAGCAGGCCCTAAGCAGCTAATGCGCTTGGCACCCAGTTCTGGGTAGTCATGTACCCCTAGGAGGCACAAGCATGTACAGCACGATTGATATAGTCTGGTTGCAAGACGACCTGCGTGTTGCTGATAACCCGCTTCTACATTTCACCTCGCCCCCTAGTTATCTGCTGTGTCTTTATGTGTTAGATGAGCAGTGGTTCTCGCCGCTAATTGATGGCGAATCGACACCACGTATAGGGCCTGCGCGCTTGCGCTTTTTATGGCAAAGCTTAATGGAGTTGCGCGGGGAGTTACTGCAGCGCGGTAGTGACCTGCTGGTACGTATCGGTAAGCCAAGTGATGTGGTGATTGAGCTGGCATCAACGCTTAACGCCCGGCAAGTACGTGTAGCCGACCATGCTGGCGTTGAGGAAACCGCGCATATTGCCGCAGTTGCACAAGGTTTGCCCAGCCAGACTGCGCTAGATTGTTTAGAGAGTGGACGGCTGATTAATCGCCAGTCACTGCCTTTTGAACGCGAAGCGCTGCCTGGCAGCTTTTCTGCCTTTAGGCGCAGCGTGGAGGATGAATGCGCTGTCCCCGCCAGCCGCTGCGCCCCAGTAACGCTGCCCCCCTGGCCGGAGGCAGCTAGAGGTTTCCCACCGCTAAAAGCCGTTTGTGAGCAGAGCGCCAACTGGCAGCCTGATCCGCGCCAGGGTTATGCCTATTGGGGAGGGGAATCAGCGGCGCATGCGCGGCTGAAAGATTACCTTTGGCGCCAACAGGGCGGCGAAGCGTACAAAAAAACCCGCAATGGGCTGCTGGGGGCTAATTTCTCAACCCGCGTTTCACCCTGGCTGGCGCGTGGTTGCCTGTCGGCTCGCCAAGTCAATGACGCGGTGAAAGCGTGGGAAGTGGAAAACGGCAGCAATGAATCGAGCTATTGGATTACCTTCGAGCTACTCTGGCGAGAGTATTTTATCCGCGCTGCCCAATTGGAAGGTGAGAAGATGTTTGGCGCTCGGCAGACCGACAAGCCGTGTGCTGCTTTCAATGCTTGGCGTAATGGCACCACGGGGCTGCCGTTTGTGGATGCCGCGATGCTGGAACTTCGCCACACAGGTTGGCTATCCAATCGTGCCCGACAAAACGTTGCCAGCTTTTTGGTCAAAGACTTAAAGGTTGATTGGCGTTTGGGGGCATTATGGTTTGAGCACTGCCTGATTGATTATGACGTTGCCAGTAACTGGGGCAACTGGCGCTATATTGCTGGGGTTGGGCGAGACCCACGCCAGGATCGTTACTTTAATGTACTCAAGCAGGCGGGGCATTACGATCCTCAGGGGCTTTATGTGGCTCATTGGCTGAAGTCGCTTGAAAAACTGCCTCACGGTTTAGCGCGTCACCAGCCCTGGCGTTCAGCTCCCTTGGCGTTTGAAACTCCCTGCGTGGTACCCGAGCAGTGGGAACGGTGGTTAATTCCTCGCTGTGAAGTAGGCACTTCAGCCGAGCCGCACGCTGTGGCGAGCGTTATAAAGTAATTATCACCTTCGGGCAGCCCCTAGTATCTACCTCTTTTCTAGGCCATCATTCCAGAGATGCCAAGGACTGCCTAAGGATCGATATAATGTCTCGTAATTTCTCTATTGGGCGGCGCTGTAGCCCTCTTTTTTGTGTTTCCATAGTCGCAGCGCTAAGCGCTCCTTTTGCGGCAAGCGTAGCGGTCGCTAACCCTCAGCTAATGTCAGAAGTCGATACCCAGGCTGCTTCAGAGGTTAGCTACGCTAATTTCCAACAGTGGCTGCGAGATTTTCGCCAATATGCTGCTGGCCAAGGAATCAGCGAAGCGACGCTAAGTAACGCCCTGGATGGCGTTCGTTTCCGTGAGCGTGTGATTGAACTGGACGGCTACCAGCCTGAGTTTGTCCGCCCTATTTGGGAGTATCTTGATACTGCGGTTTCATCCACGCGTATTACTAACGGCCAAGAGAAATTGGCTGATCACCGTGATACCGCGCAGCAAATGGAGCAGCGCTATGGGGTGCCCGCTGAAATAATCGTCGCCATTTGGGGTATTGAGAGCAATTACGGCAGTAATTTTGGCGATTTTTCGACCTTGGAATCTCTCGCCACACTGGCTTACGATGGTCGGCGCCGAGACTTTGCTCGCGGCGAACTGCTCGCGGCTTTACGTATTATTGATCAAGGTGATATCGCCGCTGAACAGATGAAGGGCTCCTGGGCTGGGGCCATGGGCCATACCCAGTTTATTCCCAGCAGCTTTGAAGCCTATGCGGTTGATGGCGATGGTGATGGTCGGCGTGATATTTGGGACAGTATTCCCGATGTTATGGCGTCTACGGCCAACTATCTTGATCGGGCTGGATGGCAAGCCGGCCAGCCCTGGGGGGTTGAGGTACGCCTGCCCCAAGGCTTTGATTATGCCCAGACCGAGCGACGCAGCAGCGCCGAGTGGCGCAGTCAGGGCGTGCAGGCTCAGCAGGGCGAACTACCGAACTTTGATAGCGCCGCCATTGTGATCCCTGCAGGTGCTAACGGCCCAGCCTTTTTGGTAGGTGCCAATTTCCGAGCGATTTTACGCTATAACAACGCCACCAGCTATGCGCTGGCCGTCGCGACTTTAGGCGATGCGATCGCTGGGCGCGAGGGCATTCAACACAGCTGGCCGCGGGAGCAAGCGCCACTCACCCGTGACAATGTGCAAGAGCTGCAGCGCGCTTTAAACCGTGTAGGCTACTCAGTAGGCGGTGCGGACGGCATTATGGGGCCTAATACACGGCAAGGTTTGCGGAACTTTCAGCGTGATCAAGGGTTAATACCAGATGGGTTTGCGACCCAGACGCTGCTAGAACAGCTACGTCAGCGTTCACAGTAAGACGTATTGACAGGGTGCTTTTACTTTCCAAGGATGATGTTATGCAGTTGATAGGAAAAACTTTTTTTAGCAGTGTGATATTGGGGGGCGCGTTGTTAAGCACTGTGTCTGCCTCCACGGCGATGGCTGGTGATGACCAAGTATTCGGCTGGGTGGAAAAAGCCACCTTGCAACCTTGGGATATCGAGGTGAAAGCCAAGCTCGACAGCGGGGCATTAACTTCTTCGCTGGACGCCCGCGATATTGAGATGTTCGAGCAGGATGATGAGGAGTGGGTGCGCTTTCGATTGAAGCTTGAAGACGAGGCAAGTGGCGAAGTCTTTAGCGATCAAATCGAGCGGCCGCTCTACCGCGAGCTTACCGTGCGCGGCGCAGGTGGCCGTGATGAACGCCCCGTAGTGCTGATGGAAGTTTGTATGGGCGATACCATTTACGAAGAGCAGTTTAGCCTGCGTGACCGTGAAAATATGAACTATCCGCTGCTGCTTGGTCGCCGCACCATTAGCCACCTTGGCCTCCTGGATGTGCGTGAAACCTTTTTGCAAGAGCCGGGGTGCGGGGAAAACGCGACCGTTGTGCCCCACGACCCGGAAGATGATCAGTCCTGATGGGTTCATCCTTAAGATGTTTAAAACAGCCGTGACAGAAGTGCGGTCACGGCTGTTTCAACGCGTAAAATGCGTGGGCCAAGGTGCATTCCCTCGCAGCCTGCCAAGATGAGTTGCTCTACCTCCCAAGCAATAAAGCCGCCCTCAGGGCCTACCAATAGCAAGGTGGGGTCACTGATGCCTCTGGGGCAGGCATTGGGCATGCCTGGGTGGGCCACTAGTCCCCGGCGCTCGCTGAGCAATTCAGGCAGTTGCTGCTGCAAAAAAGGACGAAAGCCTTTACTTAGGGTAACCGAGGGTAGCTGGGTGTCGCGGGCTTGCTCTAAGCCAAGCACCAAGTGCTGGTGAATTTTATCCGGGCGTAACTCTGGGGACTGCCAGTAGCTCTTCTCAACCCGCTTAGTATGGAGGAGGGTGATCTCTTTAACACCTAGCGCGGTCACGTGCTCCAAGGTACGTGCCAACATGCGCGGGCGGGGTAGGGCCAATACCAAATGCACGGGGAGCGGTGGTGGTGGCGGTTCGACGAGGGTTTCCAGTTGGAAATAGGCACGCTCAGCGGTGAGTTCTTTTAGCAGCGCTTTACCCATCGCGCCGCCTTGAACACCGACGGTGAGCAGGTCGCCGGGTGCCGAGCGATGGACATCCCGAAGGTGTGTCAGTCGGCGTGGATCGGTAATGCAGACGTGGCCATCGTCAGTGAGATCGTTGGGATTGAGCAGAATCAAATTCATAATGATGGTCTATTGGTCACAAAGCAGGCACGGTACGCCTTGCTAAACTATTAAGGTGGCTTGCATGGGCGCGTAGTGCAGGCACAATATCAGTAACGGGAATAAAAAGTCCCTATCGCGTTTAAGGAGATGCGCCGTGCGCGTGATTCGCAAATATGCCAACCGCAGGTTGTACGATACTCAGCAGAGCCGCTATGTGACGCTGGAAGACCTGCGCCGTTTAATCATCGAAGAAGAACCGTTTCGGGTGGAAGACGCCAAAAGCGGAGAAGATCTAACGCGGACTATTCTGCTCTCTATCATTATCGAGCAGGAGCAGGCTGACAGCGAAGCAGAAGTGTTTTCTAACGACCTGCTGGCGCAGTTAATCCGGGTTTACGATATGACCTCACCGCTGCCGCTGTCGCGTTACCTTGAGCAGGGAACGCAACTGATGTTGGAGCAGCAGAAACGTCTGCAGAGCCAGTGGAAGCAGGCAATGCGTAACACACCGTTGGAATTTATGCGCGAGCTCGCCGAAGAGAACATGCGCTTTTGGCAAAATACCTTGAACCAGCCGGGTCAAGCCGATGAGTCGGGTAATACCGAGCAGCATGAGGGCGAAGCCAACGATGCCAGCAAAGATAACAAACCCTCCTCCTGACCCCACTTGGTGTTGCGCTGTGGCATAATGCCGCCGATATACGCTCTCCCGTTTGAGAAGGATGCACATGAAGGTTTTGATGATAGGCGGCGGTGGTCGCGAGCACGCCCTGGCTTGGAAATTGGCGCAATCGAATCTGGTTGAGCAGGTGTTTGTCGCCCCCGGCAATGCGGGCACCGCGACGGAAGCAACGCTGACCAACGTAGCGATTGCTGCAACAGATCTAGACAGACTGGTCGCCTTTGCCCGGGATGAGCAGATTGGCTTAACGGTGGTGGGTCCAGAAGCCCCCTTGGTAGACGGCGTTGTTGACCGTTTTCAGGCGGCTGGTTTAACTATCTTTGGCCCTACTCGAGCGGCCGCCCAGTTGGAAGGTTCAAAATCATTTACCAAGGACTTCTTGGCCCGACACAATATTCCTTCAGCGGACTATCAAACGTTTACTGAAGTTGACCCAGCGCTTGCCTATTTAGGCAAAATGGGCGCGCCGATTGTGATTAAAGCGGATGGTTTGGCGGCGGGCAAAGGCGTCATTGTGGCGCTGAGCGAAGCCGAAGCTGAGGCGGCTATTCGCGACATGCTGGAAGCTAACGCCTTTGGCGATGCGGGCGCGCGTGTCGTCATCGAAGAGTTTTTGGAGGGCGAAGAGGCGAGCTTTATTGTCATGGTGGACGGTGAAAATGTCGTCCCCATGGCTACAAGCCAAGACCACAAGCGTGCCTATGATGGTGATACCGGCCCCAATACCGGCGGTATGGGCGCCTATTCGCCAGCGCCGGTGGTCACGCCTGAAGTTGACGCACGTATCATGGAGCAGGTCATTCTGCCCACTGTGCGTGGTATGGCCGCAGAGGGCAATGCCTACACGGGGTTCTTATACGCCGGCCTGATGATCGACGCAGCCGGTAACCCCAAGGTTATTGAGTACAACTGCCGCTTTGGTGATCCTGAAACCCAGCCGATTATGCTGCGGCTAACCTCTGATTTCGCGGAACTCTGTTTAGCGGGTGCCCAGGGCAAGCTAGCTGGACAACGCTGCGAATGGGATCCCCGTGCCGCTGTGGGCGTGGTTTTGGCGGCTGGCGGCTACCCAGGCAGCTATCGCAAAGGTGATGTGATTCACGGTTTGGCAGCGGCCGAGCAAACGGGCTGCAAAGTATTTCACGCGGGCACCGCGCAAAATACCCAGGGCGAGATCACCACGGCAGGCGGCCGTGTGCTATGCGTCACGGCACTGGGTGACAGCGTCTCTGAGGCGCAGCAGCAAGCGTATCAAGGCGTTAACGCTATTCACTGGGACGGTGTTGAGTGTCGTCGTGATATCGCCTTTAGGGCGATTACCCGCGAGGGGTAAGCAGGCCTTACGCCAAGCTAAGACTAACGAGGAAACAGGCATGGAGCGTGTCAAGCTGGATTTTCCCGCTGAGGCGGTCATACATCGTCACCCTTTGACGGTGCGGGTAACCGACATGAACTATGGCCGCCACTTGGGGCATGATGCGTTGGTCTCGCTGCTTCACGAGGCGCGCATTCAAGCCTTCGCGGCCCTCGATCTGCCTGAGTGGGATATGCACGGGTATCCTACGGTGGTCGCTGATCTCGCCGTACAGTATCAAAGTGAAGCGCGCTGGCCCGATGCGTTAACAATTGCTACCGCCGTGCCTGAACCGCAAGGTAAAGCATTGACGATTTATCAGCGTATTTATCAAGCGGACTCCCAGCAGGTAGTTGCCACCGCGAGAGTCAATCAGCTATTGATCGATGTGACTACCGGGCGTCCTGTCGAGGTGCCTGAGCCGGTGAAACAAGCGCTTTCTCATGCGAGGTGTGGCTGATGTCACGGGAGTATCCGATTATCGCGGTGACCGGCTCTTCAGGGGCGGGGACGACCACCGTTCGGCGCAGCTTCGAGCGCATGTTCCTGCGCGAAGATGTGCATGCGGCGATGGTCGATGGTGATGCCTTTCACCGCTATACCCGCGATGATTTGCACCGCATCTTCCGGGAAGAGCCCGAGCGTAAGGATGAGCTTTCGCATTTTGCCGTAGAGGCGAACTTGCTGGACCGCTTGGAAGGGCTGTTCAGTGAGTATGGCGAGCACGGCTCGGGTACTTTTCGGCACTATATTCACGCCGAAGATAAGCAGAAAATCGAAGCGGGCTGCCGGGTAGGTACCTTCACCGAGTGGCAGTCGCTGCCTTGTGGCACCGACCTGCTGTTTTATGAAGGCTTGCACGGCGGGCTGGTTACCGAAGAGTATGATATTGCCCGCCATGTGGACTTGTTGGTAGGTGTGGCGCCGACCATGAATCTTGAGTGGATTCAAAAAATTGACCGCGACACCAAGCTGCGTGGCTACTCACAGGAAGCGGTTATCGACACTATCCTGGGCCGGATGGATGACTATGTACGCTATATCCAACCGCAGTTTTCGCGTACGCACATCAATTTTCAACGTGTGCCGACTGTCGATACTTCTAACCCTTTTGAAGTGCAGGATATTCCCACCGACGCTGAGTCCTTCGTGGTCATCCGCTTTCGGGATCCCTCCACCGTTGATTTCCCTTGGCTGCTGGCGATGATTAAGGACTCGTTTATGACCCGCCCGCATACGTTGGTGGTGCCGGGGGCGCGGATGTCGTTGGCGATGGAGCTAATTCTTGCGCCCTTGGTTCGCCACTTATTATCTCAGCGGCGTTTTCGTTAAGTGACAAGGAACTCATAAAAGGAGAACGGTATGGATTGTCTGTTTTGCAAAATCATCCAGGGTGAAATTCCCGCTGATATCGTTTATGAAGATGACCACGTGCTGGCCTTCAATGATATCAACCCCCAAGCGCCTACTCATCAGTTGATCATCCCTAAAAAGCATATCGCCACGCTCAATGATATCGAAGAGGCTGAGCTTGCCCTGATAGGGCGGCTTCAGTTTACCGCTGCCAAGCTTGCCCGTGAGCAGGGCTTTGCTGAGGATGGCTATCGTGTGGTGATGAACTGCAACGAAATGGGCGGACAAACGGTCTACCATATCCATATGCATTTACTGGGTGGGCGCGCCTTCACATGGCCTGCCGGTTGAGCTAAGCAGGCCGCTATCGCAAACAACGAGGTGTTGCCATGGATCGTCAACAGAGTCGTTCAGATCGCCTAATACATCAGCTTGATACCGTTTTACGAACGCTGATGCCTCATGCGGCTTCGTCCCAGCGTGCCAGCCCTGCTGATGGGATGGCTGAGGGAGCGCTCGACGATCATGAGCGCCGACATGCGGCGGGTTTAATGCGCATTAATCATACCGGAGGGGTGTGTGCTCAGGCGCTCTATCAGGGGCAGGGCGTGACCGCTAAACTTCCCCATGGGCGTCACCAGTTGGAACAGTCGGCACGGGAAGAGATTGATCATCTAGCCTGGTGCGATGAGCGTTTAGAGCAGTTGCAGAGTCGAACGAGCTACTTAAATCCGCTGTTCTATGTCGCCTCCTTTGGCATTGGCGCAGCCACTGGGGCAGTCAGCGATCGCATCAGCTTAGGTTTTCTCGCCGCGGCCGAGGAGCAGGCAGGCAAACAGCTTGAATCAGATCAACAGTCGCTACCCAGCGGCGACACCCGCTCGCGGGCCATACTGCGCCAAATGGCCGTTGATGATGCTCACCACGCCCAGCTGGCTTTAGAGGCTGGCGGTGTACGTTTCCCGGCACCGGCTAAGTGGGGTGTGCATCTGGCTGCAAAAATGGTGACCAAAGGCGTCTATCATTTTTGACGCGTACTGATAGCGCTATCGGTCTTACCATCCAGGCTTTAGAACCTAAGAGGCCCCGCTGTGCGGGGCCTTTGGGCTGTCAATGTCGACTGCCAACGTGATGCTGGTAATCAGGCATCAATGCGCTTGTACTTCATGCGCTTAGGCGTATCGTTACCTACCCGTTTTCTATGGTCCTCTTCGTACTCCGCGTAGTTGCCTTCAAATAAGACCACTTCGGAGTCACCCTCAAAGGCCATAATGTGCGTGGCGATCCGGTCAAGGAACCAGCGATCGTGGGAGATCACCATGGCGCAGCCAGGGAAGGCCAGAAGTGCGTCTTCCAGTGCCCGCAGGGTTTCAATATCCAGGTCGTTGGAGGGCTCATCAAGCAGCAGCACGTTCGCGCCTTGCTTAAGCGTTTGAGCAAGCTGTAAACGGCCGCGTTCACCGCCAGAAAGCTCCGACAAGCGCTTCTGCTGGTCGTTACCTTTAAAGTTAAAGCGACCCACATAGGCGCGCGAAGAGACTTCGTAGCCATTAATGTTAAGGATGTCCTGGCCATCGGAAACGGCTTCCCAAACGCTCTGCTTGTCGTCCAAGCCGTCGCGTAGCTGCTCGACGTAAGCGATATCGACCGTCTCACCCACCAGGACTTCGCCCTCATCTGGCTGCTCTTTACCAGTGATCAGTTTGAACAGCGTCGATTTACCCGCACCGTTACCCCCAACGATGCCGACAATCGCACCTTGGGGAATGGTGAAGGAGAGGTTCTGGTAGAGCAGCTTGTCATCGAAGCGCTTGGCCACATCACGAAACTCAATGACGTTATCGCCCAGGCGCGGGCCAGGCGGAATATAAATCTCATTGGTTTCATTACGCTTCTGGAAGTCGCCTGACTGCATCTCTTCAAAGCGGTTAAGACGCGCTTTGCTTTTTGCCTGGCGGCCCTTGGCGTTACTGCGCACCCACTCAAGCTCTTGCTTGATGGCTTTCTGACGCGAGGCTTCCTGCTTGGCTTCTTGATTCAGACGCTGATCTTTCTGCTCCAGCCACTGGGAATAGTTACCCTCAAACGGGATGCCCTGGCCACGGTCAAGCTCCAGAATCCAACCCGCCACGTTGTCCAGGAAGTAGCGGTCGTGGGTGATTGCCACGACGGTTCCGTTGTAGTCGTGAAGGAAACGTTCTAGCCAAGCCACCGACTCTGCGTCAAGGTGGTTGGTTGGCTCGTCAAGCAGCAGCATATCGGGGCTGGAAAGCAGTAGGCGGCAGAGTGCTACACGACGTCGCTCACCGCCCGAGAGATTGCCCACTTTGGCCTCCCAGGGGGGCAGGCGCAGTGCTTCCGCAGCCACTTCAAGCTTGCGCTCCAGGTTGTGCGCATCCGCGGCTTCGATAATATTTTCAAGCCGGGCCTGCTCACTGGCCAGCGCATCAAAGTCGGCGTCGGGCTCTGCATAGGCCGCATACACACCATCCAACTTCTCCTGCGCCTGTTTAATCTCCCCTAGCGCTTCTTCGACGGTGTCGCGGACGTTTTTCTCGTCGTCTAGCTGCGGCTCCTGGGGGAGATAGCCAACATTGATGCCGGGCATCGGACGAGCTTCACCTTCAAACTCTTTATCGACACCGGCCATAATGCGCAGCAGTGTGGATTTACCCGAACCGTTAAGACCCAGTACGCCGATTTTGGCGCCCGGGAAAAACGAGAGCGAAATATCCTTGAGAATTTGCTTTTTGGGTGGCACTACTTTGCCAACCCGGTTCATGGTGAAAACGTATTGCGCCATGGAGATCCGTTAAGTTGATGAAAAGAATAAAGCGACAGTAGCGGGCTACTGACTCTTATTACTAACTGTTATTACTGACCAGGGAGTGATGATAGTGGTCTGCGCCAGGAAAGGCTAGGAGCGTATAATTAGCTGGCCCGCTCATTCGCTGAGAAGGCCGAGCCGTAAAAAGTTTACTCTTCTTCGTCCCAGTCATCTTCAATGGCACGCTGGAGGCGGCGTTCTTCCAGCCATGCTTCAACTTGGCGTCGCGCGCGCAAGCTGTCAGCTTTGCTTGGTTTGCTTTTGCCGTAGTGGTCATCATTGACGGCGTCTAAGCTTTCGAACTCGTCTGATTCGAGTGCATCGGTAGTAAACGTTTCACGACTTAGGGGATCACGGCTCATGTGATGTCCTCCAACCCAGCCGGCGTGCCGGCGTAACAATGGCTTCATACGCGGACATGTGAGGTTCAAAAACACATGCCATCCGCAAAGTGAAGCACCTAGCGCAGTTTAAGCGCCTTGCCGCTATATAACGCCAGTTGGGATGAAGTTCAAGCTTTATAGTTTTTTTTAGTGAGAAAGTTAATGATTAGCTGTTTTCTCGCTGCTTCTGCAGCTCCGCTAGCGCAAGCTGCGCTTCCACGCGTTCGGTAACGTTTTTTTGCACGCCAATGTAATACATCAACTCATCTGCTTCGTCGTAGACCGGCGTAATGGACAGCTCATTCCAAAACATAGTGCCGTCTTTGCGATAGTTACGCAGTACTTCGCGAGAAGGGCGGCCATCTTTAAGCGCATCCCGGATAGCAACTAGCGCGTCCTGATCGCGGTCTTCATTTTGCAAGAAGCGGCAGTCGCGATACAAAATTTCATCCGCACTATAGCCGGTTAGGCGCTCAAAGCCTTTGTTGACGTAGATGAGGATGTTTTCATCCCCTTCTTGTTCGGCAACGACAATGCCGTCTTCCGATGCGTCAACAATTCGTTCGAGCAGTTCTGGACTGATCAATGGAGATCGTTTCATCAAGGGGTTCCTGTTGCAGCTCAAGTCCTTTTCCATCGTTCACGGCAGTTCAATTTGTCCGTGAAACTCCGGAATTTCCAATTGGTTATTATAGGCAGCGTAGCAAATGCTCCAATACCTTGCTGCTATTAGGCTCTATCATGGCGAGCGTTGTCACGCATTGCAATCTTGAGCAGCACCTTAACCTTGGCCGTCTTGTGGATAGCCGCTGTGATGCTCATTTTTTTGAGGTGAAAGCGCGCCATGTCATTCCACCTCAGGTAGTTGATGAGCGCTAAGGATAGCGCCCACAGCGGTAGCCGCTAGAATGAGGAGTAATACGCTACTACCAAACCACTGTGCAAAAGCGCCAATGATACCGCCTACGATGAGCATTAACACGCCGGTTAAAGTATTCGAAAGGGCCACATAAAGCGCACGGTTATCTTGGCTAGCCATATCGACGAGGTAGGTTTTACGCCCTAAGCGTACGCCGTGGTGAATGATGACTAATAACGCGTAAACTGCCGCATAGGGCCATATGCTGTGTGTCCATCCACCGGGGAGCCAAGTCAGGCTGGCGCCCAGTAAGCAGCAAATAGCGGTACCGATCGCTGCATCGCGCATCACACAACGACTCGACTGATCTGCCCGTTTTCCCCAGACCGGGCTTGCTATCATGGCAGCAAGCCCCGATACCACAACCAGTATACCCAAGCCCCCCAGGTCGGTGCCGCTTTGGTTTTGTCCTAGTAGTGCAATGTAGGGGAGGGCGAGGGCACTTGACAGCAGAAGTGCCCGGGCAAGGTTGAAATGTAAAAAAGTGCGGTCATTTTTTAGCAATGATAGGCCCAATTTAATACTGTCCCAGCCGTTTTCGCCGCCTTTTACTGCGCCGGGGGTCTCCTGAATACGGGCAGCGGCGATGGCATTCATTAGCCAGCCGCTAGCAGCTATGGCCAGCAATATCGCTAACACTAGATTGCCTGGGCGGCCATCAAACAGCATTAACACAGCCCCTGCCACTAGCGTGGCAGCGCCGGCAATGCTGCCGCTCCAGCCCATTAGCGTGCCGCGGCGGCGCTTGGCAATGGTTTTGCCCAGCACATCTTTTGTGGCAATTGAAGATAACCCTCGGGCCAGCGAGAGTAGCATTAACGCTGCGAGCACTAACGCACCGCCTAAGGTGCCGGTGGCGAATAACGCAAGCACGGCAAGGACTAACGCAGCGAGCCCTTGAACCAGCGCGCCGGCCACCCACACCCATTTTCGCTTAGGTTTTAAGCGGATAAACCCAGCTACAAAAATTTGCGGCAACAGGGCACCTGCTTCTCGAATGGGTACCAGTAGCCCTACCATCCAGACGGGAGCGCCAATAATCCCCATCAGCCAGGGTAGCACTAAACGCGCGCTAGACAGCTCGTCAGCCAGCTTATTACCCACAGAAGCCCATACGTGCAGAAAAAAATTGCGCGGCTGTTCGTTGCAAGCGCTTTCAGGTATGTCGTCGCACATGCGGCTATCGTCATCGCCCGTTAGCCACTCATACAGGCGAGTTTGCGAAACGTGATGCTCGGCCATCGGGGCTCCTTCTTAATCGACCTATCTCAGGCTAACTCAAAATGACAGAATGTCTGCTTAGGATGCCATATTAATTTGTCTAGGAGGCCAGGGATGTCACGTATTCAAATCCGTTATTGCACTCAATGCCAGTGGCTACTGCGTAGCGGTTGGTATGCACAAGAATTGCTCTCAACCTTTGGCGAAGGATTGAGTGAGGTATCGCTCTCCCCCTCCCATGGCGGTACGTTTGAGATCTGGTGTGATGATGAGCTGTTATGGGAGCGCAAGCGTGACGGTGGTTTTCCGGATATCAAGCTTCTCAAGCAACGTGTGCGCGACCAGTTGGAGCCAGGTAGAGATTTAGGGCATATCGATCGATGAACCAAGATCGATATGCCATCTTTTGCGGGCTGGGAGCAGTAGCGCTTTGGTCGACAGTGGCAACGGCCTTCAAAGTGGCGCTTGCTTGGATGAGTCCTGTGGAGCTGATGTGGCTCGCAGCACTTGTTTCCTGGGCATTGATGGGGGCGCTGGTCATCAAGCAGGGAAATGTCAGCACAGCACTACGCACCGGTTGGAAAACAGCCGCGTGGGCAGGGTTGATGAATCCTGTGGCCTATTATCTGGTGCTCTTCGCCGCTTATGCTCGCCTCCCTGGGCAAGAGGCTATGGCACTGAATTATACCTGGGCATTGGCGATGGCCTTTTTGGCTGTGCCTCTGCTTGGGCAGCGCTTGACGCGTATGGATATCGCTGCTGGGCTGGTCGCCTACGCAGGCGTATGGGTCATCGCTACCCGCGGCTCGGTTTTTAACGTCGCTTTTGCCGACCCGTTAGGTGTCATTCTGGCGCTTGCTTCGACGCTGCTATGGGCGCTTTATTGGCTGCTCAATGCGCGTGATAGGCGTCCACTCCTTGTAGGTCAGTGGCAGAACTTTAGTGTTGGCCTGCCCGTGTTGACCATCTTGTTACTGTTGGGTCCAGGATTGCAATGGCACGGTTGGCCCGCCTTTGGTGCCGGTGTCTATGTGGGCTTATTTGAGATGGGTGTGGCGTTTATTCTCTGGCAGTTGGCGGTACATAAGGTGTCGCGCACGGCCAAAGTCTCTAACCTGATTTTTCTCTCACCGCCTGTTTCACTGCTGTTACTTTTCCTGGTCGTTGGAGAGCCTATTTTGCCTTCAACGTTGATCGGGCTAGCGCTGATTCTGCTGGGGCTTGGGCTGCAGATGTTCTAGGGGTATTGTGTATTTTTGTGAATTAATATTTCAATTAGTGTTTTTATTTTTCCTAACCACTTGATAGATTGGGCTGCGTAAGATAAAAGTATTTAATATCGGATGGCGGTGTTAGGTCAGCTCTCATTCACAGAACGGTAGTAGTGTGAATGATTCGCTTAAGCTTAAATAGCCGTCGTCTCCGCTGCTACCCCTCGGTATGTAGGATAGAGAATATGCATAAAGATAATGATGTTGAAGCTTTAAAACACCAGTCATCAAGCGAATTCGACTACCAAAATTTCTCCGACGGTAAAAAAAGTACCAGCAGTAAACAGCGCTGGAAGTTGCTTGAAGGAGTTGCTAATTGGTCTCCAGGTATGGAGAAGCTGCATAAAAAGAGCTCAAGTGGGGCCCCCTCTGCAGAGAGAGACTTTAATGATGCAATGTCGAGACCTACCTCGCAAGCAACTACATCTCAGTCGACGTTAACTGGTCCGAACGCATACTTCAGTGGTGGTGCTCGTGAGCATAGGCTCGATGAGAGGGTTGGTACTGCCTCAGCGCCATCTAATGAGGGTGATGTACCCGCCGCTAAGCCCGTTAATCGACCATACACGTTGGACGAAACAGCATCGCGTGAATCTACACCCTTTAGTCACCTTTTCAAAGGTTACACTGAGAACGATCTTGACGATGAAAACCCTCCTACAACATCTTTAAAAGCGCTATTAAGGCAAATTGACTCATGACACTGATTTGTATGACATCCCCGAAAGGCGGAGTCGGTAAAACGACGTTAACAGCTAATCTGGCCTATACATTTCAACGTCAAGGTAAGCATGTCACCGTTATCGATTTTGACAGCCAAGACGCACTCAAGCTGCACTTTGGGCTCTCATTCGATGACACCGAGGGTGTTGTTACCGAAGGGCCACAGCTCTCCCATTGGGATAGCCTTACTGTCACCACAGACAGCGGTATTGACGTTCTCCCGTTTGGGCGAACTACCCGTGAAGAAAGGCGCTTTTTTGATCACTACTTATCAGATCCTAGGCAATTAGAAGAGGCGCTACGCTCATTTTACCAAGGCGAAGACAGGGTGCTTCTTGTTGATTTGCCGCCAGGCCATTCCACAGCACTCGATGCTGTTTCAAAATTGCAGCCTATATTTCTAACGGTACTAATGGCAGATAGTTCATCCGTTGCAGTGTTGCCTTCTATCGAGAATGGTGATTTTTTTCCAGCCGAAGTAGAAAGCGATATTTACTTCGTGGCTAATCAGTTAGACCTGCGTCAACGTTTAAGCGTTGACGTCTATGACTTATTGAAGAATCGTCTAGGTCCTCTATTGTTAGGTGCTATTCACAGGGATACTGCCGTTCCCGAGGCGCTTGCAGCTCAAACCTCTATCTTCCAACACGCATACTCATCTTCGGTCATCAGCGACTTAGAGCAGATTGTGGATAATCTCGCAAGGGTAATGCTAAACACGAACGCACACTCTATCAGCTCAGATAGGAGCGTATGAAGTGAAAGGTGCTATTTATAAACTCTGGATTGCCTTTTTTGTACTTCTTTATAGCATTGTGTTTATTGTGGTTGTCGCCACTCCCATGAGCCTAGCTAATCAATGGGTGTTCGGTGGTGTAACAGTATTGCTTCTTATTTGTATGGGGCAAACCACTTCCAGGCGAATTCGTTTGGCGATGGTGTTGCTGACTGCCATTACCTCAACACGGTATATGTATTGGCGTGTCACTGAAACGCTTGTGACTGAAGGGATAGCGGAAACTATTTTTAGTACAGGTCTGTTAGCCGCAGAGTGCTATGCGTGGTTGGTTTTGATTATTAGCTTCTTCCAAGTAGTAAGGCCTTTCGAGAGAAAAATTGTCCCACTCCCTGATGATACGTCACTGTGGCCAACTGTTGATGTCTATATACCCACTTACAATGAAAGTTTGGAGGTGGTGAGAGATACTGTTTTAGCGGCACAGAACCTTGATTACCCAAGTAGCAAGCTGAATGTTTACCTGTTGGACGACGGTAAAAGGGCAGAGTTTGGAGCATTTGCTTCACGAGCAGGTGTTGGCTACATAACTCGTGATGACAATGAGCACGCCAAAGCAGGGAATTTGAACAACGCTTTAAAGAAAACAAAGGGTGAATTAATTTGTATATTTGATTGTGATCACGTCGCTACCAGGGTGTTTTTACAAGCAACAGTAGGTGCTTTTTTAGATGATAAAGATTTAGCTCTTATCCAGACACCCCACCATTTCTATTCACCTGACCCTTTTGAGCGAAACTTGGTTAGTGGGCGGGACGTGCCTCATGAGGGCAGCCTTTTTTATGGTGCAGTACAAAAGGGTAATGATTATTGGAATGCCACCTTCTTTTGTGGTTCTTGCGCGGTTATTCGTCGGGCTGCGCTGGAGCAAACGGAAGGTTTTGCAGTAGAGACAGTTACCGAAGATGCCCACACTGCTTTAAAGCTACAGCGTAAAGGTTGGTCAACGGCATATCTTGGCATACCAATGGCCGCAGGCCTGGCAACAGAGCGGCTATCACTGCATATCGTTCAAAGAGCTCGTTGGGCCAGAGGCATGACGCAAATCATGCGGATGGATAACCCCTTGCTGGGTGGTGGGCTTACCTTTGCGCAGCGCTTGTGCTACCTGAATGCCATGCTCCATTTTCAGTTTCCCCTCGCGCGCTTTGTCTTTTTGACTGCGCCTTTAGCCTATCTACTATTTGGCCTCGATATTATTGAAGCTTCCCCCCAAGCAGTGGCTGCCTATGTTGTTCCGCATTTGTTTGGTGTTGTGTATACCAATGCCAAGCTTGTGGGTCGTTACCGCTATACCTTTTGGAATGAGATTTATGAAACAGTACTTACGTTTCACTTGCTTAAGCCGACCTTGGTAACACTGTTTGATCCAAAGCGTGGTAAATTTGATGTAACTGATAAGGGTGGCAAACTTGACCATAGCTTTTTCGATTTTAATGTGCTTAAGCCGCATCTCTTTGTATTGGTTTTACTCCTTGCTGGCGTCATATGGGGCACTGTTAGGTTGTTTTGGTGGAACGCCGGCGATGAACAGCTGAGTGTTCTACTTTTTAACGTTGTTTGGGCCTTTTTTAGCGCACTCTTTTTGTTGGCAGCGGTTGCTGTAGGTAGTGAGCAAAAGCAAGTGAGAGAGTATGTCAGAATTGATCTTAAACGACCCGCTGTGATCCATCTGGAGGGCGAATATACGTTAAGTACTTTTACGCATAATCTCTCTATGGGAGGCATTCAGGTGGAGGCGCCGACGGATCTTCCCAATGATGTCAATATTGATTACATAGAAATGTCTTTTGATAATCGTCCAATGCTATTTCCTGTTGCCTTGATAATGCGCGATAAAAAGCATGTTCGTCTGAAGTTTGATGAGCTAGATGTGAACCAAAGGCGAAAGTTGGTTAGATTAGTGATGGGGCGAGCAGATGCTTGGTTGGAAACAAGAGAAGTTCCTGCTGATAAGCCTATTCGCTCGATTATTACGGTTGTTAGGGCGGTTGCTGGCTTGTTCTTTAAGCGTTGGAAAGAGCGTGCCTTGTTCAATGGAGGTGATGGCAGCAGCCAACCCTCTTCTTCAGTTAAAAGCAACAGTAATGAGGCGGCAGTATCAACATCGAAAAGTGTATGGTTATGGCGGGCTCTATTCGTTGCGCTGATTGTCGTGGCGGTGATTTCTAGCCAACGAGCGTGGAGCCAGACTTCTGATGAGCGCCGATTACCTGCTGTTGACCAAAGTATCTTACCCAGCGATACAGGTACGACTGAGCAGTTGCAACAGGTAGATAGCTTGCCAAGTTCTTTTCTATCCAATGCGCTGCCATCCGTTAGGTTGAACCCAGATGGCGGATTAAACTTTAATAGTGAGGGGTCTTTCGGGCTTGAATCCCGCGAGCACGTTTTTCCTTTACGCCACTCAATGTCTGATAAAGGTGAAGAAGATCTGGTTAGGGTGCAGGGGAACGGATCACAGGTTGGGCTGGATTTTTCGATCAGCAGTAGTGAGGTGGTTACCGACGCGACACTTAACCTAGCCATTCAGTATTCAGATGCCATGCTAGAGGGCGTAAGCCGTCTGGACATTGCTCTCAACGGGGTAGTGATCGACACCATTCCACTGGATCGTTTTAATGCGGACGGTTATGTGGCTGAAATAGAGGTACCTCCCGAGCAAATTGTTACTTACAACACGCTGTTATTGAGTCTTGTCGGTCAAACCTTGTCGCAGTGTAACAACGTGCTCAGCGAAGATATCTGGGTAGAGATTGAGACCGAATCTTCATTAAGCGTTAATACGCAAGTGCTGCCACCCATCATTGATCTTTCACGGTTCCCAGCTCCTTTTTTTGATGACGCTGACATGGAGCGATTGAGCCTGCCTTTTGTGATGCCTGAGGCTCCTTCAGAATCGCTTTTGGCGGCAGCCAGTACAGCAGCTTCACAATTTAGTGTGCTTGCAGACTTCCGTGGTGCGGATTTCCCTGTTCACCATAATCAACTGCCAGATAGCCATGCCGTGGTCATGGGAACCCCAGAGGGGATGCCGCTAGGGCTGATGCTTCCCGAGGGTATTACGGGGCCGACAATACTGCAGATGCAGCATCCAGATAACCCTCTCTACCGGCTGCTGGTAATAACCGGCCGTAATGACCTAGAAGTAAGAACAGCGTCGCGCTATCTGGCACAGCGCTATGAGAGTTTGAGTGGGCAGCGGATAAGAGCCGAAGAGTTATCTATTGCTCCTCGTCAAGCCTTTGATGCACCTAAGTGGCAGTCATTGGATGAGCCTATTTATCTTGAACGGCTTGTGGATTCAGGCTCGATGACGGGAGAGGGTATTCGGCCATCCCCGCAAAATTATAGCTTCCGGCTACCGCCACTTTTTGTATGGGCTGGGGATGATGTCAATCTGCAGGTGAATTATCGATTTCCCGAGGGTGAGTGGCTGGATATTGATCACTCCCGCTTAGAGGTTAGTTTAAATGACCAGTATTTAGAGGGCTTGCCGGTTGAGAAAAATTCAATCGCCTGGGAACTGTGGAAGTTGCTAGGCAATGATATTCGCCAGGAGGAAGCCATTCTGGATATTCCCCAAGAGCAGCTTTATGGCAATAACCGACTGAGTTTTTATTTCAATATGGCGGTTCACACTCCTGAGGAGGGGTGTGATCTTGGCCTACCAGAACGTATTGAAACACGCATCATGCCAAGTTCTCATATCGACCTACGGGAGGCCCAAAAATTTGCCGCACTACCTGAACTCGCTTACTGGGTGAGTGCTGGCTACCCCTTTACCCAATGGGCTGATTTATCGCAAACGTCTTTACTTCTTCCCGAGGTGCCACATGCAAATGAGATAAGCGCAGCACTAGGTCTTGTGGGGCGAATGGCGAATGCGACGGGATATCCCAGTTACGGACTAGATATCCGAAAAGGGTTAAACATGAGTAGCGCCTTGGTTGATCGCGATCTTTTAGTGGTGGCCCGCGCAGATCACATTGAGCAGAGTGCTCTCAATGATCTCATGGATCCCTTTGCAGTTGTCGATGAGACGGTGCGCATTCAACCCTCAAGCCTATGGCAGCGCGTACAAGTTTGGGCGAAAGCCGATTTCTCTACCGAATCGGGACGAGCACGTAATGAACTCACCAGTCAGGCGCCGGAACAAGTTTTGTTGGCAACACGTTCGCCGATTAATGATGGCCGCAGTTTGATTTTGGCAACAGGCTTCAGTGATCAGGGCATTCAACAGTTAACGAGGGTCATTGATCAGCCAGAAATTAGCCGTCAGACCGTTGGAGATCTAGTTACCATCGATCAGGAGCAAAATGTTGAAGCCTATCGGGTTACGGAGCGAAATATACGAGGCAATATTAGCTGGAGTCGTTTAGTTCGCTGGTATGTGGGGCAGTACATCCTCCCCGCACTATTACTGATGATCATTATTGTGTTGCTTACGGCTGTTGTACTTCATGGCACATTGAATCGTCGAGAAAAATGGCGCACTCATCGCAAGTGATGAAAGAAAGGGTAGGGGAAACTTCATGCATAATTTATTTAGTATGCTTGCAAAAGCAAAGTACAAAAAAAGAGTATTGATTAGTGCGTTAGCATGTAGTTTTCCGGGTGGTCTGCTGTTGGCCCAAGAGAATATGTCGAGTGCTTTGGAAGCACTTTTAAATCAAGCTGACTACTGGCAAGAGAACCAGCGCCCAGATCTCGCCAGAGATGCCCTGGAGCGGTATCTTGATGGTCGGCCAGATCACCCAGAAGTGCTCTACCGGCTAGCAAGACAAGCGCTGATCAATGATCAGGTCGATGAGGCCCAGGAGTGGATTAACCGCCTAGAGCAACTGGATGGCAATGACCCACGGTTAGCCGACTTAAGACGCTTGGAGCGTGGGCAAAGTTTGAATAACTCGCAGCTTGAGAGTGCGAGACAGCTCGCCCGCAACAGTCAATACCAGGAAGCCGCGACGATTTATCGTGACCTTTTTGGTGGCCAAACACCGACTCGCGAGCTAGCTGTTGAGTACTACCAAACCCTTGCTGGCGCGGGAGATGACGGCTGGAGAGACGCGCGGGATGGACTTCAGCAGTTTCACAATGACTACCCTGGCGATAAACAAATAGAGCTCGCTTTAGGCGAGGTGCTCACTTACCGTGCAGGGACTCGGCGCGAGGGAATAGACACCCTCGCACGCTTGGCACAGAGCAGTGAATCCAGCGTGGCGAGCCGTGCCCAAGAGGCATGGAAGCAGGCGCTGGTCTGGCTTAGCGCTACGCCAGCTGATGAACAACTCTACCAAACATATCAGGATAGTTTTCCGCAAGACACCAGTGTGGCGGATCACTTTGAGGAAGCAACAACACAGAATCGTCGTGGGGCGGGTTACCTCGCGATGGAGTCGAACAACACTCGGGAGGCCGAGGCCGCTTTTCAAGCCGCTCTGGTAGAGAATCCCAACGATGCAGAGGCGAAAGCAGGCTTGGGGATTCTGAGGCTTCGTCAGCAACGCTTTAACGAAGCACGAGCTTTGCTACAAGAAGCGATGAATGAGGCCCCCAGTCGTCGTGATGAATGGATGCCTGCTTTTCAAAACGCCTCTTTCTACGCGCGTTTGTCGGAAGCACGTCGATTAGCTGATGCAGATAACCTTGAGCGGGCACTGTCCCAGGTGCGGCCATTAACCCAACAGGGTGGCAATGCTGGGCGTTCCGCGCGGCTATTAGAAGCCGATATTTTAAAGCGCCAGCGCCGACTGGATGCTGCAGAGCAAGCATATCGACGGATTCTCAGTGATTCGAGCAACAACGCAGATGCGCGTTTAGGGCTTGCTCAAGTATTGGCTGAAAAGGGCGATTGGGAAGAAGCACAGCAGATTGCACAAAACCTTCCAGCCAGCATGCGCGAGCAGTTAACTGGCGTGGCCTCAGGACAAGCAAATGAGCTACGTAATAGCGCGCAGAGTGGCGATGCTTTCGAAGCCGAGATAGCCCTTCGACAAGCGATTGAGCTAGTACCCAGTGACCCCTGGGCACGTCTTGATTTAGCGCGTTTGCTTCACGCCCAGGGGCAAGAAGAAGACGCTCGCCAGATCATTGCGGTGCTGGATCGCGCTGGCGCCACAGCTGAACAGAGATATGCTTACGCTTTATATGCTTCAGAGAGTGATCGATGGGATGAAGTGCAGCGTACATTGTCCGTCATACCTGCCGATGAGCTAACAGAGCCCATGCGCGCTTTGCGTCAGCAAGCTCGCTTACAGCAACCACTTCAGCAGGCGATAGCGCAAATAGAGCAGGGTAATCGAACGGCAGGGATTAATACACTAGAGCGGCTTTATGCCAGTGACAGCGACCTAAACCCACGCCAGGTTGGCCAAATTGCCAGCATGCTTAGTGATGCGGGTGAAACGCGCGAAGCTGCACGCTGGGTAGACAGAGATTTGCGGCAGGGATTCAACCCCGAGTATGCCAGCGCCTATCTAAACCACTCCTTAGTGTTGGCCCAAGATGAACGCCCTGGCGAAGCGCGTCAATTATTGAATCGCATTAATCAGCAAAAGGATGCCTCTCTATCCAGAGAGGATGTGAGCAGCGTTGAAACGGGCATTGCTGTAATTGAAGCGGATAGTTTGCGTCGCAATGGTCAGCTAGCCAGCGCCTATGATGCATTGGCCGCTCCCCTGCGTGAAAATCCAGAAGATGAGGCCCTGCTACTCGCGATGGGAAGGCTATATGCCGACGGGGAGCGCTATTCACAAGCGGAACAAATCTACACTTACGCATTAACGCGTCATCCTGAGAGTGACAGTGCGCTACAGGGAGCGGTGCAAACGACGCTTTCCGCAGGTCGTCCCAAAAAAGCGCAGCAATTACTTGACCGCTATATGACCGGTACAGATACGCCAGAAAGGTTGTTACTGCAGGCGCAGGTTGCTAGAAGCAATGGCGACTCTAGCCGGGCACTGGCGCTGCTCTCTGAGGCGCGCCAGTCCCTTGGGAGTAGCGGTGGTGCGCTGGGCGTCGCGTCATCAAATCCATTTAATGACCGCGCAGGCGGCCGCCCATCTGACGTCGGTGGACGTCCCAGCTGGTTGCCGGGGGGCAGTGGCAGTGAGCGTTACCGAGGCAGTGGCGAGCGAGCAGTGGCGAGTACGCCTAGCGTTAGGCAGCAAATCGATAATTTAGCCAGGGAGATTCGCTATGAGCGTGCACCGCGTATAACTGGCGAGTTTGCCTTTAACTTTCGGGATGGGGAGAGTGGCCTTAGCGAACAGAGCCGAGTGGAGGCGCCGGTGAGCTTCTCTGCCGCTCCATTCGGTGATGGGCGTTTTCAAGTGACAGTAACACCGACGTCCATTGATGCAGGCACTCCTACGGGTAATAGTGTTCAGCGATTTGGCCGCAGTGCATTAGCTGAAAGCGCAGGAACCTTAAACCAGTCTCTAAATGCACTAGACCCCATTCTGGATCAGGTTCAGGCGACGGTGACGGACTTTTTTACTGCCCAGGATCGTCTAGCCGCCGCGCAGGCGAATCCAGATATTCCTGAGTCTGAGGTTGCTCGCCTCACAGCCGATCTAGAGGCGGCTGAGTCGAATTATACCTCGGCGCTGGAGAGAAACCCTGTCTACGAGGCGGGCCTGCGTATTGAAGATCTCACTCAAGCGCAGCGGGCTGTTTTTGCCAATTACCTTGGTGAGCAAGGCGTGGATTTCGACAGCTTGGCGTTGAATGGCGAATCCCCTGAAAGTTTTGCCAGCAGCCGTGAATTGATCGAGACGTCACTGGAGGGGATTCAGTCTCGTCTGCAAAGTGCGTCACGAGCAGCGCGGCCTGGCAGTCAGCGGGAGTCAGGGGCCGCTCTAGCATTAGGGTACCAACATGGTGATGTGGAAATTGATGTAGGCAGTACGCCGTTAGGCTTCGACGAAACGAATATTGTCGGTGGAATCAACTGGACCCCTAACATCACTGAGAATACTGCGTTGTCGCTGACTGCCGAAAGGAGGGCCGTCAAGGATAGCGTCCTTTCCTACGCGGGGGCTTATGACGCCCAGACTGGTGATAGCTGGGGCGGTGTTGTGAGTACAGGTGGCCGGCTGGGTATCAACTACGATACCGCCGATGGTGGTCTCTATGCTAATGCGGGCATGTATGAGTACACGGGTAACAACGTAGCAGATAACACCGCCTACGATGTGTCCCTTGGTGGTTATCTGCGTCCCATCAATAATGAACGCCGTCAACTGCAAACGGGTGTGAACGTAACTGGGATGGCCTACGATAAAGATTTAAGTCACTTCACCTACGGGCATGGGGGGTACTTCAGCCCTCAAGACTACGTCAGTATCTCCTTCCCGTTACGCTACCAGGAGAACGTCAGCGAGGATCTATCTTGGGCAGCTCAGATATCACCCGGTTACCAAAGCTATAGCACCGATGATATTGACTATTTTCCAACTGACCCAGCCTCTCAAGAGCTGTTAGACGTTTTTGCAACACTAGGCGCAACCCCTGAATCACGTTACTCAGGCGAGAGTGTGAATGGGGTGGGCGTGTCGGTATCAGGTGAAATGAAATACAACATGACGCCCGAACTGTCGCTAGGCGGGCGAGTAGGCTTCAACAGCTTTGGAGACTACCAAGATACGTCCGCCGCGATGTTTATGAATTATACCTTTGGAGGTGGCAGTGACTAACCCTAACGTCGATACGCAAACTTACCTTGCCTACTACACGCAACACCATTGTAGTCCACAGTGGAAACGTTTTTTAACCCTCATGTTTGACGAGTTACTGACGCAAGCTGACCCCGAAGGGGCCGCAGGTTTTTTACGTCACATAGGCAGCCGTTTAGCGGCCGAGTGGCCGCTTGGCGAATACGCGACCCTGGAAGCGTTAGAGCAGTCGGTCAATACTGCGCTAGAGCAGTTAGATTGGGGCTGGGTAAGTATACGGCCGCAAGGCAGCCATTTGGTCATTCAGCATTACGCGTTTCCCGTTCCAAGCACTTCCGAAGCCTCATTTGAGCAAAGCTTTCAAGCCGTCGCTGCTGTGTTAGAAGGTGTGTATTCGACCTGGATCAATGAGCAGGGAGGCAGCGAAAAAACGCCGTTGCGGTGTGTTGATACAAACGTCACACTACGTTCATTGACCTTCCATTATGGTCGATAATATCAATGGCTACTTAAGGAAATCTTGCGATGAAGACGATGCTGCTCCGGGCTATAGCGGTGTTAACACTCACAGTAGGGCTATGCGGTATTGTCACCGCTAGCGCCGATGAAGTATCGCTAGATCGCGCATGGCAGGCATATTCCGAACGATTCATAACTGATGAAGGCCGAGTGATCGATACCGGCAACGGCAATATCAGTCACTCAGAAGGGCAGGGGTGGGGCATGATGCTGGCGCAGCATTACGGCGACCAGGAGACATTCCATAAGCTTTGGCAGTGGACTCGCCAGCACTTGGGTCGCCAGGACGTATCGCTTTTTTCGTGGCGTTACGACCCCAGCAAAACGCCTCCTGTGGTTGACAACAATAACGCTTCAGATGGTGACCTGTTCATCGCCTGGGCGCTATATTTGGCCGCAGAGCAGTGGGACAATCGCAATTACGCCAATGCATCGGGCAGTATCCGGCGCGCCATCGTGGATGAGCTCATCGTCGATATGGGCGGATACACGGTGCTGTTGCCTGGGATTGAGGGGTTTAAGCACAGTGATACGGCTGATCTTAACCCCTCCTACTGGTTTATTCCCGCTATGCTGGATTTTGCTGAGATCGCACCCGATGAGCCCTGGCAGGTCTTAATTGATGACGGGGTCGCTTTGCTAGACCAAACCACCTTTGGAAGGTACCGACTGCCCACAGACTGGATCACGCTTACTGCAGAGGGGGGGGTGTCTCCCGCAGAAGAATGGGAACCACGCTTTAGTTTTGATGCGGTGCGTATTCCTCTCTATTTTGCCTGGGGGGAGCGAGACGAAGCTGCGAGTCTTGGAAGCATCACGGCTTTTTGGAACGATCCGTCCTATCAACCTGCTTCTGCCTGGATAGATGTTACGACCGATGAGCGAGCAGAGTATCCCATCTCGCGTGGGGTGCGAGCGATCAATGCGTTTGCAAGCCATCAAGTTCTCCCTGACCCGGTTCCACAGCAAGAAGATGATTACTACTCCGCTACCCTATTGTTACTGACGCACATGGCGGATGATATGCGTTAATGCCAAGGCGTTGGCTTCAAGTTTGCTTCGCTGCAGTGCCACAACGGGATTATAATTTAGCCGTGTTTTGGAAATACCACTGGCCAAAGATGCTAATAGTCCTTTTTCATTGAAGCATGGGCTTCAACTCGGGCCACACATTATCCAAAATAATCGGCTGTGCATCGGCGGTAGGGTGAATGCCGTCGCTCTGCATTAGCGCGTCGTTCAGGGCGATATCCTCAAGTAAAAAGGGCACTAATGATACGTCATACTCCTCTGCTAGCGAGTAAAAGACGCCGGTAAAAGCATCCCGGTACGCTTGGCCATAATTGGGCGGAATATCGATTCCCAACAGCAGTACCTGAGCACCAAAATCCTGGCTCTGCTCAATCATACTGGCTAGATTCGCCTGCATCTGATTGGGTGATAGGCCGCGTAGACCGTCGTTGCCGCCCAGTTCAATGAGAACAATATCCGGCTGCCGTTGTCCGATAATCTCAGAGAACCTTTGTAGACCCCCGGATGTGGTTTCACCGCTAATGCTGGCGTTAATAACGTGCGCATCGCCTTCTAAACGCTCTGCTAGCAGGCTCACCCAGCCCTCATCACGCTCTATGCCGTAAGCGGCGCTTAAACTATCGCCCATCACCAATAGGGTGGGGCCTGCGTCTGCATTAACAGGCTCTGCGTTGATAGACGGTGAGGCAACGGTGACTATCAGCAGTACCAGCCATCCGGTTACCATGCGGTTCAGTCCATGCCATGCCATAGGGATGCCACGCTTCATGTCTTACTCCTCAAATTCCAGCTCTTCAAATTCCAGCTCCTCAGATCAAACTGCGAATTCATCTATCGATAAAACAGTGTCAAGCGAGTCACCCCAAGGCGAACGCCAGTCTACTACCGACAACCAAGCGGTTAACGATGTTCCCCACGGCGCTGTTAGGCCACCCGTTCTGCACGCGGACAAGCTGTCTAAAAAAGTCACCAGCGGTGAACGCTCGCTCACCATCTTACACGACCTTTCACTGAGCGTAGCGGCAGGAGAGAGCGTCGCCATTCTAGGTAAAAGCGGTGCGGGCAAATCAACTCTACTGGGGCTGTTGGCGGGTCTGGATACACCAAGCGACGGCGAGCTAACGCTATTTGGCCACGCATTAAGCCGTTTGGATGAAGATGGGCGCGCCGCACTGCGGGCTGGGCGAGTGGGGTTTGTATTCCAAAACTTTCAACTGCTGCCCACCTTGAGTGCGCTTGAAAACGTGATGCTACCTCTTGAACTGTCGCCGCGTGCCGGGGAGACACAGACGGCTGCTCAGTGGTTAACGCGAGTAGGGCTTGGCGAGCGGGTAAATCACTTACCCAAACAGCTATCCGGTGGCGAGCAGCAGCGGGTAGCCGTTGCCCGTGCTTTTGTTACCGACCCTGAACTGGTATTCGCCGATGAGCCAACCGGCAACCTGGATCCTGACACCGGGGCGCAAGTTATTGATCTGCTCTTCCAGCTTAATAGAGAGGCGGGTACCACGCTTATTCTAGTCACTCACGACCACGCTCTGGCGCGGCGCTGTGATCGTTGCCTGCGGCTAGACCATGGCAAGTTAGAGGCCGTCCCTGAAAACACCGTACCCACAGCGGCTGCGATTGATGAGGGCACGCAATGAGTGATGTGAATTGGCGTTTGGCGATGCGCAGTCTTAAGCGAGATCTGCGCGCTGCTGATGTGCGTGCGCTGTTTATTGCCTTGGTATTAGCCGTGGCAGCCTCCACCATGATTGCGTTTTTTCTTGACCGTTTAGAGCGCGGCTTGGAGCGCCAGGCGGGGCAGATGCTGGGTGGCGACCTGGTGCTGGAGCAGCGTGATCCGTTTTCCGAGGAGCTGCGCGAACGCTTGGAGAGCGCGGGCTTTGTCCTTAGCGATCAGATAGATCTGGTGTCGATGATTAGTCGCGATGGCCGTTTTCAGCCCGCCAGCTTAAAAGCCGTGGATGAGATCTACCCACACTACGGTGTCTCCTACGTGGATTTTGGCGATGGCACTGAGCAAATAGCCTCTGGTCCGCCGCCTGGAGAGGCATGGGCTGACCCGCGACTGATGGAACTGGTCGAGATCGAATTGGGCGACCGGGTGCAAGTGGGGCAAACCGAATTGATCGTTAGTGGGGTTATTGAGCGTGAAGCGGATCAGTCCGCGGGGTTTGGTAATTTTAATCCGCGCCTGATGATGAACACGGCGGATGTTGAGGCCACTGGACTGGTTCAGGAAGGCTCGCGGGTTGAGTTTGAAATTTTAGCTGCAGGCGCTCCTGCAGCGCTGGATCAAGTGCAGGGGCTGCTTGCCGAGCTCCGCCGCGACGGAGTAGAGGTGAGCGATGTGCGCGTTGATCGCCCTCAACTCGGCAATGCGTTGCAGCGTGCGGAAAGCTACCTGGGATTAGCTGGTTTAGCGGCGGTGCTGCTAGCGGGCGTGGCCGTGGCAATGTCTACTCGACGCTATGTGGAGCGCCATCTGGATACCGCTGCGCTACTGCGCTGCTTTGGCGCCAGTCAGCGCCAATTAGTGACAATTTTTACCCTTCAATTACTCGGCTTAGCCCTTGTAGCGGCAGTGATTGGGGCGCTACTTGGGCTTCTGGGCCAAGCGGTACTGATTTGGCTGTTGGTGAGCTTTCTACCCATGACGCTCCCGCCGCCGGGGCTAATGCCCCTGGGGCTAGGAGTATTCACGGCCCTTGCTGTGTTAGTTGGCTTTGCCGGGCCAACGCTGCTGCGTATCAAGCAAGTCAGCGCTCTCAAAGTACTACGTCGTGAGCTTGATCCACTGCCACCTTCGGCGTGGCTGGTCGTGGGCGTAGCGAGTGTCGTGTTTGGCGGGCTGCTTTGGCTCTATTCGGGCAGTCTGCCACTGGCGATTGGGTTATTAATCGGTGGTGCGCTTTTGCTGGGTGTGCTGTGGATGATTAGCGCGCTGCTACTTAGCGGCCTATTACGCGTTGTGCAGCGATTCTCTGGGCGTAGTGAGTGGTCACAGGCGCTGAGGCTTGGTGGCCGCCAGTTAGCGCGCAGGCGTCAAGCGGGGCTGGGGCAATTGCTGGCTTTCTCCGTGACTTTCTTTGCCATGGCGATGATCGTGTTGGTGCGTGGCGATTTGCTAAGTACTTGGCAGGATCAGCTACCCGAAAATACGCCCAACTATTTTGCTATCAATATTCAGCCCTCCGAGCGTGACCCCTTTGAAGCCGCGGTCTCACCACGAGTGGAAACCCAAAGCACCCTCTACCCGATGGTGCGTGGCCGGGTGATTGCGATTAATGATCAGCCGCCGAGAGACGCTGTTCCGCCGGATGCGCGGGGCGACAACTCACTGCGCCGTGAACTCAACCTAACTTGGCAATCAGAGGTGCCAGAAGGCAATCAGGTGGTGGCTGGAGAGTGGTTTACGCCAGCGCAGTTGGGCAGTAACTCAGGCAGTGAGAGCAGCGAGGAAAGCCAAGGCTGGATGGGCGCTGTGGAGGCAACGCAGCAGGTGGCTCCGGTGCCTATTTCCATGGAAGATGGACTTGCCGAAAGACTTGGGTTAAGCATTGGTGACGAGATGACGTTCTCTGTGGGTAGCGACGAGATTACTACCCAAATTACCAGCCTGCGCAGCCTCAATTGGGATAGCTTCCAGCCTAACTTCTTCGTTATCTTCCCGCCGGGGGTGCTGGAACAGTTTGGCCATAGCTACATTACCGCTTTTCACCTGCCAGAGGCGGAGCAGGGGCTGATTCGCGAACTAATCACTAACTTCCCCGGCGTCTCATTGCTTAACGTGGACGCGATTTTAGGTCAGGTGCGGGATGTGCTCGCCCAGGTTACCCGGGCAGTGGAATTAGTGCTTGCCCTGGTGCTACTGGCAGGCATTAGCGTGTTGTACGCCGCGCTGACCGCAAGCCTCCCAGTACGTGCCCATGAAAGTGGCCTGCTGCGCGTATTTGGCGCAGGCAGCCGGATGATTTCACGGGTACAAGGGGCTGAATACGCGTTGTTGGGCTTTGCCAGCGGTTTGATGGGCGCAGTGCTTGCGGAGCTAACGTCAGCAGTGCTGTATCTTTACCTGCTGGATCTCACTCCGCGTTTTCACCTGGGGCTATGGATATTCCTCCCCATTGGCGGGGCGCTGCTGATCGGCATCATTGGTCATGCGCTTTCGCGGGGGTTACGTCGTCAGGCACCGGCAGCCAGCCTGGGCCTGCTCGGTGAGGCCTAGTGTGCAACCGTTTATTTGGCGAGCCAAAAACCGACGACGGCGGCGCTGATGACAGCAACAAAAAAGGCCCAATTACGGGCGCGTGTATCGCGATGTGGTTTCATAACAGTACCAACACTATGTTGAGGTAAAATATGCCTAGCATGGTAACGTTTGTCGCTGATGCCGTCATCTTGCAGGCTCAGTGACGCTACCGGTTATTTTAGGATTACTAGCTGTTTATCCAGGACTGTTTTTATGCCCCAATCTAGCCCCACAGCGTCGTACTCTGTTGCGCCGCAGCCGCTTTCGCTTGCTCAAGGTCGCTTAGCGGCACTGAGTTGGGGTAGTGCCGATGCCCCAACATGGCTGGCCTTACACGGCTGGCTGGATAATGCAGCCAGCTTCATCCGTTTAGCCCCGCTGTTGGTAGAAGCATTGGATATTCGTATTGTGGCGCTCGATTTTCGCGGACATGGCCATTCGGCGCACGTACCAGGAGGTGCCGACTATGCCCTTTGGGACTATTGCCACGATGTACTCGATGCCATGGAATCACTTGGTCTTAATCAAGCCAGCTTGTTAGCGCACTCAATGGGCGCGGCAGTGTCCTGTTTGCTCGCCGCTTCGCTGCCCGAGCGTGTCGAGCGGCTAACGCTGATTGACGGTCTTGGTGCGCTCAATACCCCTGTGGAAGAGGCCGCCAGCCAACTGCGTAAAGGGCTAATCGCCTACCGTCGACCGCTTTCCCGCGCCCCGCGCTATGCCGATATCGAGAGTGCCGTGGCCGCCCGCGTGGTGGGTGGCGTTACGCCGATAGATAGCATTACGGCAACGCCGCTAGTGGAGCGTAATACCCAGCCTACCGCCGATGGCCATGTACAAATGCGTACTGATAGCCGACTGTTAAAGCCGTCCCTGGTGCGTTTTACTCCCGAACAGGTTATTTCACTACTGAAGGACATTACTGCTCCGCTGCTACTGATAGAAGGTGAAGAGGGGATTTTAGGGGAGCGCAAGTGGGCCCAAGAGGCGCGCCAAGCGGTCAAAGGATTAACGCGTCACGTGCTCAACGGCGGCCATCACTTGCACTTGGAGCCTCAGGCAGTGGCACAAGTCGCCTCGGTTATCGGCGGACACTGGGGTAAGCCTGATGCCGTTTAGGGAAGGAGCGCAGCATGAATGAATTGGCTCATTTGGATAGTGGCAATAGTAGCAGTGGCAATAAAGTCGCCCTGGTACTGGGTAGCGGCGGCGCCCGCGGCTACGCGCATATCGGCGTGATCGAAGCGCTGGAGGCGCGTGGGTTCGAAATTATTGCCGTGTCAGGCTGTTCTATGGGGGCGCTGATTGGCGGTATTTACGCCGCCGGTAAGTTGCCGGAGTACCGTGACTGGGTGTGCCAGCTCGACTACCTGGATGTGCTCAAACTGGTCGATGTGACCTGGAGCCCCATGGGCGCGATGCGCGCCAGCAAAGTCATGAACAAGCTGGAAGCGCTGGTGGGCGATATTTTGATTGAAGATCTGGCGATTCCGGTGACGACAGTGGCGACTGACCTGGTGCGTCAACGGGAAGTGTGGTTTCAAAATGGCCCATTACTACAGGCGATTCGCGCGTCAATTGCCGTGCCGGGGGTGATCACCCCAGTGCATATGGGGGAGCAGGTGTTAGTGGATGGTGGGTTGCTCAATCCGCTGCCTATCATGCCCGTAGTGGCAGCCCATCAGGCGGACTTTGTGGTGGCCGTCAACGTTACCGCCCATAGCCCGCTGCCAGTGACCTTAGAAGAGTTGCTGCCTGAAGCGCAGGAAGATACGGATAGTCGTAGTGAAAAAGAGCGCGAGCGAGACCAAAACATGGGCAATTGGTTTGGCGATGTACGCATCGCTACGCGTAAGCTATGGGCCGGGCTGGGTGCTGGGGAGGAAGATGAAGACGAGCTGACAGAGACCACTGAAGCGCGCGGCAAGCGCGAATGGAGCAAGCTGGATATGATCCTGGAGTCGTTTGATATTACCCAGGCGGCGCTGGCCAAATACAAAGTCGCGGGCTACCCACCCGATGTATTAATCGAGATACCCAAAACCGTCTGCAGTACCTATGAATTTCACCGCGGTAGAGATTTGATCCGCCTAGGACGGCACTTGGCCGACGAAGCACTAGAGCGGCGCATGCCCAGCATTGCTTCTGACGCTACCGAGTAGAGGCCTACTGACCACGCTTGCGTAGCAATATATACACCGCCCCGGTACCACCGTCGATATCAATGGCCGAGCAGAACGCCAGCACCCCGGGCCACTCCCGTAGCCAGGTATTGGTATGGCTTTTGAGTACCGGAAAGTCCGAGGTGGTGCCCCACGCCTTGCCGTGCACCACCAGCACGCAGCGCAAACCTTGCCCCGCTGAATCAAGCAGAAAACTCTCCAGCTCCGTGCGCGCCTCCTCCAGTGTATAACCATGCAGATCGAGCCCAGCCTGCCACGCCGTTTGGCCGCGTTTTAGCTGACTAAAGGTGCGCCATGGCAAGTCGGGCACACTGAACTCCAGGTACTCAGAGGGCCGCACAGGCTCTACGCGGCCATCCGAGGTACGCCCGCTAGCCTGCGGTGTGCTGTTCTCAACCGCCGCAGTGCGTCGCGCCTCATGAGCCTTACTGTCGCGTTTAGGCTTGCCGGGATCGGCCTGATTGGTGGCGATAGGGCGTACCCCCGCCGCCTTCAAGGCGTCGCGGAAGGCACTGATATCGTCATCATTTGGCAGGTGGCGGCGTCGCGTCATGTGCAGGCTCGGGTGGTCGAAAAGATGGCAAAAGGGTGAATCAACTAAAGGAGCACAGTATAGCGGGCTGAGCGTAGCTGTGAACCGGGCAGCGTGAAAGGTACAATCTTTTATTTATTGTATGGTTCAGGCTTTGTGGCCTGCCACTATGAGTATCGTTAACCAGGAGCCGCTGTGACCACGCATCTAAACGTTGAGCATTCACACTCAACCCTTTCCCTGTCGGAGTCGTTGCTGGTAAGCCAGCTATTTACCCTGCGCGACTACCTACGTTGGGTCTCCAGCGAGTTCTATCTGGCGGGCCTACACTATGGTCATGGTACCGATTCTGCCTGGGATGAAGCCGTAGCGCTCTGCTTAGGCGCGCTACACCTGCCGTGGAATATTGACCCCAGTGTCCTTGAGGCGCGACTGCTACCCGTTGAACGCCAGCGGATTATTGCCCTGGCACGAGAGCGAGTAACTAGCCGTCGTCCGCTGCCTTATCTGCTCGGCGAGAGTTTCTTTGCCGGTCACCCGTTTAGCGTTGATGAGCGCGTGCTGATTCCGCGCTCGCCGATTGCCGAGCTGATTGAGGATGGCTTTGCCGCCTGGTTCCCCGAAGAGCCGCCCGCCAGCGTACTGGATCTATGCACCGGTTCCGGCTGTATCGGCATTGCCACGGCGCTCTATTTACCCACCTGCGAAGTAGTGCTTGCCGATATCAGCCAGGATGCCCTCGCCGTGGCACGGCAAAATATTACCCGCCACGACGTGGGTGACCGGGTGCGAGCGGTCGAGTCGGATGTGTTCAATGGCTTGGAGGGGCGGCGTTTTGATCTCATCGTCTCCAATCCGCCCTACGTGGATGCCCGCGACCTTGCCACCATGCCCGCCGAGTTTCGCCATGAACCCTCATTAGCGCTGGGCGCAGGTAGCGATGGCCTGGATATTGTGCGGCGTATACTGCGCGAAGCGCGGGAACACCTAACCGATGAAGGCTGGTTGATTGTAGAAGTCGGCAACTCTGATCGCCATGTGGAAGCCGCGTTTTCCGACGTACCTTTCCTGTGGCTTGAATTCGAGCGTGGCGGCCAGGGCGTGTTTGCCTTGAGCGCCGCTGAACTCGACGCCCATGCGGCGTCTTTCCAGTGAGGAACTAACCGCCATGTCTGGCAATACCTTTGGCAAACTATTTACCGTCACTACCTTCGGTGAGAGCCACGGCCCTGCGCTCGGCGCGATCATTGACGGCTGCCCGCCGGGGCTAGCGTTAAGCGAAGCCGATTTGCAGCATGATTTGGATCGCCGCAGGCCGGGCAGTTCGCGGCATACCACCCAGCGCAAAGAGCCTGATCAGGTGCGCATTCTATCCGGGGTGTTTGAAGGCAAGACCACCGGTACCTCGATTGGTCTGTTAATTGAGAATACCGACCAGCGCTCCAACGACTACTCAAAAATTAAGGAGCAGTTTCGGCCAGCGCATGCGGATTACACCTACCACCATAAATATGGCCACCGGGACTACCGCGGTGGCGGGCGATCCAGTGCTCGGGAAACCGCCATGCGAGTGGCGGCTGGGGCGATTGCCAAGAAATATTTGGCCGCCCAAGGGGTGCAGATTCGCGGCTATATGAGCCAGCTGGGCCCGATCAAGATTGAGTTCAAACAGTGGGAGTCGGTGGGCCAGAATGCCTTCTTCTGCCCCGATCCGGAGCGCATAGCCGAACTGGAAGCCTATATGGATCAACTGCGCCGTGACCAGGACTCGGTCGGCGCTGAGATCACCGTGATTGCCGAAGGGGTACCGGTGGGGCTGGGCGAACCAGTCTTCGACCGCCTGGATGCTGATCTGGCGCATGGTTTGATGAGTATCAATGCGGTAAAAGGTGTTGAGATAGGTGCAGGGTTTGGCTGTGTTGATCAGCGGGGTAGTGAGCACCGTGACGAGATGACGCCCGAAGGCTTTCTCTCCAATCATGCGGGTGGCGTGTTAGGCGGTATCTCCAGCGGCCAGCCTATTGTGGCTCGCTTGGCACTAAAGCCGACGTCCAGTATCACCACGCCGGGCCGGTCTATTGATATCCATGGCCAAGCGGTGGAGGTGATTACTAAAGGACGTCACGACCCCTGCGTGGGTATTCGCGCAACGCCTATTGCTGAGGCGATGATGGCCATCACACTGCTGGATCACTGGCTGCGTCAGCGCGGACAAAATGGAGAGGTGAACGTTGATACGCCGCGTTTAACTCAGCGCTAACGCAACACGGTGGAGTTTGCAGTTCGCTGCTACACTCAAACAAAACAATGTAGCCCCCTGAGGGCAAACAAGGCAGGAGCCGCCTATGAAGATTAACGTTGAGTTTGATCTTACCCCAGATGAATTTCGCCGCTCATTGGGTCTGCCGGATGTCGAAGCTTTCCAGAAAAACCTGCTGGAAAATATTCAACGGCAGATGGAGTCTGGTGTAGAAGGTTATGACCCCATGAGTCTGATGCGGCCTTTCCTCCAGCAGCCGATGATGCAGCAAGGGCTCTCCCAGGGGTTATCTGAAGGATTGTCTCAAGGACTAGCCAACTTTGGCACTTACCAGCAAATGATGCTGGATATGCTGCGCCAAGCAGGTACCCCTGGAGAAACGGCGGCGACAGATAAACAAGCGCGTCACTCTGCGTCGAATGAAGCGTCGCCGGACTCCTCGGATAAAGCGTCATCAAGCGAGAAGAGTGCTAAGGCCAAAGCCAGCGCCTCTTCCCGCTCTCGAGCAAAAAGTTAGTAGGTAAGAGCGCGAACGGAAGTATGTTGCAATGCAGCATGGTAAAAGCTACTCTTTTTGCAGCGCAGCAAGTTAAAGTAAAGCAGGACAATGTAAAGCAGGATAAAGCTACATCACGATGAGTCACTCCAAGGCTCATGCCAAGGAACGAAACAGGAGCAGACACTATGCAAGACAATATGATGGACGCCTTTAACGCCCAAACTAAGCAAATGTTTGAGCCGATGCGCAAAATTAATTCGCTGATGCTCAACAACATGGAAAAAATGACCCAGTATCAGCTGGAAGCCATGAAGCGCTACAGCCAGATGGGTACCGAGCGCATTCGTAGCGCCACTGAAATTCAAGACGCAGAAAGTCTGCGTGATTTTGGCACGAAGCAAGCTGAAATGATGAACGAGCTTTCCCAGCAGATGCAGGAAGACGCGCGTGTAATGAGCGAGATGAGCCTGCAGTTCAAGTCTGAAATGGAAAAGATGTTCAGCGAAGCCGGTCAGCAAATGTCTGAGCAAGCCAAGGCGGCTACTAAAGGCGAGCAACCTGCCAAAGCCTCCAGTCAGTCCTCGCGCAAGAGCTGATTAGCGAACTCATCGCGGCGCCTAAGGGCGCCGCGATGCATTTATAAGCTTAAATTTATATATGCTTACATAGCCAAAGCGGTTGGTGCGCCCGAAGATAGGCGTGGGGAGAATAAGTATGCAGTCAGCGTGGCACAATCCGTTCCAGGCAATATCGCAGGGGCTCTCTGAAAGCCTGTCTCAGGGATATAGCGAAGGGTTATCTAAAGGGTTTTCTCAAGGACTGCCTGAAGGGTTATCTCCAGAAGAGATTGAAGCCTGGAATAATCAGCTTAAAGAGATAGGTGAACAGTACCAAGGATTGATGCAGGATCTGCTTTCCCGTATCGCACCCAGTGAAGCCGCCGACTCCATTTACAGTGATATGCGCGAAAGCTTTGAAGCGGGTGCTCAGTCGCTGATGCAAAACCCCACCCTGCTGTGGGAGACCCAAACCCGATTACTCCAAGATCAGTGGTTATTGTGGCAACAGGCCATGCGTAGTATGGCTGGTGAGCAGGTCACGCCGCTGATTATGCCCGACAAGGGTGACCGTCGCTTTAAAGACGACGCCTGGACGCAAGATCCAAACTATATGTCCATTATGCAGCAGTATTTGCTGTTCTCGCAGATGGTGGAAGAACTGGTTGAAAGCTTAGGTGGCTTGGACGAAACCCATAAGCGTAATTTGGGCTTTTACGCCCGCCAGTTGGTCAATGCGATGGCACCGACTAACTTTATGACCACTAATCCTGAGGTCATGCGGCGCACCATTGAAACCCGTGGTCAAAACCTGGTGGATGGTTTAGCCCGCCTACGTGAAGATTTAGGTAACTCTGGTGAAGGCATCAATGTCCGCATGACAGACCGGGCCGCCTTTGGTGTGGGCGAAAACATCGCCGTAACGCCCGGTTCGGTGGTGTATGAAAACGAATTGATCCAGTTGATCCAGTACACGCCAACCACGGAAAAGACCTTTAAAACACCGCTGCTAATGGTGCCGCCGTGGATCAATAAGTACTACATTCTCGATTTGCGTGAAGATAACTCCATGGTGAAATGGCTCGTGGATCAAGGTCATACGGTATTTCTGATCTCCTGGCGTAATCCTGGCCCGGAGCAGAGAGATATCACCTGGGCCGACTATATGCAGATGGGACCAATTAGCGCCATGGAAGCCATCGAACAGGCCTGTGGCGAGAAGTCGGTGAACCTGCTCAGCTACTGCGTCGGCGGTACGTTAACCGCCTCAACGGTGGCGTACCTGACCAGCACCCGGCGCGGGCGCAAAGTAAAGTCGGTGACCTATATGGCCACGCTGCAGGATTTCCGTGACCCTGGCGACATCGGCGTATTTCTTAATGAGCGGGTGGTTGAGGGGATTGAGCAAACGCTAGAAGCCAAGGGCTACCTTGATGGACGCTCTATGGCTTACACCTTCAACCTGCTCCGTGAGAATGATCTGTTTTGGTCGTTCTATATTAATAATTACTTGAAGGGCGAGACGCCCGCTGCCTTTGATCTGCTCTATTGGAATACCGATGGTACTAATTTAGCGGCAGGCACCCATGCCTGGTATTTGCGTCATATGTATTTGGAGAATCGCCTGGTTGAGCCAGGAGGTATCGAGCTGGATGGGGTGAAAATTGATCTGCGTAAGGTATCGGCGCCCAGCTACTTTGTGTCTACCAAAGAAGACCATATTGCCAAGTGGAACAGTACTTACTACGGGGCCTTGCTTCCCAAGGGGCCGGTTACCTTTGTACTAGGCGGCTCGGGGCATATCGCGGGTATCGTTAACCCGCCCCATAAGAACAAGTATGGCTACTGGACGAACGACGCACTGCCGGAAAGTCATGAGGCGTGGCTGGAAAGCGCTAAGGCTCAGGAAGGTTCCTGGTGGCCCCATTGGCAGGCGTGGATGACCGACAATGGCTATGCCGATAGCGAAAAAATGCTGCCTGTACGTCAACCCGGTGACGGCGAGCTCAAGGTGATCGAGCCTGCGCCAGGGCGCTATGTGAAAACCACCATTCCGGAAGTGCTGGGAGAAATCCCGTCTAAGTCTTAATGGCGTGTCTTAATGGCGTCGTCGCTGATATCAAAACCCAAAAAAGCCCGCTGAAATCAGCGGGCTTCGTTTTATCATGGTTCAATTACGAATTAAGTAGTCGAAAGCACCCAACGATGCCTTGGCGCCTTCGCCCATGGCAATAATGATCTGCTTATAGGGCACGGTAGTCACATCGCCCGCGGCGAATACGCCGGGTACGGAGGTCATACCGTGGGCATCGACGATGATCTCACCGCGGGGCGTCATCTCAATCGGAGAGCCTTTTAACCACTCGGTGTTAGGCACCAGACCAATCTGAACAAAGATACCTTCCAGCGCGATGGATTTGCTCTCATCAGACGTGCGGTCTTTATAGTTCAAGCCATTAACACGGCTACCATCACCAGTGACTTCAGTGGTTTGTGCGTTGAGAATAATCTCGACGTTAGGCAGGCTCTTAAGCTTTTTCTGCAACACCGCGTCTGCGCGCATCTCACCCATAAACTCCACCAGCGTGACATGGCCGACAATACCCGCCAGATCAATCGCTGCTTCAACGCCGGAGTTACCGCCACCAATCACTGCTACCCGCTTACCTTTGAACAGTGGGCCGTCACAGTGGGGGCAATAGGCAACGCCTTTGTTGCGATACTGCTGTTCGCCAGGCACATTCATTTCGCGCCAGCGGGCGCCTGTCGCCAATACCAGGGTTTTGCTCTTAAGCGCCGCGCCGGACTCAAAAGTGACTTCGTGCAAACCACCTTCCGTCTCGGCAGCTTTAAAGGCGGTGGCAAGCTGCAGGTTCATGACATCGACTTCGTACTCTTTCACGTGCTCTTCAAGCGCGCTAACCAGTTTTGGGCCTTCGGTATACGAAACCGAGATAAAGTTCTCAATGCCCAGAGTATCTACCACCTGACCACCGAAGCGTTCAGCTGCAACGCCGGTATTAATGCCTTTACGGGCAGAATAAATAGCAGCGGAAGCGCCTGCTGGGCCACCACCAATGATGAGCGTATCAAAAGCAGCTTTCTCGTTTAGCTTTTTGGCATCGCGTTCGGCGGCACCGGTATCCACTTTGGCCAAAATCTGCTCAAGGGCCATACGGCCTTGATCGAACGGCTTACCGTTCAGGTAGATGCTCGGTACCGACATGATTTCCCGCGACTCGACTTCATCCTGGAACAGCGCGCCGTCGATAGCGACATGGCGCACCTTCGGGTTGAAAATAGCCATCAGGTTAAGCGCTTGAACCACGTCAGGGCAGTTTTGGCAGGAGAGCGAGTAGTAAGTCTCGAAAAGCATCTCGCCGTCGAGCTCTTTAATTTGCTTGAGTAGCTCATCAGAGGTTTTGGGTGGATGGCCGCCGACTTGCAGCAGCGCTAACACCAGCGATGTGAACTCGTGGCCCATGGGGATGCCAGCAAACACCACGCCCGTCTCTTCGCCGGGGCGGTTGATTGCAAACGATGGCTTGCGGTCGTCCTGGCCGTCGCTGTGTAGCGTAATCTTATCGCTCAGGCTGCTGATGTCCTCAAGCAGGCCGAGAAGTTCTTGTGACTTGGCACCGTCATCGAGGGAGGCAACAATCTCGAACGGCTGAGTCACTTTTTCCAGATAGGCTTTCAACTGGGATTTTAAATTGGCGTCCAGCATGACAGTAGCTTCCTCGCAAGTAACAGACGTATTAAATACACGCGTGTGACGGTGCTAATCATTAATAATTTAAAACTGTTTTAAAACAGAACGCCCGGGCGAAACCCGGGCGTTGAACCTGCACGCTCTTGCGCCACGCAAATAAGAGCAAGCGCGTGAAAGCCGTAGGCGGTTTAGATTTTGCCTACAAGATCCAGTGAAGGTGCCAGTGTTTCTTCACCTTCTTTCCATTTGGCCGGGCATACTTCGTTCGGGTTGGCACGAACGTATTGAGCGGCTTTCACTTTACGCAGCAGCTCTTCAGCATTACGACCGATGTTGCCAGCGTTGATTTCAACAATCTGGATTTTGCCATCGGGGTCGACGACAAAGGTGCCGCGCTCAGCAAGCCCCGCTTCTTCAATCAACACTTCGAAGTTGCGTGAAATGCGCAGCGTCGGATCAGCAATCATCGGGTACTGCAGTTTGCCGATAGTTTCAGAGCTGTCGTGCCAGGCTTTGTGCGTAAAGTGGGTATCGGTTGAAACACTGTAGATTTCAACGCCCAACTTCTTGAATTCAGCGTAGTGATCGGCCAAATCGCCAAGCTCAGTCGGGCAAACGAAAGTAAAGTCGGCCGGGTAGAAGAAGAAAATAGACCACTGGCCTTGTAGATCCGTTTCAGTCACATCGACAAATTCGCCATTCAGGTAAGCGGTAGCTTTAAACGGCTTTACTTCAGTGTTGATCAAGGACATTGAGATAGTCTCCTGGTGTCATGAGTGTAGGGTTTATAAAGTATGGCTAATACTAACGGCTAGCGACTAATGTCTAAAATTAAAAAAAGCCATCCAGCCAATAGCGTTGCTCTATTGGCGGATAAAAGAGCATTGGTATCAAAGAACATCGTTTTACCTGCTACTTAATGGGGTCGGTAGGGCAAAATACAAGAATTTTTCACATTGGCTTGCGGTAGCCGTCACTGCACCGCAAAATTCGCACGGTCAGCATTATGGCCTACGCTATTGTTAGCCCCTGATGGCAGGCTTTGGAGCGCATTGGGTAAGAAGCACTTGATAGGCAACAATTGTGATAGGCAACACTTGGCAAATTATTTGGCTGAATCGTTTACTAAAATAGTTAGGAAAACAGGAGCAGTGATAATGGGGAACATCCACAAACTTTCCGCGGCCGTTGCGGCTATCTCATTCGCCGCAGCGGCTAGCGCTGCCCACGCCGAAGAGGTGCGGGTGTTTAACTGGTCAGACTACATTGCCCCGGAAACGCTGGAAAAATTTACCGAGCGTACCGGCATTGAAGTGACCTATGACGTTTATGACAGCAATGAAATCTTGGATGCCGCACTGCTCGCCGGGCGCTCCGGCTACGATGTGGTAGTACCCTCTACTTACTACTTTACCCGCCAAGTGAAGGCCGGTGTTTTCCAGCCGCTTGACCATGAGCTACTGCCCAATTTAGACAATCTCAACCCCGAACTGATGGCCAACTTGGAAACTATCGACGCGGGTAGCGAATACTCGGTTCCTTATATGTGGGGCACCAATGGGATTGGCTATAACGTTGATCGCGTTAAAGAAATTTTGGGTGACGACGCGCCGGTAGATAGCTGGGCGCTGCTGTTTGATCCGGAAATAACCGCCGCGTTGAGCGAGGCGGGCTGTGGCTTGTCGATGCTGGATTCCGCTGATGAAATGCTCTCGCCAGCCATGGCGTACCTAGGGTTTGATCCCCTGAGTGAAAATCTGGATGATATTGAAGCCGCTGGCGAATTGATTGCCGAAGTGCGCGACGACATGACCTACTTCCACTCTTCGCGCTATGTGTCCGATCTGGCCAATGGTGATATATGCGTGGCCGCAGGCTATTCTGGCGATATTTTCCAGGCCGCCGAGCGTGCTGAAGAAGCGGGGCGCGAGTTCAGTATTGGTTACAGCATTCCGAAAGAAGGCGCAGCGCTCTGGTTCGATATGATGGCGGTACCCGCTGACGCGCCGAACACTGAAAACGCCCATGCCTTTATCAACTTTATTCTCGACCCGGAAATCGCCGCTGAAATTACTGAGTACGTGCGTTATGCCAACCCTAACGCGGCGGCCAATGAATATCTCTCCGATGAGATCCTCAATGACCCGGCTATTTACCCGGAAACCGAGGTCATGCAAAACCTATACGTCCAGGCCGAAAAGCCTCAAGATGTGCTACGTGCCCGCACGCGTATTTGGAACCGCGTGAAGTCGGGGCGTTAAAGCGACACTTATCCGACGGCGAGCCTGGGGTTGATACGCAGGCTCGCTGTTCGTCTTTTTTAATGCCCGGATTTCCGGGCCTTTTGATGGGAGTGGCGAATGGTCACTACGCCCCTGTCGAACGAGCCTTCATCTGCTTCACCCATCACGCCTTTAACGTCGCGGCCCCAGGGTAAAACCCCGCGGTTCGCTGAGGATGTGGTGCTGGAAGTTAAACGCTTAAGCAAGCGGTTTGATGATGCGCTGGCGGTGGATGATGTCAATTTGCAGGTTAAGCGCGGAGAAATCTTCGCGCTATTGGGTGGTTCTGGGTCAGGTAAGTCAACCCTGCTGCGGATGCTGGCGGGCTTTGAAACCCCAACAGAAGGCCGCATTCTACTAGACGGTGAAAATATCACCGCGATGCCCCCGCACAAGCGGCCTATCAATATGATGTTCCAGTCCTATGCGCTATTTCCGCATATGACAGTGGCGCAGAATATTGCCTTTGGCTTAAAGCAGGACAAACTGCCCAAAGCGGATATCGACGCTCGCGTCGAGCAAATGCTCAAACTGGTGCATATGCAGCGCTTTGCCAAGCGCAAGCCGCATCAGCTCTCGGGTGGCCAGCGCCAGCGAGTGGCACTGGCGCGTTCGCTGGCCAAACGGCCCAAGCTGCTACTGCTAGACGAACCGATGGGCGCGCTGGATAAAAAGCTGCGCACGGAAATGCAGCTAGAGGTGGTGGAAATCATCGAGCAGGTCGGCGTTACCTGCATTATGGTCACCCACGATCAGGAAGAGGCGATGACCATGGCCGACCGTGTGGCGATTATGGCCGATGGCTGGATCGAACAGATAGGCTCGCCCATCGATATTTATGAAAGCCCGGTGAGCCGCATGGTGGCGGAATTCGTCGGCACGGTGAATCTGTTCGAAGGCGAGATTATCGAAGACGCAGCCGACCACTGCCGCATTGTTGCCCCCGCGCTTGAGCGCCCCATCTATATTGATCATGGTATTACCACTCAGGCGTCGAATCGTCGGGTTTGGGTCGCACTTAGGCCTGAAAAAATCTGGCTTACCCGCGAGAAACCCACCACTGAATATAACTGGGCGGAAGGCAAGGTGGACGATATCGCCTACTTAGGTGGTTTCTCGCTCTATTACGTGCGCACACCGTCAGGCCAGATCATTAAGGTCAGTATGGCCAATACCGAGCGTCGCGGTGATCGCCCCACCTGGGAAGACAACGTCTATGTCTACTGGGAAGATCACAGCACGATTGTACTCAATCGCTGATGGCAGGGTTTCTCATGACTGGACTTCTTACCGCAGGGTTTCTTTCTGGGAGGAGACTGCCTTAAATGATGCCATCTCGTGTTTCAGCATTACTCAAGCGCTGGCAATTGGGGCGAAGGGCAGTGATAGCGTTTCCACTAGTGTGGTTAACACTATTTTTCTTGCTGCCCTTTGTACTGGTACTCAAAATCAGCCTCTCCGAGGCGGCGATTGCCATTCCGCCCTATGGGCCGCTGCTTGAGTACGCCGATCAGACGTTGCATGTCTTTCTTAATTTAGGCAATTACCTCTTTCTGCTCTCGGACTCGCTGTATATCGCCGCCTACTGGGGCTCGGTGAAGACGGCGTTTATCGCCACGCTGGTCTGTTTGCTGCTGGGTTACCCGATGGCCTATGCCATGGCGCGGGCACCGGCGCGCTGGCAACTGTTATTACTGCTGCTGGTGATGTTGCCGTCGTGGACGTCTTTTCTTATTCGTGTCTACGCCTGGATGGGGATTCTCAGTAACAGCGGCCTAATCAATAACTTCTTGATAGGGCTTGGCTTAATTGATTCGCCGCTGCGCATGATGAATACCCAGTTTGCGGTCACCATTGGCATTGTTTACGCCTACTTGCCGTTTATGGTGCTGCCGCTCTATGCCCACTTAACCCGTATGGACAACTCTCTGTTGGAGGCTGCGGCCGATTTGGGTTCGCGTAAACTTAACACCTTTATCAAAGTCACCTTGCCGCTCTCGATGGGGGGGATCGTCGCGGGTTCGATGCTGGTGTTTATCCCGGCGGTGGGGGAGTTCGTGATTCCTGAACTGCTTGGCGGCCCGGATACGTTAATGATTGGCAAAGTGCTATGGGAGGAGTTCTTCCTTAACCGTGACTGGCCGGTGGCGTCGGCGCTGGCAATGGTAATGCTGCTGTTGTTACTGGTACCGATTGTCTGGTTTCACCGCTATCAGTCTCGGGAGCTGGCATCATGAATAGAGTGCCGCGGATTAATTTCTCCACCACTATGCTGGTGCTTGGCCTGCTGTTTCTCTATCTGCCGATGTTTGTGCTGGTGGTGTATTCTTTTAATGCATCGAAGCTGGTCACGGTGTGGGCGGGGTTTTCCACTCAGTGGTACGGCGAGCTGTTTCGTGACCAGCAAATTTTATCGGCGGTATGGACGAGCCTGCGTATCGCCTTTTTTGCCGCCAGTATGGCGGTTTGTTTGGGTACCGTGGCCGCCTTTGTAATGACCCGCTATGGCCACTTTCGAGGCAAAACAGCCCTCTCTAGCATGGTGACGGCACCGCTGGTCATGCCCGAAGTCATCACGGGGCTTTCGCTGCTGCTGCTATTTGTGCAGATGGCGCAAATTACCGGTTGGCCTGCAGACAGGGGGATGGCGACCATCTGGATTGCGCACACCACCTTTTGCAGTGCCTACGTGGCGGTCGTGGTGGCCGCAAGGCTGCGGGAAGTGGATCATTCGATTGAAGAGGCCGCTATGGATTTAGGCTCGCCGCCACTTAAAACCTTCTTCTCCATTACGCTGCCGATTATTACTCCCGCGTTGGCGGCGGGCTGGCTACTGGCGTTTACGCTCTCCCTCGACGACCTGGTGATTGCCAGCTTTGTCTCGGGTCCTGGGGCGAATACGCTGCCCATGGTGGTGTTCTCGTCGGTGCGGATGGGAGTGTCACCGAAGATTAATGCGCTGGCCACGCTGATTATTTTGACCGTATCCCTGGCGACGTTATTGGCGTGGTTTTTTATGCGCCGCAACGAAACCAAGCGCAAGGCTGCCTTGCGAGACGTTTAATACAAGACGTCTAGAGAACGTCATCGTCGCGTCCGGCAACGACGCTGTCGAGTTCGCCGGTGACGGGTGAGACAACAATTTGCAACTGGATGGGCGCACAGCACTGGTGGCAATCTTCCCAGGTATCGTGACTGCCTTGGGACGTATCGATCAGGAAGGTCAGCGGCGAATCGCAGTAGGGGCAGTGAAAGTCATAATTGACCAGAGCGTCGTCTTGCATTGTTGGCTACCTTGTATAGCGGGTGCGCTGAATAAGCTTGTTATTCGTTCAGTGTAGCAGTGTGGTCGTTGGGTAGGGCATCGTGGGATTGAATCAGGTAGGATACCTAGGCTCTAAATTCCTAAAGCAACGCAGTGAGAGTAGCGATGATGTTACGTAACATGGCAGTAGCGGCCCTAGTGGCCTTTCCGATGGTCGCGTTGGCTGAAACCCCTAATGTGACCGCTGGTGAGTGGGAGTTTGTTAGCAAAACCAGCGTCAGTGGTGAAATGGAAATTCCGGATCAAACTGAAACTGAGCGCCAGTGTATTAGCCAGGAAGAACTTGATGATGCCGAATTCGGTTTCATTGAGGAAGAAGAAGGCTGTGAGTTGCTTGACCAGGACATGAACGCGGATGGCCTAAGCTACAGCATGGTGTGCCGCGCTGAGGGTGGCGAGGCGACTATCGATGGCGAAATGCGTTTTATGGGTGAGCGTATTGAAGGTAACGTCGATATCCTGACCCAGTCACCCATGGGCGAGCTAAGCATGAATACCGTGATCGAAGGCGAGTATCTTGGCGAGTGTGAGTAATCGCTAGCTCTCTTTTAAAGGGTGCCGATAGGCACCCTTATCCGCTGCGCTTGCTCTAACGATGAGACGCCAGCAGCCCTAGTTGTCATTGAGAAAGTTGCTACGCTTCGCTTGTAATGACACCCCAAATGCAACTCCAGATTACCGAGCTTCGACTCGTTCTCCCAGACAGATTTATGTTAGCTTATCCTGCAAAGGTAAGGCGCTTATCTGGCCTCTGGAGTGGTAATGCACGAATTACTCGATCCCACCAATGACTATGTCTTCAAACGCCTGTTTGCAGAAGCGCCTGATCTGCTAGTCGATTTGATCAATGACCTGCGCCCTGACTTACCCGATATTACTTCGGTAGAGATACTCAACCCAACGATTGAGCCTTCAGAACTGAACGGGAAATATATCATTCTTGACGTACTCGCTCGTGATAGTGAAGGACACTGCTATAATGTTGAGATACAGGTTCGTCGCTACGGTGCTTGGCACAAGCGTGGGCTGTTTTATTTAGCCCGTATGCTAGGAAGTCAGCTCGGTGCAGGCGAGGATTACCAAACACTTAACGCTACTGTGGGCTTACACTTACTCGACTTTGATTTGTTCACAGCGACGGACGCAGAACGTCAGCAGGCAACATGGCGGTTTGAAATGCGCGATGAGTACCAGCCGAATGTATCGCTGGGGAACATTCTGCAGATGAACTTAATCGAACTAAATAAGGCGGATCGTCTCGGGGTGCCGGAAGGCGCACTGCGCGCTTGGATCACCTTCTTTAAGCATTGGCAGGAGGAGCTTACCATGGCCAATATCGCCCACGAACCGGTTAAAAAAGCGATGAGCCGCATCCGCGAGCTGAGCGCCGACGAAGAGACACGCCGATTGGCGTTTGTACGGGAACGGGCGCTGCGTGATGAGGTTTCATTTATTAATGAAGCTAAACAGGAAGGGCGTCAGGAAGAAGCGCAGCGCATCTTGCGTAAGCAGCTAGGTCTTAAATTTGGCGATTTACCTGTTTGGGTGGAGCAGCGCTTAGACCAAGCGACAGCTGAGCAGTTGGATGATTGGTCTGCCGCTGTGTTGACTGCCAATGCCCTTGATGAGCTGTTCAAGCATTGATTTAAAAGTGGCTGATAGCTGGGTTATTGGCTGCCTCTGCACTCTTGTGTCATTGCAAGCCACCTGCGACAAGGCAATCTCAAGCCAGTGGCTGCATCTAAAACGAGATTGCCTCGCTTCGCAATGACATCAGTCAGATCGCGCGTTAGCTATTTCCTCCTCTAACTGGCGTTTCACCGCTCCTGGTGAACCGGTATGGCGTGCCAGCAAGTCGTAAGCGACGGGTACGACAAACAGCGTAAACAGCGTTGCCGAGCCTACCCCCGCCATAATCACGGTGCCGATGACCAGGCGCGACTCAGCCCCGGGGCCGGTCGAGACAATCAATGGAATGGCGCCGGCCATGGTCGTTACGGCGGTCATTAAGATTGGCCTTAAACGTGTCACAGAGGCTTCAATCAGCGCCGCTCGAAACGCTTTACCTTCATCGCGCAATTGGTTGGCAAACTCGACGATCAGAATGCCGTTTTTAGCTGCCAGGCCAATCAGCAGGACCAGGCCCACCTGGCTATAGATATTCAGTGATTGACCGCTAAGCAGTAGCGCAAGCAGGGCACCACTCATCGCTAGCGGCACTGTGAGCATGATCACAAAGGGATGAATCAGGCTCTCAAACTGCGCTGCTAGTACCAAAAAAACCACTAGCGCGCCAAGTATCAACAGGAAAGCGGTGGCGCCGCTGGCCTGTTGGAAATCCCGTGAAGCCCCTGCCACATTGGTTTGCGCTTCTTCCGGCAGTAGCTCCGCGGCGCTCTGCTCCAAGTAGGCCAAGGCTTCGCCGAGGGGATAGCCATCCGCCAAGTTAGCCTCAATAGTGATGGCGCGAATGCGGTCAAAGCGGTTCAAGGTGCTGGCACCCGCAAAGTCTGAGAGGGAAACCAAGCTTGCCAGGGGAATCAGTTCACCTGTGCGCGCAGAGCGGACCTGTATGTTATCTAGCGTCCTTGGGCTGTTTTGGCTGCCGCGGTCGCCTTCCAAGATCACATCGTACTCTTCACCGTCATCCACATAGCGCGTGACATTACGGCCACCTAATAGGACTTCCAGCGTTCTACCGATCTCGGTCACGGTAACGCCTAGCGACGCCGCCCGCTCGTAGTCAATATCGACCCTCAACTGCGGCTGGGTTTCGTTATAGTTGCTCTCCAGTGCCATTAAGCGCGGGTTGTTTTCGCGCACATGATTCATCAAGGTGTCGCGCCACTGGGCAATTTCATCGTAACTACCGCCGCCCAGGACAAACTGCACTGGCTTCTCTGTTCGTTGACCAAACCCTTGGCGCATCACCGGGAAAGCTTGCACACCTGGCAGTGAGCTAAGGCTTTGGCGTACCTCGGCCATAATCTCCCAGGCGCTGCGTCGGCTGCCCCACTCGGCCATATTGACGATAATAAAGCCGCTATTAAAATTCTCGATGTTGCCGTAGCCACGTGGGGCGCGAACGACTACACGCTCCAGCTCGCCGCTTTCTACTAACGGCGTCATTCGCGCTTCGATCTCATCCATATAGTCCATCATGTAGTCGAAGGTGGCGCCTTCAGGGCCATTGACTAGCACAATAAAATTGCCGCGGTCCTCCTGAGGGGTGTATTCGTTGGGCAGCTCCGTGGCCAGCCAGGCGGTGGCGGCAATCAGCAATGCAAACGCGGCCACCACCAGCCAGCGCATTGTGAGCATCCACTCTAACGCCGCCTGATAGCGGCGCTGGGTGCCGCTGAGCAGCCACTGCACCGCTTTGCCAATACGGCTGTCGTGCATACCTGGCTTAAGAATTTTAGACGCCATCATCGGCGTCAGCGTCAGCGCCAGCAGGGTAGAGACCACCACCGCGGCGGCCATGGTCAGCGCGAACTCGGAAAATAGCCGACCAATATCGCCTTGCAACATACTGAGTGGCACGAAAACCGCCACTAACACCAGGGTGGTCGCAATCACGGCAAAGGCGATTTGGCGAGTGCCGCGGAAGGCGGCGACGAGCGGCGTTTCGCCGTAGTCGTGCATACGCCGGTTAATGTTTTCAAGTACCACGATGGCGTCATCGACAATCAGGCCGATTGCCAGCACCAGCGCTAGCAGTGTCAGCAGGTTGATCGAAAAATTCATTGCCGCCAAAGCGGTAAAGGCGCCGATGACGGCAATCGGTACGGTCACCGCGGGGACCAGGGTGGTGCGCAAATTACCTAAAAACATAAAGATCACCACCACGACCAGCCCCATGGCGATAAACAGCGTCATGACCACCTGCTCAATGGCGCCTGAGACAAATAGCGAGGCGTCGTAATTCAGGCTCAATGACATGCCTTCTGGCAGCGTGCCCTGCAGGCGTTCAAGCTCCCCCTGCACCGCTTCGGAAAGCTCTATCACATTGGCCGTGGACTGCATGATCATCCCCAGCCCAACCATGGGGATGCCGTTGGAGCGGAACACTGAACGATCCTCTACCGCGCCCACTTCTACCCTGGCCACATCAGCAAGGCGCACCAAATAGCCGTTTTCCTCCTGATTGAGGGAGGCGCTGCGGGGCGAATTGAGAGCAAGGCGCTGAAAATCTTCGGCGCTGGCAAAGCTGCGGGGTAGGCGCACAATAAACTGACGATCTTCAGATTCAATCGAGCCAGCAGGTAGTTCAACGTTCTCGGCTCGTAGCGCATCTTCAATATCGCTGACGGTGAGCTCGCGTGCGGCTAAAGCGTTGCGGTCTAGCCACACGCGCATAGCGTAGTCGCTGCCGCCGCCGACACGCACCCTTGCCACTCCTGGCTGAACGGAAAGGCTGTCGACCAGAAAGCGGTTAGCATAGTCGGTCAGCTCGGTGATCGAGTAGTCTTCACCGGAAAGGCTGAGCCACACGACGATCTCTTCGCTACTATCGGCTTTGGTGACCTCGGGGTTGTCAGCGTCGTCGGGCAGGTTGCGCAGCGCGCCGGAAATGCGGTCGCGAATATCGTTGGCGGCGGCATTAATATCCATATCAATGCTAAATTCGATCTCAATCTGAGAGCGGCCATCCTCGCTTTCCGAGGTGATCAGCTCAATGCCTTCAACACCCGCAATACGGTCTTCTAACACCTGGGTAATGCGTGTTTCGACGACGCTGGCCGAGGCGCCGGGATAGCGGGTATCGATGGTGACCACGGGCGGGTCGATGGTGGGGTACTCTTGCAGCGGCAGGCGATTGAGCGCTAGAAGACCAAAGGCAATAATCAGCGCTGCGATCACCATCGCCAGGACGGGGCGCTGAACCGAGATATCCGATAAGCGCATCAGCGGTCGGCCTCCAGCAGCGCGCGTATACCCGTCTCGTCATCGGCAATCCCGATTAACCTCGCCTCTTGCCCATCGCGGGCAAGCTGTAGACCATGAAAGACAATTAAATCACCCTGGGCTAACCCTTCGAGAATTTCCACCTCGCCATTGCGCCGCTCGCCAATCCTGACTTCACGTTGGGCTAGGCGCGTGATGCCATCTTGCTGTTCTATCAGCATAACGAAATGCCGATCACCGCTAGGTTCGATGGCCGCTTCGGGGATCACAATGGTGTCGCGGACGCGCTGCTGAACGATCACTTCCATCAGCATACCAGGACGCAAGCGCCCATCAGCATTATCGAGCTCCGCACGAACGCTTACGCTGCGTGTTAGCGGGTCTACACGCGTGCCGATGGTGGCAATTTCGCCGCTAAAGAGGTCTTCAGGGTAGGCTGCAGTGGTGGCATTGAGCATCAAACCTGGCGAGAGGCGGCCCAGAAATACCTCGGGTACGCTGAAATCGAGCTGCATAACATCCAGTTTATCGAGCGTCACCAAGTCCATGCCTGGAGTGACCAGAGCGCCGATACTGATAGTGCGAAAACCAACGCGGCCGCTGAAAGGCGCCTCTATCCGATAATTGGATAGCTCCGCTTCAATTGCTTGTATATCGGCGTCTGCCTGGCGCAGCCGTGACCGACTATCTTCTACATCGGCGCGAGCCGCAAGGTTGCGCTCTTGCAGCTGCGCAGCACGATTTGATGCATTGAGGCGCTCTTCGCGAAGTGCCTGGGAGGCCCTGAGTTGTGCTTGCTCTTCCGCGTCTTCTAAGCGAATAAGTAGCCGCCCCTCTTCGACCTGCTGCCCATCACTGAAATTGATCTCGGCAACAATATCCGTGACGGTGGCGGATAGTGTGACACTCTCATCAGCGCTAAGGGTGCCTAAGGCTTCCAGTGGATCCGACCAAGTGGTCATGACCGCTCGTGTGCCGATGACTGACGGCGCCGTTTGGGCAAACGCCACGATGGATAGCAGCAGGGTGAAAGGTACCAGCGCGAGTCGCAACAGCCGTCCTTGAAAGGGCAAAAGCATAGTATTCTCAGCGTTAGATATTATTTATACAGTTATTGTATAGAGGAATTCGATCATATAATAATTTTTAAGCCTGATCCTGTTAGAATGCCTGCTTTTTACAGCGAGAGTCGCCCCCACTATGAGCTGTCCACTATGATCTATGACGTAGTCATCATCGGCGCTGGCGCCGCGGGCTTAATGTGCGCGGCGCAAGCGGGTTATACCGGCAAGCGGGTGTTAGTGCTTGATCATGCTAACAAAGCGGGCAAGAAGATTTTGATGTCTGGGGGTGGCCGCTGCAACTTTACCAATCTTGGCACCACGCCACAGCACTTTTACTCGTCAAACCCTCACTTTTGTATTTCGGCGCTCAAACGCTACCGGCCTGAGCACTTTGTCGAGCTGGTCGAGCGCCATGGCGTTGAACATGTGGAGAAAACCCCTGGGCAGCTATTCTGTGCAACCTCGGCCAAAGATATTCTCCGCACGCTACTGACCGAGTGCGAATGGGCAGGGGCTGATATAAAACTCAGCACACAGATTACTCGCGTGGAGCAGCAGGGCGGTGCCATGCGGCTAACCACCTCGATAGGTAACATCGATGCGGGGGTGGTGGTCGTGGCGAGCGGCGGGCTTTCCATTCCGAGCATGGGGGCGACGGGATTGGGTTACGATATAGCCCGTCAATTTGGCTTGGAAGTATTCGATACCCGCCCAGGGTTGGTGCCGTTCACACTGAGTGATACTTGGAAGGCACGCGCAGCAGAGCTTTCAGGCGTCAGTGTGCCCGTGGCCGTTAGTGCGGGTAGCCGCCGCTTTGTAGAGCCCATGCTATTTACCCATCGTGGCTTGTCTGGCCCTGCAATGCTGCAAATATCCAGTGTTTGGCAGCCCGGGGAGGCGATTAGCATTGATCTGCTGCCCGGTGAAAACGTGGCGGAATCGCTGCGCCAAGCGCGCCAAGAGACTCCCAAACGTCAGCTCTCTACCTGGCTTAGCGAACGCTTCCCGAGACGCTTGGCGCAAGCGCTGCTGGAGTGGTACCCCGACAGTGACCCAGCGCGACCACTGGCCCAGTACGCCAACGCAGCGCTGGATGAGTGGGCAGGAAGGCTCAACGCCTGGCAACTGAAGCCAGCGGGCACCGAAGGTTGGCGCACCGCAGAGGTGACCATGGGCGGGGTCAATACCGAGGCGCTATCATCCAAGACCTTTGAAGTGAAAGGCCTGCCGCAATTGCGCTTTATCGGAGAGGTATTGGATGTAACGGGAGAGCTCGGCGGGTATAACTTTCAATGGGCGTGGGCAAGTGGCGTAGCCTGCGGGCAAGCCTGCTAGGCAACGCCCCTAGCCCAAGCAATAGCATCCGAATTAACTAGCCACCTTGGCTAACAATTTAAGCTTTTTGAATAGCATGTAGCCCGCAAGCGCTTTTCGACCTGCCGCCATAGCGCCACCTGGGTGGCGTGCTAGCTTATAAGCAGCAAAGCCGCCGACGGCGTAGAGTGGCAGTTTGAAGCTTTGCCAGCTTTGGTCTAGCGGCGAGGCTGCCTGCTGCAAATAATCGCTATCTACCAAAATATCCACACGTTGTTGTTCCAGCTCCGCCAATAGCAGGGCTTTGCGCTCAGCGCGGCTCAATGGTTTAGTGCCAGGTTTAACGGTGTCTGCGGATGGTTTCATCACTTGGCTCCTCAAGCAGTGCTCGATCAGCGGCAAGCTGTTTGAGTGTTTCTTTTAAAAGCGAGTGTTGCTTGGACTGGCGAATCGCAATAATTGCAAGTAGCAAACTGGCACCTATCAACACAGCTGCACTGATCGCAATAGCGGTCAGACGATAGGTATCCCAGAATAGAACCACGACTAGAGCCGTTAGCGTGGCAATACCCAGCAATAGCAATAGTAAACTTGCCCCTGCGAGAAGCAGTAGAACCAGTAAACGAGCACGCTCCTCTTCCAACTCAAACACCGCCAAACGCAGGCGGGTTTCGCTATTAGCAATCAGCGATTTCAGTAAGCGTTTGGCGGCAGAGAAGACGCGTTGGGTTGGTCCCAAAGCCATTAGCGACGACCGAGCAGCATACCCACAACCATACCTGCTGCGGCACCAATACCAATGCTCGTCCAAGGATTCTCATGCACATAGCGGTCGCATGCATCGGCTTGATGGGTCAGCGAATCGCGGGTTTCGTCATAGATACGCTCGCCGCGAGCTTCAAGACGCGCGCGGGTGTCTTTTAAGCGGCGCTCAGCGCGAGTGCGCAGGTCGTTCATCTCTCCGCTGGCATCTTTGGCAGTCGCATTGACCAGCTCTTCAACGGTTTCACTCAAGTGGCGCAGATCATCTTTGAGTTGATCGGCTTGAGTAGAGTAAGTGGGTTGACGTTTAGCCATGGAGTCTTCCTTTGACAAATGAATGATTGGGCTTTTGGCTTCTACACAAGCAAGCATAGCAGCCACGCACTAACAGACAAGCAAATGCACCTATCGGTTCAGCCCTGTGGCACTAAATAAGGGATTTAAACTAAACCCAAGGCTTAAGCGGTGCACGCGATGATCATAATCGATCATGCTTTCACCATATCCGTAGTAGTACTGTACATGCGCCCGCAATCTGTTGAAAGCTGGCCAGCTGTAATCAATCTGGGTGCCTATATTGCCAGCACTAGGGTTGCCGCGTAACTGACCGCTCACTTCATGGTTGTTGTTAAGGCGTTTGGCAAGGCGAATATCGCCGTATCCCATATAACGTTCGATATCCGGGTTATCATCATCCTCATCGGACTCTGGTAGGCGCCAATGGGGCGCCAGGGTGAACGCCCAGTCGCCGCGTTGAAAGGTGCTTTCAAGGTAAACACGGTTCCAACTGCGCGAGAAAGGATCCGAGCGACCGTTTGATTGGTGATTAAAGGATACTCGATTGCGGGTGTTTACCCAGCCAAGCGCCTCCCAGGCATTGTCAAAGTCGATAAATATTTCAGGCTCGTAGTTGGTTTCGCGAAAGGGTGATGAGGCGTCGGTATTATAAGCCTGCCACCAGCTGCGCTGGGTGTAGCCAAAGTAGACATCACCGTAGTTGCCAAACACCTGCTCGGCGAGATTAACCTTGGCGCTGAACTGGAATTTTAACTCCACGCTATCTGCGGGAGTGCCGTTAGCCACGGTGCGAAAGCTTTCACTGTTTTTGTTAGCATTGTAACTAACCGGGAACAGGTAGTTGGTGCGGTGGGTGGTGATTGAAAACGGGTTCCGGCTTGACTCCTGCTCGAGTTCACGACGTTCGCTCAAGTCTTCCCGTGCCGCTTCTTCAGGCAACTGTTCAAACGGTAGGTCAAGCGCAGCGTCTTCGGGGCTCTCTATCTGCTGTAGCTGTTGATGCAAATCATACAGCTCAGCGTTGAGCGCACGGATGCGCGCCTCAATCTCTTGTTGAGATTCGGCGAGGGCATTGGCACTAAAGGTAGCAAGACTGAGCAGAACAATGAGTTTCGTCAACAGCAGTTTTCGGGTGACCATCAAGGTGACTCGCAAAATGAGTGAATAGGCAAATGCCATGCTTGTTTCTATCACGCCGCCTGCAGAAGTCAACAGCTCTGATTGCGCTGGCTATCAGAACGCCTGACAATAACCCTACTATCCGTGTCTGCGGAGCTTTCGATGTCAACGAGGCATAAGTAACGTGGTGAGATGCGCCTGTAGGTGGAGTATACCCTGTTTGTTCCTGCTGCTGTTTATTAGCAGTGCCGCTTTTAATCCAGCCCACGCTGCGCTCCAGGCCAGCCTACTTGAACGGGTGCCTGAGCAGGAAGAACTGGCCTCAAGGCTAGCGCAGTTGGAAGCGCTTGAGGGAGCGTTGACTGCTCAGCAGGTAAGCGACAAGGAGACCCTAGAAGCGGCGCTGGATGCCTATGAGCGGCTGACATCTATCGATGAGCGTCTAGCGGCATTAGACGCCCGGGTAGAACAAGCCCCTGAACTGCTAGCACGCCTGCAGCGTGAATTGAGCGAAACGGAAGAAGCTTCACAGCAGCTAACCGTTGCAGACTTGAGCGACCGTCCCCTCGATGAGCTGGAAACGCTGCAAACCAACGCCGTGGTTGAGCTCCAACAGTTGCAAAGCCAGTTGGCGGAAGTGAACTCCCAATTGCTGTCCGCACAAACACTGCCTGAGCGTGCCCAGCAATCCATCGCGGAAACCCTTCAGCGTGCGGAGAGTTTACGCCGACAGCACGATGAGCGCGAGGCTCTGCTGGCGGATCGTCAACTCTCTGCGCTGAGCGATGCACGGCTTATCCAACTGCGCCTGGAACGGGCGCTTGCCGAGCGCGAAATAAGCTTTTATCAGCGTGAGCTAAGCGCTAATAGCCGTCTGCGTGAGTTAGCTCAAGAGCGCCGCGATGTGCTGATGGCGCAGGTCGATTATCGAGAGCAGCAATTATCGATGTTGCAAGGGGTGATTGACCAGCAGCGTCGGTTGGCCTCGGAGCAAGCCATTGCCGATGCCGCCAGGGATAACCCATTAATCGCCGCCGGGCATCCGGTGGTGGCGCAGGCGCAGCAAACCAACCAGACACTCAGTCTGGAGCTATTGCGGGCGACGGATCGCGCTAACAGTGTTGTACGCGAAAATATTGAAGCCCAGCGGCAGTTGGAGAACGTGCGTCAACTGCAGCGCAGCCTTAATGAGCAAATTGAGGCTATCCGCGGCAGCCAGCTGCTGTCGCGGATTCTGCGCGAACAGCGCAAGTCGCTGCCTCCTTTGCCAGCCCCACGGGATTTGCAGGACGAAATTGCCGACTTGCGGTTAAAGCAGTTTGATTTAGTCCGTCAGCGTGACCAGCTACGCCAAAGCGATCAGTATGCCATCACGCGTTTAGCCGAGGCGGGTATAGAGGCAACGCCAGGGCTTGTGGATTCACTTTCGCAGCTGTATCAATCGCGGCGTGAGCTGGTTGAGCAGTTGGAGCAGTCTTACGGCAGTTTATTAAGTGCGGCGATTGAGCTGCAGCTCAACCAGCAGCAGCTAGTAACAACGACCAGCGAACTGCGTAAAACCATCGATGAACAGCTGTTTTGGGTCGCCAATAGTCGCCCGCTGGATCTGAGCTGGGCGCGCCAGTTACCTCGTAACCTTAAGCTCGAGTGGCAGGAAGGAGAGTGGCGCACCATTTTACCCACCCACTGGCAAGGATTCTCATGGGAAGTGCTCAGAGGGGCGCCGCTGGTGGTGTTAAGCCTGGTATTGATTGGCTTACGGGGTCGAATTAAGGCGCGTTTGGCCAAGCTGCATTCGCAGATTGGCCGATTAAAAAGCGATACCCAGCTGCATACCCCCAAAGCGGTGTTGCTGAATGCGCTGCTGGCGATTCCCGGCCCGCTGGCATTAGCCGGTGTTGGCGTTGGGCTGCTTGGGGCGGCGGGGTCGTTAGCTAATAGCGTTGCCCCGGCGCTGCTTCAGTTAGCGCTTAGCTGGGCAGCCGTCGCCTGGTTGCGCAGGCTGCTGGTGGCCGATGGCGTGGCCGAACGCCACTTTACCTGGTCACCGCAGTACAACGCCCGCTTACGCCAACTGTTAGGTGGGTTGGGCATTGCCTTGATACCGGTGATTGCCATTGCGGCGATGTCTGGGGAGATGGAAACGCCGCTGGCCCTGCGTCCTGTCGCCTTGGGGCTGTTGTCGTTTGGCTTGATGGCGATGAGCTGGTGGTTGGCGCAGTTGATATTGGCACATATCCCCATTTTTGGCTTGCGCCTGTTTCGCTTGCTGCTGGGGCTGGCGATGGCGTCGGTGCCTCTGATGCTGCTGGGGTTGGTCGTCTGGGGCTATGAATACACTGCGCTACGCTTGGTAGGGCGGTTCGCGATTACCCTTTACTTGCTGGGTCTATGGGTTGTGGTGGAAGCCACCTTGGTAAGAAGTCTTGCGGTGGCCGCACGACGGCTCGCCTATCGCCGCGCATTGGCCCGCCGTCGCGCTCAGGTACAAGAGGGTGCGGAGGGTGGGCTCGAAGTAGTAGAAGAGCCCCCCCTTGATATGGAGCAGATCAACAGCCAGTCGCTGCGGCTTTCTAAACTGATTGTGCTGATTGGCTTTAGCGCGCTGCTCTATTTGGTGTGGGCCGACCTGATTTCAGTGCTTGGCTACTTGGACAACGTATCGTTATGGGAGTCCCAGGATGGGGAGTTGGTCGATAATGCGCTGTCGATCTCCGACATCTTTGCGGCTCTGCTGATTGTCGCGATTACGTTTATTATGGCGGGCAATTTACCCGGGCTGCTGGAAGTGATGGTGCTATCGCGGCTGTCATTGAAACAGGGTAGCGCCTATGCGATTAGCTCGCTGCTCTCCTACACCATTGTGGGCACGGGAATCGTCATGGGGCTTTCGACCCTGGGCGTCTCCTGGGACAAGCTGCAGTGGCTGGTGGCTGCTCTGAGTGTGGGCTTGGGGTTTGGACTGCAGGAGATTTTTGCCAACTTTATATCGGGCTTGATCATTCTGTTTGAGCGCCCGATTCGGATTGGCGACACCATCACCCTGGGTAACTTGCACGGTACCGTCAGCCGTATCCGCATTCGTGCGACCACTGTCACCGACTTTGACCGCAAAGAGATTATTATCCCCAATAAAACCTTTGTGACCGACCAACTGATCAACTGGTCGTTGTCGGATAATATTACCCGTGTCGTGCTGACCTACGGCGTGGCCCACGGCTCCGATATGGTCAAGGTGCACCAATTGTTGCGTAAGGTGGCGGATGAAAACCCCCGTGTGCTAACCGACCCAGAACCTCAGGTGTTCTGTTTAAGCTATGGGCAGCACAGCCTAAACTTCGAGCTGCGTATTTTCGTCAACGACCTGCTTGACCGGCTGTTTGCCGCCGATGAAATCAACTGCCGGATAGATGCGCTGTTTCGTGAAGCGGGCGTACGCGTGGCGTTTGAACAGATGGATGTGTGGCTACACCCTGATCAGGGGGAGGCGGTCAAAGTGCAGTCCGCTAATCAGTTAACGCCACCTGCTTCGACGTAATGGTTTTTGTTAAACCCGTGGCTTAAATTCTTTTGACGGCGTGAAGGAGAAACTCGCGGTTGCCGTCGCTGCCGGTGATTGGACTTTCCTGCCAGTGGCGAATGGTCAGCTCACAAGCGTCGCAGGCGCTGCGGATGTTGGCTTCCACGTCGGCGAAACGCTTAGCGTCGCGCACCACGCCGCGTTTGTCTAGCGCGCCGGGTGTTAGCTCAAACTGTGGTTTGACCAGGGAAATCAGTTGGCCGCCCGATGGCAGCAGGGCGCCAATTTCGGGCAGAATCAGCGTTTGCGATATAAACGAGACATCCATGATGGCGATATCGATGGGCTGAGTGGAAAGTAAGCTGTTGAGGGCTTCGTTGCCACTCATCGAACGCGCATTTAACCCTTCCAGGCAGGTAACGCGTGGGTCGCCGCGCAGCTCAGGTGCAAGCTGTCCATGGCCAACTTCTACGCCAATCACGTGGCGGGCGCCAAAGCGCAGCGCGCAGTCGGTGAAGCCGCCGGTTGATTGGCCAATATCGAGCACTGTGCAGCCCTCAAACCGCAACTCAAGCGCAGTGAGTACCGCCTCTAACTTCAATCCTGCCCGGGATACATAGCGCTCTTCGGGATCATCTTCTACTTCAAAATGGGTCTCTTCGGGCCATTTCTCGGAGGCTTTGGTTAACGGCTTGCCGTTCTCGGCAAGACGTATCCGCCCGTGACGAATAAGTCTTTGGGCGCGGGTACGGGAGTTGGCCAGCCCCTGGCTGACCAACAGTTGATCGAGTCGCATCATAATGATTGGAGGTGTCGTTTAGAGGGCAGTTCATCCTACATCAGGTGGGGCATTGGGTCCCTGATCCGCCTGAAGTTCTGTAGGCGGTAAACGCGAAGCGCCCCAGCTACGGTGCAAGTAGTGTTTAACATTTTCCACTTCTTCGCTGGTGACATCGGCAATGTTGACGCGCTCAAGAGGATCGTAGTGATAAATATACAGTCGCGATGCAAAGCGCTCGAAAGGTAGTGAAGCCTCGCCAAAGCGTTCACCATTGCCCGATGTGCTGACAATGACGTCATTGCCCCAATCCTGCCCACTGTCATTGTTAGGGTTGTAGAAATATACCCGCATAACATCAGAAGGGTCGAGGGATGCCCGCAAAATGGTAATCGCGTGCCAACCGATAAAACGCGCTGCGCTGTCGGTGACCGCAATGCCCGCTGGTTGGGGATGAATCAGCGGCTGATTGCCATTGTAGTAGGGGTGATAGTAGGCGAAAAAGTGGCGTATGAAGTCATCCACATCGCTTAGCTGGCCGGTGGCCACATCGACGTTGATGCGAAAGCCACGGCCCGACCACCAGCCGTGAAATTCAGGGTTCACCCAGCGGTGGGGGTCTCCTTCCCGGCCAATGCAGCGCCGTCCCATTTCGGCATAAATGCGATCCAGATGCGGCACGACAATCAGCGAAACCGGATCGAGATCAATGGGTAATTGCGTCGCTACGCCGGATAGACTCGCCATGGATGAGATGGCTTGCCCCTCGAAATGCATAATGATTTCGTCGTCGCGGGCTGCCCAAGCCACCATCTGCAGCAGGTAGTCTGGGTCGTTGTACGCCCACATAGAGAGCGCTCGCGCCGATTGGCAGGTGGGGTTGTTGCCCTGACCAACGCCCAGCGGCAGCCCCAACATGCAGAGCACGCCTTCAATCAAGCGTGCACGGGGGGAAGTCGTATCGCCATAGGCCATAGTGAGTCGTGACTGCGCCCACTCTGATAACGGCAGATTGAGTTGACGCCACATGGCGGGTGCCACCGGCGGCTGATAGAGAATGCCACGCTCAAGCATCAACGCCAGGCCATACACTGCTTGCGCAGTGGCAGGGTAAACGCCGCTCCGAATAAGCGCTTGAACCAGCTCGCGATAGCAGAGTAGGCAGTCGCGGCCGGTAGATGAAAGCCCCAGCGCCTCGGAGAGTAAGTGGTCACCCTCTTCAAGTAGATGACGTAACAGCACGGCGTGATACGGCGATACCAGGCCGGTGTCGTGCATCGCCCGGGCGAAGCCGGTGGATTCAGCCTGTAGGGCCGCCTGATCCATATGCTCTAACCGGTCACGATAAATATCCACACCGGGGTCTTCGCGACAAGCCTGGGTGGGGCCGTAAAGCGAGCTGACCAAACGGTCGGCGCCCTGGCCGCTTGCGCCAAGATCAATCGCCGGGTTGGCCTGGCACAGCGCAATTTGGGTGATCATCTGTTTGATCGAATCAACCTGAATCGGGCGTTGTTTTAAAATGCGCCAAATCTCATCAATCAGTTGATCAACAATATGTTCGTAGCCAATGCGATCGGCGAGATGTTGGAAGAGGTGGCGAGGAATGGTCGCCAGTCGCCCTTGGGTTTCCCGCTCCGCTTCGCTAGGCGGTAAAAACAGCAGCCATAAATTAATCGCCATTACCTGAGTAAGGTAGTGGTGCGCATGCTCGGCGGACACCAGCGGATGCTCAAAATTGCCTTTAGCGACAGCCAGGAGACGAAGCTCGCTTAATGCCTCAATGACGACCACATTGGCATCTGCGCTTTTCAACGCGAAGGTTGTGAGGGTCGGCACCAAGTATTGAGGTGTTTCCCAATCGGAGCCCAAAAACACACCAGCGTCCTCAAACGCTTGGGCGCGGGACTCCAGTGCTTCACAGCCGCCATCCTGAAGCAGTACGCGTCGCGCGGTATCCATCACCCGCGGCAGCTTGGCGGGCTTTGAGAAGGCGGGCGCCTGCGTAAGCAGACGCACGGCGTCATCAAAGTTGCTCAACAGTCCATTGAGCTTGCTATCTTCTTGAGAAGACGTTACTTGATCTGTCTCCACGGTGACTCCTTATCCCAGCATCAGCGGGGATTATACATAGAAGTCGAGATCTTCTTGGCGTTTTAGCAGATCGCGAATTGTATGCGCATCCTCGCCTTTAAAGTAGACCAGACCCCAATGGGTACCAAAGGCAGTGCGTTTAGTAACGGTTTCTTCTACAGGTGAGGTTAGCTCATGAGACTCAAAATAGGGATGATCTTCGGTCTCTTCGGGAATTTCCAAGCGGCTGACCACACGACGGCGGGGGTAAACGCCAAAACATCCAGCAAAGCCATCGGCATCGACCACTTCTTTCGGGAAGAACTGGGCCACTTCTTCTTTCGTGGTTTTCGGGTCGAATACCAGCATTGAAGCTTGGTAAGCATTGAACCCGTAAACACGCTCCAGCAGTTCAAATACTTTGAAGCCGGGCGGACGGTAAGCCACTTCGCCAAAGTACATCTCACCATCGCTGGTGACAAAGTATTCCGGATGGATCAAACCAAACTCAATGTCGAACGCTTTAATCAGCTTCTCGATTTGCTGAGTGATCTGTTCGCGGTAAATCTCGAGTTCAGGTGACGCGGGCACAAACACTGAGTAACCCAGCGTGACGTACTCGGAGATGTTCAAGAAGGCGATTTTGCCATCGTGAATCCACGCTTCAACGGCAAATTCCCAGCCATCCAGGTGCGACTCCATCAGCACCGGGAACTCTTCCTCTGGAATGGTATCAACTTCATCAGGGGTGCGGATAACGCGGTGACCAAGGCAACCCGCTTTATCAAACGCTTTAAGATGAATCGGATCGTTGGGGTCGCCGTCCAGCTTGAGCAGTGTCTGGTTAACCCGCTTCAGAAAGCGTACCACATCCTCTTTATCGTGGGCTTCTTCAAAAATACCCACACGTATGCCACCTAGCTGAGCACGACGCTTCATCAACGCCTTGTCGCGTAGCAGTAACGACTGGCCGTAAAGGCGTGGGTTATCCAGCAGTACAGAGTTGATAGCCCCGGCCCACTCAACGGTTTCCTCGTAGAGCGGAATGGCGACATCAACGCCTTTCTCTTTGAGTGTCTCGGCAATTTCCATCGAGCGGTCATTGAGTCGCTCGAAATTCCAAGGCACGTAGGGGATGTCGTGTTTTTGGCAATACTCTTCCGCCCAATCAGGTGCAACGACAATGTAGCGACGGTCAAAATTCTCGGCCGCTTCAATCGCATTGAGACTCCAGCCTAGCAGGGCAATATAGCCCTTATTGGGATCTTTCTGCATGTTGATGACTCCTACTTGGTGAATAAACATTATTGCCAAACCACGCTAACTACCATACACGAGGGGGGCATGCGCGGCTAATGAGCACATTGTCCGCCGTATTAACGCTAAGCTTGCTAAGGGTTTAGCCTAAAGGCGCAGCGGCAGGAATATGGTAAGCTTGTTGGTTCAACTTAATGTACGAATGGCAAGAGGATTAGGCCAAGATGGCGGCCAAGCCGATCTACCGTGTGGTGGTTCACCAGCAGGGTGAAATTTGGGATTTATACGTTCGAGAGATCTTTCAAAGCGAACTCTGGGGCTTTATTGAAGTCGAGGAGTTTGTCTTTGACGATGCTTCACGGGTAGTGGTTGACCCTGCGACCGAAAAATTGCAGCGAACTTTCGATGGTGTCAAGCGTAGCTACCTGCCATTAAATGCTATTGTGCGCATTGATGAAGTAGAGCGCGAGGGGCCATTGAAAGCGGTCAAAACCGATGCCCGGGTAGCGGAGTTCCCCCGTCCCTTTCCGATGCCTCCGCGCGGAGAAGGGTAAGCGTATGAGACAAGCGCACCGCTAAGTTAGGCGATAAGCGCTGCTGGCTCCGTCCGCCTTGCAGCGTTTTTTAATCAGGACATGATGTCATGCTAGTAAATAGAACGCGTTATCGAAATTACGCCGCTGCGGCTGGTCTTTTACTTACTGTTACCAGCTTCAATGCCACCGCCCAGTCCGCTAACCAAGCCTGGGTGACCGATGAGTTGAGCACCTATGTGCGCAGCGGTCCCACCGATGGGTACCGCATCATTGGTACGCTTAACGCAGGTGAACAGGTGGAGGTGCTGGAAACCAGCGGTGACTACACCCGTGTGCGCAACAGCGATGGTAATGCAGTCTGGGTGTTGAGCAATGAGCTTCAGCAAACGCCCAGTGCGGTTGAGCAGTTGCCCGCGTTAGAAGCCCAGGTAGAGGAACTCACCGCCGAGCTTGAGGGTATCAATGAAACCTGGGAGCAGCGTACTGCCTCAATGACGGAAACACTTGAGGTTCGCGAACGCCGCATTGCAGAGCTTGAAGCGGCCAATCAGGAGTTGGATAGCCAAGCAGAACAGTCCCGCCAGCAGGTAAGAGGGCTGCAGGCTCGTTTGGAGACCCAGGAAGAAGACCTGCTGATGCGCTACTTTATGTACGGCGGCGGTGTGGCTGGCGCGGGTTTGTTAGTGGGGTTGATTGTGCCGCACCTCCCGCGTCGGCGTAAAAAGCGTGACCGTTGGTTCTAAAAGCGCGATCAGCCCTATCTGTTGATAAAACCCTATCTGTGGTTAGCGTAAGCGACGACAAGGTGGCTAGACAATGAGCGATCAATGGCGCAAGCGCTGGCAAGAAGGGCGTATTGGCTTTCACTTGCAGCAAGCGCACCCGGCATTGTTGGGCCATTGGGCGTCGCTTGGCGTTGCAAATCGCACCAAGGTGCTGGTGCCGCTGTGCGGTAAAAGCCTGGATATGCGCTGGCTAGCGGATGAAGGGTATCCCGTGTTGGGGATTGAGTTTGCCCCTGAGGCCATTGAGCAGTTTTTGGCCCAGCGCAGCACCGCCGTATCCCGCTACCGTCAGGCAGGGTTTACGATTTCTCGCCAGGGCAGCGTGGAATTATGGTGCGGGGACTTTTTTCACCTGCATATACAGCAAGCCGCCGAGATTGGCGCGTTTTATGATCGCGCCTCGCTGATAGCGCTGCCACCAGCCACTCGGCAGCGCTATGCGTTTCACCTTGCGCAATTGGTGCCGCCCGGTGCCAAAGGCCTGCTGATTAGCCTATCGCATACCGATGGTAATGCCGGACCGCCCTATAGCGTGCCCGCTAGCGAGATCGAAAGCTTGTTCACCGCTAACTTCACGTTAACGTTTCTGGAAGAGGGCGCACCCGATGAGCGCGGGCGAACAGAGAGCGTATGGGCGCTAGAACGACGCGGGCCGCGCCTTTAAAACGTTAACAATAGCGTTATAAAGGTGCAGCCCTGTTTTGCTGCGGTAAGGAGAGATGCCTTAGCGTGCGAGTAAACGGCCCAACTCTGGGTCGCTAAAAGCACGGTTCATGCCATCGCTAAGTAGATCGCTCAGCATGCGCGTATTGCTGTCGGCATCGGGCTTCAGGGCGTAGCCCTGAGTACGGCGTGAGGTGTAGGTGCCGGTATAGGTGGTACCCTTGTTTTGAGCGATAGCGCGGAAAACACCTTCAAGACGCGCTTCATCGACCAGCGGCTGGCCGCTGTCGCCACGAGCGTAGTTCAGGCTGGCAAGTTCCAGCGTTAAGCTCGGGCGGCCCTCGGCCTGCTCGGTGGTAGGGCTAAAGCCCATATCCCGCACGGCGCGCTCGGCCTCTTCCTGCAGACGTGGGATTAGCTCGTGGCTGCTCACGGTAATATGCGCCGTCGACATACCGCCGCCAGCACGGTTGCCGATAATGTCGCTCTCGCGGCCATCCTGGGCAATGACCGTGACCTGCTGGCCCGAGCCCACTTGCGGCACCTGCGCACTGCGCTCGGGACTGAGCTGTAAATATTGCGGGCTAGCGCAACCAGCAAGCCATGCACTGGCAAGCAGCACACCTGAAATCCGTAAAAAGTGACGCCGAAGCATAGTCTTCCTCCGCTATGGCTAAAACACCAGTATAACGCGGGTAGCGCTTTGGCGGTATGTTCTAGCGATGTGGGGTTTCCAACGTGGGCTAAGTTTCGCTTGTTGCTGCAAACTTTCCAATAATCTAGGCATGCCATAATGCACTGGGCACTAAAGAGGTCTTGGTATGGATCTGTTTGAAAACGATGGCATGAAGTTGGTTAATCTGCTTCCACAGGATGGCGAGGCTTATTACTACGGTGAAATCTTAGTAGCTGAGACCGCGGATAGGTATTTGGATCAGTGCATTAACGAATTGCATTGGGAGCATGACCGGGCATTTATTTATGGCAAAGAGATTGTCACCAAACGCAAGATTGCCTGGTACGCAGATGAGCCGGTTGCCTATACCTACTCCGGGTATACCAAGAGGGCGCTGGTATGGCCGGGCTGTCTACGCGAGATTAAACAACGGGTGGAGAGCCATTGCGGAGAGGTGTTTAATTCGTGCCTGGGCAATTTTTATAGCTCAGGCGAGGAGGGCATGAGTTGGCATAGTGATGCTGAGAAGGACCTTGTTGAGAATGGGGTCATCGGGGCGTTGAGTTTAGGTGGGGAGAGGAAGTTCTCGTTTAAACATAGACACACTGGGGAGAGCGTTTCGCTTACTTTAGGGCACGGTAGCTTGCTGGTTATGAAAGGCAACACCCAAAAAAATTGGTTACACAGCCTGCCCAAAACCAAGAAAGTTGTTGAGCCGCGGGTGAGCTTAACCTTTAGGCAAATGCGCTTTTGAGCGAATCCTATTAAAGCCCCGACAGCGTTAGCTGCTGGGGCTTTAAGTGCTAAGGTTTTTAAGTACTGCAGTTCTTAAATGCTGGGGGGGTTAAGAACGTTCTTCCTAAGCGACGCGGGTTTGTTCCGCCGCTTTCGCTTCTACCTTAGGGAAACGACGCCAGTGGCGCGGATGAGCGAATAAGCGCTGCCCACGTTGTAGCGCCAGGTGTTCAAAGTCCGTATGGCGCACGGTGGCCAGCCACGGCTGGGCAAGCCAATCAGCCTCTAGCTCCACGCGTACTTCGGCACCCACTGGCGAGATCGCCGTGATGGTGACCGGTAGGTGGCTTTCAGCGGTGGGCTGCTCGGTTAGGCGTACTTCATGAGGGCGCAGCAATAGCTCTTGATGCCCATCGGGCAGATCAGCGTGCCAGTAGGCGTCACCGCAGGTCAGAACACCGTTGCTTACGTTGCCTTCAAGATGATTTACATCGCCCAGAAACTCAAACACAAAGCGGTTTTTGGGTGTGCGGTAGAGCTCATCGGGAGTGTCAATCTGCTCAATGCGGCCATTGCTCATTACCACCACGCGGTCAGATAACTCCAGCGCCTCTTCCTGATCGTGGGTGACAAACACACTGGTGAAATTGAGCTCGTCGTGAAGATGACGCAGCCAGCGACGCAGCTCCTGGCGTACTTTGGCATCGAGGGCGCCAAACGGCTCGTCAAGCAGAAGCACTTCAGGTTCCACCGCTAAAGCGCGGGCCAGCGAAACCCGCTGCTGCTGGCCGCCTGAAAGCTGGGCAGGGTAACGATTGGCAAGGTGCTCCAGCTTGACCATTTCCAGCAGCCTAAAGACCCGGGCACGGATCTCGCCACTGCTGGGGCGGCGCTTGCGGGATAGCACGGTCAACCCAAAGGCCACGTTGTCGTAAACGCTCATATGGCGGAACAGCGCGTAATGCTGAAACACGAAGCCGATACGCCGGTCGCGCACATGCACGTTGGTAACATCGCGGTCGCCGAACAGAATCTTACCCGGTTGATTAGAGCGGTCAGCATTTTCCAAACCGGCGATAATCCGCAGCAGGGTGGTTTTGCCCGACCCCGATGGGCCGAGTAGACCAACCAGCTCGCCCTCGTGAATATCCAGGTTGATCGGCTCTAGCGCCTGGGTATTGCCGAAGTGCTTAGCGATGTTATGTAAATGAATGCTCATGCAAATGCCTCCCGGCGCGCTGCGCGCCATTCCAGCCCGGCCTTGGCGGCGAGCGTCAGTAGGGCAATCAATGCGAGTAGGGCCGCGCAGGCAAATGCCCCCACGGCGTTATAATCCTGATAAAGCTGCTCAAGGTGCAGGGGTAGCGTATTGGTCTTGCCGCGAATAGCACCGGAGACCACCGATACAGCACCAAACTCCCCCACCGCACGGGCATTGGTAAGAATCACGCCATAAAGCAATGCCCAGCGAATGTTGGGCAGCGTGACGCGACGAAAAGTTGTCCAACCGGATGCGCCCAGAACCACGGCGGCTTCCTCTTCACGGGAACCCTGCGCCTGCATCAGCGGAATCAATTCGCGTGCAATAAAGGGACAGGTGACAAAAATGGTCACCATTAGAATGCCCGGCCAGGAGAACATCAGCTGGATATCGTAGCTATCCAGCCATCCGCCGATCCAGCCGTTGCGACCATATAGCAAAAGATAGATAAGGCCAGCAACAACGGGCGATACCGCAAAGGGAATATCGATCAGCGTTTGCAGAATGCGTCGGCCGGGAAAACTGAAGCGCGTGACCAGCCATGCCAGAGCAACGCCGAATACCAAGCACACGGGGATGGTTAACAGCGCAATCATCAGCGTTAAGCCAATCGCAAGCAGGGTAAAGGTATCACTGACGTTGGCCCAGAAAACCATAACGCCCTGGGAGAACGCCTGGGCAAAAATGGCGACTAACGGCAGCAGCAAGAACAGCGCTGACAGCACCAGGGCGATACCTATCAACAGGCGCCGGATAAGCGGCGCATCACCAATTCGACGCATTACCCCTTACCTCCATGCAGGCGGCGCACAAAGCGGCCCTGCCAAATATTAATCGCCAGTAGCAGCGTCAGCGATACGAACAACACTACTGAGGCAATGGCCGACGCCCCGGCATAGTCATACTCCTGCAGCTTGACGAAAATCATCAGCGCGGTGATTTCCGTTTCGTAAGGCATATTGCCAGCGATAAAGATAATCGCGCCGAACTCGCCCAGCGACCGCACAAATGCAAGCCCAGTACCGGTCACCAAGGCGGGCCAGATATGCGGCAGGATGACACGGCGAAATGCCACACCATCGGTAGCACCCAGCGACATGGCGGCTTCGTCGACTTCGGCAGGCAAGTCCTCTAACACCGGCTGCACCGTACGCACCACAAACGGAATGCTGGTAAACGCCATAGCCAGCGCAATGCCCACCCAGGTGTAAGCGACTTGAAAGCCCAGCGGCTCCAGCAATCCACCCATCCAGCCGCTGCTGGCGTAAAGCGTTGCCAGCGTAATGCCGGCCACAGCGGTGGGCAGCGCGAAAGGTAGATCCATCAGCGCGTCGAGCAGTCGTTTACCGGGAAATTCATAGCGTACTAATACCCAAGCCAGTAACAGCCCAAAGATGGCGTTGATGATGGCTGCCACTGCCGCTGCGCCGATGGTGACCATGTAGCTGGCAACGACGCGACCTTCGGTGATGATGGCCCAGTACTCGGCAAGGCTAAGCCCCGCTAACTGGCCAAACAGGCCGGTAATCGGCAGCAGCAGTACCAGCGAGATAAATAGCACGCTGATGCCCATAGAAAGGCCAAAACCCGGCAGCACGCGTGTGCTGCCGGATCGCCAGGAGGCAAGTTGACTCATAGTTCAGACTGGCTCATGAGTGGTTATTAGCGGCGCTGTAACTGGTCAAGAAGGCCACCACTGCCAAAGTGGGTCTCCATTGCCTCGTCCCAGCTGCCGAATACGTCGTCTACTTCGAGCAGTTCGGTTTCCGGGAACTGATCGGCAAACTCTTCAACCACGGCTTCGTTATGCACCCGGTAATTGAAGCTCGCCAGCAGGCGCTGAGTCTCTTCGGTGTAGAGATATTCAAGGTAGCTCTGGGCCAAGTCGCTGTTACCGTTGCGCTCAGCATTTTCGCCAACGACGGCAACCGGGAACTCAGCCAGGATGCTAACGGGCGGTACAATTACTTCGTAATCGTCGCTGCCGTATTCGCTGCGAATGTTGTTGACTTCCGACTCAAAGCTAATCAGCACATCGCCAATTTCACGCTCAATAAAGCTGGTGGTCGCGCCACGGCCGCCGGTATCAAATACCGCTACGTTGGCCAAGAAGGTGCGCATAAACTCTTCGATTTGCTCTTCATCTCCATCAAATTCGTTTTCGGCAAAGCCCCAGGCGGCTAAGTAGGTGTAGCGACCATTACCCGAGGTTTTCGGATTGGGGAAGACAATTTCTACGTCTTCATTAGCCAGATCGTCCCAGCTTTCGATGCCTTTAGGGTTGCCTTTACGCACTAAGAAAGCAGTGGTGGAGTAATAGGGCGAGGCGTTGTTCTCAAACGCATCCTGCCAATCTTCGGCCACCAGCCCCGCATCGGCAAGCACCTGCACATCGGTCACCTGGTTGAAGGTCACCACATCGGCACGCAGACCCTGCAAGATAGCGCGCGCTTGGGCAGAGGAGCCGCCGTGGGACTGGCTGATCTCAATCTCTTCGCCGTGCTCTTCCTGCCACCAGGCTTGAAACTCAGGATTGATCGCCGCAAACAGCTCGCGAGCGATATCGTAGGACGAATTAAGCAGTTCACGCTCCTGGGCAGCGGCAGGGCTGCTCACCGTGACGCCTAAGGCAAGCGCAATCAGGCTGCGGCGGAAAATAGTCGGCAGTGTCATAAACTAGCTCCTTCAAAAGTGTAAGCGCGTCTTATCGCAATATGGGCAAGGTTAAATCTATCAATGTGGAATTACAATCATGTTTTATATTCTATTTGAGAATATGAGTGTGCGCAGATGCCCAATGCAAAGTCGTGCAGGTGATGGGGCTTAGTGGGTGGCTCTGGTAACATAGTAGGCTCATTCCCCTGTTAATTTAGGAACGTGCTATGACCGCTGCGCAGGACTTTTTGATTGCCCCCTCTATTCTTTCCGCTAACTTTGCGCGGCTTGGCGAGGAAGTAGATAACGTGCTGGCGGCTGGCGCGGATGTGGTGCACTTCGATGTCATGGACAATCACTATGTGCCCAACCTCACCATTGGCCCTATGGTATGCAAAGCGTTGCGCCAGCACGGGGTGACGGCACCGATTGACGTCCACCTAATGGTCAAGCCGGTAGACCGCATGATCAGTGACTTTATTGAGGCGGGTGCCAGCTACATTACGTTTCACCCGGAAGCCTCTGAGCACGTTGATCGCTCATTGCAGTTAATTCGTGATGGCGGTTGTCAGGCAGGCTTAGTGTTTAACCCGGCCACGCCGCTCTCCTATCTCGACTACGTGATGGATAAAGTCGATATGGTGCTGCTGATGAGCGTTAACCCAGGCTTTGGCGGTCAGTCCTTTATCCCTGGCACGTTAAACAAACTACGCGAGGCGCGGGCGCGCATTGATGCCTCAGGACGTCCGATTCGTCTGGAGATCGACGGTGGGGTGAAAGTGGATAATATCGGCGAGATCGCCGCCGCCGGCGCTGACACCTTTGTGGCCGGATCCGCTATCTTTAGCGCTCACCAAGCCAGCGACCCGCACGGCTATGACACCGTGATCAAGCAGATGCGTGCGGCGCTGGCCAAGTAAACGTCAGTGTTATTTAGTGAAGTTTCATGCGCGGCTTTAAGTAACGATTAAGCTTATCGACCAGCCACGCTAGCCCCGTCTTTGGTGCCCCATGAATAGAGAGCTGGTGCATGCGGTAGAGCGATGCATAGGCTTGGCGAGCCAGCCAGCCCTCTAAAAATAGCCCCTTGGAGGCGGAGCTACGCATTAAATTGCCCACTGCATCGTAGCGGGCGAGCGACACCAGCGAGCCGTGATCGCGGTAGCGGAAATCGGCAAGTGGTTTGCCATCTAGTTGATTAACAATATTTTTGGCGAGCAGCTTGGCCTGCTGATGAGCCGCCTGGGCGCGAGGCGGCACCGTGCCACTTTCCCCCATTGGGCAGCTAGCGCAATCGCCTAAGGCAAAAATCTTCTCATCATCGACACTCTGCAGAGTGCTGTTGACTTCAATTTGGTTTTTCTTATTCGTCGTCAGGCCTAGTTCCGCCAAAAACGGGGGGGCTTTGATCCCCGCTGCCCAGACGTTAATGTCGGTCTTGATCACTTCATCGTCACCAGTGACCAACTGATACGCTTGCGCTTCTTTCACGGCGGTATCGGTGTGAACCGTCACGCCCATCTCCTCAAGTTCTGTTTTAACCGTTTGACTGACCCGTTCCGAAAGCCCCGGCAGCAAACGCGGGGCTGCTTCTAGCAAGTGCACACTGATTTGCTGGTTATCCAGCGCCGTCACGCCATAGGCATTGAGCATGCGCGAAGCGTCAAACAATTCGGCGGCAAGCTCTACGCCCGTGGCGCCTCCCCCCACAATCCCAATGGTCAACTGAGTATGCTGACGCAGGTTGGGATCGGTATAGCGCAGAAAGGTATTGATCATATCGCGCTGGAACGCCTTGGCCTGCTGGGGCGAGTCAATAAAGTGGCAATGCTCCGCCACGCCGGGCGTGCCAAAATCGTTGGAGACGCTGCCTATGGCCATGACCAGATAGTCATAGGTAAGCTCCCTGGCGGGTAGCACTTCTTGACCGTCCTCATCATGGATGGGCGCGAGTTGCAGCGTCTGCTGCTCGCGATTTATGCCGGTCAGCGAACCACGCTGGTAGCGATAGAAGTGAGCAGAGGAGTGCCCGCGAAGATCCACCTCATCCATGCTCGAATTCAGCACGCCAGTGGCCAGTTCGTGGAGCAGCGGTTTCCAGACATGGGTGGTATTGCGATCCAGCAGCACAATTTCTGCGCGTTTGCGCTTACCTAAGGTGCGGCCTAATCGCGTGGCAAGGGCTAAGCCGCCCGCACCGCCGCCAACAATCACGATTCTGGGAGTGGGCATATCACTACCTCCTTAACTAAATTAGCCCTAGCATAGAAGGTTCTAACGCGTCTGACTAATGCGAACGTTTGCTTTGAGCGGGTAAACTGGTTGTTAAATCAACATGAGGCAGAGAGCATTGAAGGTACACCCAATAGACTATCCAGAACTACACGCTGTACTACAGGGTAAACGGCTGGTTGCTTTCGACTTGGACGGCACCCTGATCGATTCAGTGCCAGACCTTGCCGCCGCAGTGGCGCGTACATTAAAAGAGCTCAACCTGCCCCAGCCCGGCGAAACAGACGTGCGCGATTGGGTTGGCAATGGCGCTCCGGTATTAGTCGAAAGAGCCCTGACCTGGGCGCTAAAAGCAGCACCCGACCCCGTGCTTCAGCAGCGCGCCTATGAGGCATTTATGCGCCACTATGGCGCGGCATCCAATACCCTGACGACGCTGTACCCTGGGGTTAAGCAGGCACTTCAGGCGCTGTATCACCACGGTCTAACGTTGGTGCTGATCACCAATAAGCCCGAGCGCTTCATTGAACCGCTGCTAACACACTTCGAGCTGTTGGACTATTTTACCCTCTTGATTGGCGGCGATTCGCTGGCCGAAAAAAAGCCCCACCCTTTGCCGCTGCTGCACGCTGCTCAACACTGCCAAATAGCGCCAGATGAGTGTGTGATGATCGGCGATTCACGTCACGATATGGCGGCGGGTAAGGCGGCGGGCTTTACCACCCTAGGGTTGCCCTACGGCTATAATCATGGGGAGCCGATCGACAACAGCCACCCCGATCTAGTGCTGAGTTCGTTAACCGAACTGCTACTCGGCCGTCGCGCCCCCTAGCGCGGTATGCATCACTTCAGCATTATGTTGCAGCATCGCTGAGTAGTTGGCCGCCGGGCCATCTGCACCGCTCAGCGAGTCGACATACAGCGGGCCGGCTAGGGGAAGCGAGGCTTCCCGTGATAGGGCGTCCATATGAATACTGGGCGTAGTGCTTTCAAAAAACAGCGCTGGCGGGCGAGGGCGATTATTGGCCAGATATTCGCTCATCTTGGCCATTGCCTCGGCACTGCCCTGGGTCTCGTGATTAACGCCCCACACTCCCAGGGTTTCAAAGGCGTAGGCGCGGGCGAAATAGCCAAAACCAGCTTCACTGGTCACTAATGTTCGGTTGGTCTGTGGAATCCCATCAAGCCGCTCTTTCACTGTTTGGTTAAGTGTGCCAAGTGCTTTGCGTGCCTCTGCAGCCCGAGCATAAAAAGCATCGGCCTGGTCGGGTAAATGCTCAGCTAGCGTCTCGGCAATTACAGCGATGTAGGCGGCAGCCCCCTCGGGATCCATCCACATATGCGGGTCTGGCTCGCCTTTATACTGCCCTGTCGAGATCATTAGCGGCGAATAGTCGGCTTTTTCCGCCACCTCTACTAGGGTCAGCTGGTCGTGGGACATCGCTTCAACATGGCGTATCCACGGCTCCAGCCCCAGCCCGTTATAAAACACAATATGGGTCTCTTCTAACGCCAGTACATTGGGCGGGGTTAACTCCCAGCGATGAACATCTTCTCCTCGTGGAACAATGACGTTGACGCTAACCGTGTCGCCGGCCACCCGTTTGACCAACTCCTCCATGACTGAGAAAGAGGCTATAACGCGTAGCGTTGTGCTGGCATAGGCAGGCGCAGCACTTATCAGCGCGGCAAATAAGAGCGTATACACCCAGGTAACCCGCTTTGACATTCCACGCTCCTAACTGGCTGAAAAACTATTACAAAAACGATCACAAACACTATGACAAAAATGATCACAAAAGACGGCAGATAATAAAGACTGCGCTGGCCTGTTGCCAGTTCCAATGCAACGTTAGGCCAAAACAGATATTGCCCAAGGAGGGATTCACCCTCGGGGAAAGTGCCGCTATGCTGAACACTACTGTACCTCTAAGCATAGCGTGCCTTATGAATGACCGAACGGTTTCTTCTTTGTAGCGTCGGCGTAGCCATCCTGAAGGCCGCGTTCTATGACATTTTATGCCCACTTTGAGGTGGTGCACGATCACGCTGGCCGCGCGTGCGATCCTAAAATTCCTAACCACCAACCCGACCCTTGATCTCTACGGCAAAAATGCCGAGGTTAAGTAGGCAGCCTGTCGGCTGGCATGTGGTTTGGCTAAGGGTTAAATTGACAAGGTAAGGAATATTTCTTACCGTTTAAGTGTGAGTCGTTTAATAGGAGTTTCATCATGCTGGGTATTCATGAGTTGGCCACTCTAACGTCCAAAGGGCAGGTAACGTTGCCCAAGTCTATTCGCCAAGCTCTGGGCGTTGATGCTGGCGGGAAAGTTGCGTTTGATCTGCGCGAGGATGGGCAGGTGATTGTCAGTAGAGTCGTCAGCGATCACGAGGACCCCGCCATCGGTGCTTTTTTAGACTTGTTGGCGGGTGATATTCAGGGTGGGCGGCATATCCAGATGCTGCCGGAAGCGCTAGCCAAAGCCATGCTGGTGAACGCAGGCCATGACACCAATCTCGATGAGGAGATTCAGGGAGATGTGGTGATCTGATGCGTCGACACGGATGGACATTGCTGTTCCACGACTGTGTCGTTGAGCAATTGCAAAAGCTGCATGGGGCGGTAAAGCGGGTCGAGAAAAACAATCCGACTGGCTTCGCATCCAATGCTAACGTCAAGCTGTTTCGCGCCTTAAGCCATCTAATACTGGAAGTGGTGCCTAGTGATCCGTCACGGGATGAGTATCGTCAGGGCAATACGCTTGGGCGAGATTACCGCCATTGGCGCCGTGCCAAAATTGGCAGACGGTTTCGACTGTTCTTCCGCTATGACTCTAAGGCCAAGATCATTGTATTCGCTTGGGTCAACGACGAAAGCACGTTGCGTTCATCTGGTAGTAAATCTGATCCATATGCTGTTTTTGAGAAGATGCTTGGTCGCGGGAATCCGCCCGATGATTGGCAGGCTTTGAAGGCGGCCAGCCATGATGACTGGAGCGATCCAGGATAATGGCTGTTCAAACAAGCCCGAGTTAAAGTACGCAGCCTGCCTGGCGTCTGTCACGGGGTGGCACTTAACCCCTGCAAGAGAGTGCTCGGTTGCGGTATCATCATCGCTTAGCGGTTTCATCTGTGACCGAAATGACGCAATGGAGTAAGTGGGGCGATGGCGCAAGCTCAGTCGGTGCAGAAACAGCCAGCGCAGAAAGTGGTGATGCTGGATAACTACGACAGCTTCACGTTTAACATTGTCCAGTACCTGGGCGAGCTGGGCGCGGAAGTGATCACTTATCTTAATGACCACATTACCATTGAGCGGATCGAAGCGCTGGCGCCGACGCACTTAGTGGTGTCACCAGGACCCTGCACGCCCAATGAAGCCGGCATCTCCATGGCTGCCATTGAGTATTTCGCTGGCAAGCTGCCTATTCTAGGCGTCTGCCTAGGTCATCAGGCGATTGGCCAAGTGTATGGTGGCAAGGTAGTGCACGCCCCGCAGGTGATGCACGGTAAAACCTCGGCTGTACTGCATGCTAACCAAGGCGTGTTCGAAGGGCTGGATAATCCTGTTGAGGTTACCCGCTATCACTCCCTGGTGGTCGATAAGGCAAGCTTGCCCGACTGTTTGGAAGTCACTGCCTGGACAGGTGATGACGACGTGACCCCCGGTTTAGTCATGGGGTTTCGTCACCGCGAGCTGGATATTGAAGGGGTGCAGTTTCACCCTGAGTCGATTCTTACCCGCCAAGGCCATGAGCTGTTGGCCAACTTTTTAAAACGCGGCTGATGGCCGGTTTCACACGCTTTTAGGGGCCCCTCTGCTCATGCAAATGCGAGACGCGATTAATGCGGTGATGCGCCGCGAAGACCTCTCTTTCGATGCCATGCACGCCTTGATGCGCCAGATCATGACCGGCGATGCGTCTGACGCGCAAATTGGCGGCCTACTGGTCGGTTTAGCCATGAAGGGCGAAAGCGCGGTAGAGATCAGCGCCGCCGCGCAGGTAATGCGCGAGTTGATGAAGCGCGTAGAACTGAAGGCCGAAAACGTTGTAGACATCGTCGGCACTGGTGGCGATGGTGCGAATCTGTTTAACGTTTCCACCGCCGCCAGTTTTGTCGCCGCCGCCGCCGGTGCCCATGTGGCCAAGCACGGTAACCGCAGCGTTTCATCATCGTCGGGCAGTGCTGATCTGTTTGATGTAGCGGGTATTTACCTGGATCTTAAGCCTGACCAGGTGGCGCGCTGTATTGAGCAGGTGGGCGTAGGCTTTATGTTCGCCCCGAATCATCACCCGGCCATGCGCTATGCCATTGGCCCTCGCCGTGAAATGGGCGTGCGAACGCTGTTTAATATTTTAGGCCCGCTGACCAACCCGGCGGGCGCTCCCAACCAAGTGCTGGGCGTTTACGCGCCGGAGCTAGTGCCGCTGATGGCGGAAGTGCTGAAAACCCTCGGCAGCCGCCACGTGATGGTGGTTCACTCAGATGACGGACTGGATGAAATCTCCCTCGCCAGCCCCACCTTAGTGGCCGAGCTAAAAGACGGCGAGATTACTCAGTACACCATTACGCCCGAAGAGCTGGGCATCGAGCGCCAGAGCTTGGCAACACTGAAAGCCAATAGCGCTGAAGATAGCCTGCGCTTGGTCAAGGCCGCGCTTTCAGGTGAAGGCGCCGCTGCGGATATGGTTGCGCTAAACGCAGGGGCCGCGCTCTACTGTTCAGGCGTCGCGGATACCTTAAAAGAGGGTGTGATGGTGGCTCAGGATGCGCAAGCCTCCAAGCTGCCGCTTGAGAAGCTTAAAGAGCTTTCGCACTTCACCAGCGTTTTTAAGCAGTAGGTTCTTAAACAAGATAAGTTTTAAAAAAAGAGATCACCATGACTCAACAGGCAACGCCGACTATTTTAACGCGCATTCTGGCCCGTAAGGATCAGGAGGTGGCTGAGCGCCGTCAGGCAGTTTCGGAAGCTGATCTGCTCGCCCTCGGGGAGAAGCAAAGCGCCCCGCGTGGCTTTATCGAAGCCCTCAACGCGCGCATTGCAGCGGGTGATCCGGCGATTATTGCGGAGGTCAAAAAAGCGTCGCCCTCGAAGGGGGTAATTCGCGAAGAGTTTCACCCTTCGGATATTGCCAAAAGCTATGCCCAGGGCGGTGCGGCTTGTTTGTCGGTACTCACCGACGCGGACTTTTTTCAGGGCCACGAAGACTACCTGATTGCCGCACGGGATGTGTGTTCGCTCCCGGTGATTCGCAAAGACTTTATCACCCACGGCTATCAGGTCAGTGAAGCGCGGGCGATCGGTGCGGACTGTATTCTGCTGATTGTGGCTGCGCTTGACGATGTCCAGCTACGCGACCTGAATCAGCAGGCTACTCAGTTGGGGATGGATGTATTGGTTGAAGTCCACGACGCTGAGGAACTTGAGCGCGCTCTAGCGCTGGATCTAAAGCTGGTGGGTATCAATAACCGTAACCTGCACACCTTTGACACCAGCCTTAATACCACCCTTGATCTGTTGCCACGTATTCCCGAAGGCGTTACGGTGATTACCGAATCCGGCATTCATACCCGTGATGACGTTGAACTGATGCGCGACCATAACGTCAATGGCTTCCTGGTTGGCGAAGCCTTTATGCGCGAAAGCGATCCCGGCTTGGCGCTTAAGCGGCTGTTTTTTTAACCCGCAGCTTTTAGTTCGCCTTTTTGGTTTTCCAACTGAGCACGGCAACCGTAAGGGCGGGCAGAAAAGTAACGGTGACGATGGCCGTGCCGAGCAGCCCGAACAGCACAATGGCGCCGACGCCGCGGTAAAGCTCGGTGCCTTCCCCCGGTAAAAACACCAGCGGTGAAAGGCCACACAGGGTAGTGAGGGTGGTCATGGCGATAGGCCGTAAACGGCTCTCAACCGCCTGTTGAACGGCCTCACGAACGCCCATCGATGCCGTGCGTAGATTCTCCCTTGCCTGATGAACCACCAGTATTGGGTTGTTGACCACCGTGCCCATCAGTATCAAAAAGCCCAGCATGGTGATCATATCAAACGGCTGGCTAATGGCGTTCAAACCTATTTTTGGCAGTTGGGCGCCTACAGTATTCATCAGCCAGAGCCCGACAATCCCGCCTGCGGCACCCAATGGAATGGTAGCGAGAATCAGCAGTGGATAGCCCCAATGGGCGAAAATCGCCACCAATAAAAGATACACAATCGCCAGCGCAATCAGTGCATTGCCGGTCAGCGCCTGCCGGGTAGCGTCTAACTGATCCCCGGCACCGCTCACCGTGACATTAATGTTAGCGGGTAGTGAGCCTTCATCGCTTAAGTAGTCGATCACCTCCTGTTGCATCCGCTCGATACCCGCTTCTAACGCCACGCTGCGCGGAGGAATAACATCCAGGGTGACGCTGCGGCGACCATCTACCCGCCGTAATGTGGCGGTTCCCACCGTTTCCCGTATGTCAGCGAGGGTATTGAGCGGAACATTAATTCCCGACGGGGTGTGAATCGGCAGCGTGGCGAGGGCGTCCAGGTCGATATCGCCTGCCTCGGGGCCGTAGCCGTAAAGATCGATTTTTTCGTCGTCGAGGTAAAAGTCATCCAGGTAGGCGCCGTTGGTAAGTACCGCCACGGTGGTACCCAGCTCGCCGGTATCCATGCCGACTTCGGCGGCGCGCTCCCAATCAGGGTAAATCTCAATCAGCGGCTGACCAAGATCCAAGGCAGAGGGCCGCGACTGAATGCGCGGGTTGTCGAACACTGTCTGGGCGCGCTGATAAATCGCATTGGCGGTGGTGTAGAGTTCGTTTAGATCATTGCCGGCAATATCCAATGTGATACTGCGCGTTCCGCCATCATTGCTGGAAATGATTGAGCCCCGGGCGGCAAAGGCGCGCATGTCTGGGTAATTCTCAAAGCGCCGGGTGAGGGCGTCCATCAAGGCTTCAATATGTGTGGGGTCGATAGTTTCCGCAATGATCCGCAGACTCTGGGCTTCAGCCTGAATGCCCATGGTGCGAATCGGCGGGATATCGGTATCACCACGCTCAAAATTTTCAGGGTCGGCGCCTACATGGGGTTCAAGCTCACGCTGCAGGGTTTGGGCAATGGCATCCATGGTAGCCAGATTGTAACTTGCCGGGGCGTTCATGCTAGCAAAGGTTTTGGCCTCTTCGCCTTCGGGCAGGTACTCCGCCGGGGGTGTTAGCCAAACAAAAATGCCGATACCTCCCACAACGCCCAGCACGATGGCAAGAAAGCGCCGTGAAGCCGTGCGGATCATGCCATCAACCACCCATAAACAGCTGCGTACCCATCGTGGTGATGAGGTTGATGCGCTCTCTTTGCCGCGAAAATCGATATGCGCACCCAGGGTGGGGATCACGGTAATTGCCACTACCATCGAGACAATAATCGAGGTTGAGATGGCCACCGCAATATCGGAGTAGAGCTGCCCGGCTTCCTGCTGAATAAAGAAGATCGGCACAAAGACTAAAATAGTCGTGAGGGTTGAGGCCAGCACCGCGGGCCATACTTGCTTAACGCCCTCCAAAGCGGCTTCAAAACGCGCGAGCCCACGGCGGCGCTGGGTCTCGATGCTCTCCAGTACCACGATGGTGTTATCAATGGTCATGCCAATGGCGAAAGCGACACCTGCCAGCGAAATGACGTTGAGCGTGCGGCCCGCTAGCAGCAGGCCTAAAAAGGCGGCGATGGTGCAGATAGGGATGCCGATAACCCCGGCCATGGTGGCGCGAGCAGAGCGCAGGAAGGCGTACATCACCAGAGTGGCAAACAACGCCCCCAGCCCAAGGTTGACCCAGACATTGGCAATCGATGACTCCACGTAGCGCACGTCGTCGCTGGAGAGCGTCATGCGCATGCCCTGCTCGGCTAGCAAGCCTTCATTAAGCGCCGCGACTTCGTCGAGCATGGCGCTTTTGATGTCTATCACATTGGCGCCCGGTTCCCGGCGCACCTGCACACTCAATACCGGCTGACCGTCCGAGCTGTAAGCGCGAGAAGTGAGTTCGGCATAGGATTGGCGCACCTCAGCCACATCGCTTAGCCGGGTGACTGCGTCACCTTCGCGGGCGAGAATCAGCGCTTCAAGGCTTTCGACATCTTCGAAACGCCCCACGGTACGCAGCAGATAACGACGCTTGCCGCTCTCTAAATTACCGCCAGAGACATCCTGGTTGCGGGCCTGCAGGGCTGCCTGTATATCGCTAATGCTCAACTCGCGGGCAGCCAGTGTCTCGGGATTAATCAACAACTGCATTTGCCGCTCTGCGCCCCCGGAAACCGTGACTTCCGAGACGCCCGCAACGCTCTCCAGGCGCGGGCGGACGTTATCTTCCAGGTAATCGCGCATGGCTGGCATATCGAGCTGGCGCGGGTTGCCTTCCCGTGGGCCAACGTTAAAGTACATAAAGGCGTTAGCGGAAAAAGAGTTAGCGACAATGCGCGGCTGGTCGACATTGTTGGGGTAGGAGGGAACCTGGCTCAGCGCGTTATTAACCCGAATCAAGGTTTCGGTGAGATCGACACCAAACGGGAACTCCAGCTCGATTTCGGCGCTGCCGCTGCTGGCGGTGGATTCCATGCGCTGTAGGTTGGGCACATTACGCAGGAACTCCTCCTGCTCGATCAAGATATCCTTTTCAATATCCTGTGGCGTCGCCCCCGGCCATTGGGTTTCAATACCCACGACACGGGTTTCCAGATCGGGAATCATCTGTACCGGAATACGCCAGATGGCAGCGATACCCAGAATCAGCAGAATCAGCGTAATAACGCTGACCAAGATGCCGTGACGAATAATGGCGGCAAACATACGCGGGTATCGCTCCTTTAGTCGTCGTTCAGGGACACGTTTTGCCCCTCTTCAAGCCGCTCATTACCAACGACGATAACGCGGTCTCCCGCTGATAGACCCTCATTGACGGCGACCTCTCCCTGGTAGCTACTGCCGATCTCAACCCGCTGCTCAAACGCCTGCCAAGTATCACCGGTTTGGCGGGCGAGCCAAACGCTAACGCTGCCATCCGGGCGGCGAATGAGTGCATCCCGCGGCACGCTGGGCCCGCTTTCGCCGTTAAGTTGCAAACGTCCTTCCACGGCCATCCCCGGCAGCATTTCAAGTGGCGTTTCAGGTGCCGCACGCAGCAGAAACTGCCTTGAGCTGGCATCGAGGGGAATACGCGCGAGGGTGCGCGCCGGGAGCCATTGATCACTGCCTTCTAAGCGGACCTCTAGTTGAGAGCCTTCGAAGCGCTGGTAGGCAGAGAGTGGCACCGGGAAATCCAAGCGAAGGGTAGCTAAATCGACCAAGGTGAGCAGCGTATCGCCAGGGTTGACCCACTCACCGATATTGCTCTCCCGTTGGGTAACCATGCCGTCAAAAGGAGCGCGTATCTGGTGACGCTCAAGCTGTAGTTGGGCCAATGCGTAGTCGGCTCGGCGCGCTTCAAGGGTGGCCTGGGCCGCCGCTAAAGCGCTTTCACGCTGGCGGCGCTCGCTGGCGGCAAAATTTTGTGCTGAGAGCTGGTTGGCTTCGCTGACCAAGCGCTGGGCTTCATCACGATCCACTTCTGCTTGGGATAAGTCCGCGCGGGCGCGCTGGCTTTCTAGAGTAATGTCGCGGGTATCCAAGGAGAGCAGCGGCTGGCCCTGAGTGACGGTGTCGCCCATCTCAACCGTTAGCTCGCTGACTTGGCCAGCTTCAGCGCTCGATAGTAATGAGGTTTGCGGGGCGCTAACGCTGCCGGTGAGCGGCAACACCTCTATCCGCGTAGAGTCAGCCACCACTTGGGTCTCAACACGGTTTTCCTGAGCGGTAGCGAGGGATGCTAGGCTCAGGGTTAGAACAGTGCCTGCGCCTAGGCGAACTAGATAGGGGAGTAGGGACAACAAGGCAGCTCCTGAGAAATAACAGCCAATGAACAGCGTGACAGCTTTTTGCACTGCACGCCGTTAGCTCCCTCAACGTTATACAAGGTTTATTGTTTGTACAAATTTTAGCTGCGCTTTAGGGCAATGAGTAACGCCTGCAAAGGGTGTGGCAGAACTTGTTCAGAGTATCGCTTTACCTGGCTGCGGCAGGAATAGCCCGTGGCCAGCAACTTGCCTGCGTTGTTTTCGGCTTCCACTTGGGGCTGCCACGACTGGGCGTAGATAGTTTTGGACGTAGCGGCGTTACGGGTTTCATGGCCGTAGGTGCCGGACATACCGCAGCAGCCACTGGCCATCAGTTCAAGCTCTAAACCAAAGGCGGCAAATACCTGCTGCCATGCTTTGGGGCTGCCCGGCGCGTTGGTCTTCTCGGTGCAGTGGGAGAGCAGCTTAAAGCCTGGATCGGTGAGCTTAAGCTGATTGGGCGCGAGGGTATTGATGCGCGTCGTCAGCCACTCCTGCAGCATCAGCACTTCCGGCACGGCGTCTTCGCCTAACGTTTTTACGTACTCCTGACGATAGGTGAGCGTCATTGCTGGGTCGATGCCAACCAGAGGGATATCAAAGCGGGCGAGGGTACGTAGCCGCTCGGCCTGCTTGGCGGCGGTGCGCTCGAAGGCGCCCAAGAAGCCCTGCACCTGGAGCGGTTTGCCGTTCGCGGAGAAGGGCATCACGAACACGCGTAGATTTAGACGCGATAGTAGCTCCACCACGTCCATCACCAGCTTGGCTTCAAAGTGAGTAGTAAAGGCGTCCTGAACAAGAATCACACTATTAGCGCGCTGCTGTTCGGTTAACAGCGCCAGTGAGAGCGGTGTTGCTTCAGCGATGCCCCAGGCCTTCATCTGTTTCTTCACGCTGGCGCGAGAGAGGGCGGGTGAATCACTCATGCCCAGGGTGCTGCGCATCAGCTTTTCAACCCAGCCCTGGCCGATTACTGCGTTATACAGCGGTGCGGCCTTGGCCAGGGTGGGCAGCATAAACTCAGTGCCGCCAATCACGTAGTCGCGAATCGGGCGCAGGTAGCGGCCGTGGTAGACCTCCAAGAACTGCGAACGGAACTGGGGGACATTGACCTTGATCGGGCACTGACCCGCGCAGGATTTACACGCAAGGCAACCCGCCATAGCGTCGTAAACCTCGTGGGAGTAGTCGTGGTGCTGCTTGCGGCTTAGGGTATTCGCCACCCGCAGCGGAAAGCTCTTAATAAAGCCCCAGCCGCCTTCGGCTTTTTTCTTACGCGACTCCTCAACCACATCGATGCCCGCCTGGGTCTGCAGGCGCAGCCATTCGCGGATCAGGCTGGCACGACCTTTGGGCGAGTGGCGGCGATCTCGCGTGGCCTTCCAGGAGGGGCACATGGGGTCATCAACATCATAGTTGTAGCAGGCGCCGTTGCCGTTGCAGTACACCGCGGCATCGTAGGCCTGCCAGGCGCGTTCGTCGATCGTGCGGTCGAGCTGGCCGCGCATGGGCACGCCATCGACCGTCAACAAATCGGGGTCACTATCCTTGGCGATGAGCTCGACGCTTTCAGCGGGTGAGGCAATCTTGCCAGGGTTAAGCTGGTTGTAGGGGTCAAAAGCCGCTTTTACTCGCTGTAGGCTGGGGTAGAGTTCGCCAAAGAACTTGGGCGCATACTCAGAGCGCACGCCTTTACCGTGCTCGCCCCACAGCAGGCCACCATATTTCTGGGTAAGCGCGGCCACTTCATCGGACACCGCTCGAATCAGTTTTTCCTGCTCAGGGTCTTTCATATCGATCGCGGGGCGCACGTGCAGTACCCCCGCATCCACATGACCAAACATGCCGTAGGAGAGCCCACGAGCATCCAGCGCCGCGCGGAACTCGGCGATAAAATCGGCTAGATGCTCTGGCGGTACGGCGGTGTCTTCCACAAAGGCAATGGGTCGCTTCTCGCCCTGCACGTTGCCAAGCAAGCCCACTGAACGTTTGCGCATGGCGTAGACTTTTTGAATCTGCCCACGCCCTTCGGCCAGGGTATAGCCCAGCCGCTCGACGGTGGCGTCTTGGGTAAGGTGTTCGGTGAAGTCGCGCACGCGCTCAGCGAGAGCGCTCTCATCGTTATCATTAAACTCGATCAGGTTAATGCCGCGAATCGGCGTACTTCCGGTGGCCGGGAAAAACTCGGCAACGCTGTCCCAGACAAAGTCTTCCATGGCCAGTTGCAGCACGGTGTCATCGACGGTCTCGATGGAGGTAGGCAGCGCGGCACTGGCTTTTAACGCTTTGGCATCCCGTAACGCATCCATAAAGCTGGTATAGCGCACATTGACCAGCGTTGAGTGCTTGGGAATCGGCAGCACGTTCAACACCGCTTCGTTCAAAAAGCCCAGTGAGCCTTCCGAGCCGCACAGCAGGCTATTGAGATTCAGCTGACCTTCGCCATCGCGCAGGTGGGCTAAGTCGTAGCCGGTTAAACAGCGGTTGAGCGGGGGGAACTTGGCCGCAATCAAGTCACGCTGCTGGTCGATAATCTCGGCGGCGGTGGAATGTACGCGCCCCAGTACGCCTTCCTGCTGGCGCTCAGCCAGCTCTTCATCCTGTGTTAATGCGCGGCTGTGTAGGTGCTTTCCGCCAATCAGAATGGTATCGAGTTCCAGCACATGGTCGCGGGTTTTGCCATATTCACAGCTACCCTGGCCGCTGGCATCGGTGGAAATCATGCCGCCAATGGTGGCGCGATTAGAGGTGGAGAGCTCTGGGGCAAAAAAAAGCCCATGGGGTTTGAGTGCCGCGTTGAGCTGATCCTTGATCACCCCGGCCTGAACGCGCACCCGGCGGTTCTCAACATCGATCTCAATGATGTGATTCATATGGCGGGAAACGTCCACCACGATACCATCGGTGAGCGACTGGCCGTTGGTGCCGGTACCGCCGCCGCGGGGCGTTAATACAATGCCACGATGGGTGGTTTGCGCGGCCAGCCGGGTCAGGCGCTCAATATCTTCTGCGTGCTTGGGGTAGACCGCCGCCTGGGGCAGGCGTTGATAAATTGAGTTATCCGTCGCCAGCACCGTACGGTTGGCGTAGTCGGGAGCGATTTCACCCTCAAAACCCCGCGTTTTGAGGGCTTGTAGAAATCGCACGTAATCTTTACCCAAACGTTCAAACGGGGCGGTACGCGTATCCAAGGATGCAATCATAGTTGATCAAGCCGTCAGTGCCGTGGGCGCAAAAAAATAAGACGGCTACTTTACCGCAGCGGCTGCCCGGCTGCATCTCAAGGTAGCGCTTTACTTTACACCTTACTCCGCCCCCAGGGCCTCTTTTACCAGTGCTAATGAGGCGTCAGACATTGGCAGTGTAAGGGCCAGCTCGTGGGCGCGGGGTGACATTTTGCGCCAGGTCATCTGCACGATTCGCACCATATGGTCGTGCTCAATTTTGCGCGAGAAGTCGGCAAAGTAGTTTTCTAAGAATACCAAGCAGGCGCAATCTTCCAGTGCCTGCACATCGGCGTCGCGGCCCAGACCTTTTTTACCAATAATTTTCGCGGCTCGGTCGGCGTCTTCGTCACTGTAGCCAGCATCGCGCATTAGCTGAGCGGTCGTCTCGCCCGCGCGCTTGCCCTGGTCACGCCGCCAAGTTAAATAGCCCACGCGTCCTTCAGGATACTCTTCCCGCGGTACCAGCCAGCGCTGCAAGTGCTGGGCCCGAACGGCTAATCGAAGCACTTCATCCGGTGCGTCATGCACATGGTCTAGCCACCCACTCATGCGCTGAGCATAGGCCAGTTCCTGGGGCATTGATGTGTCATCGTCGAGGGTGGTGGAACGTGGATCCTCGGCATGCAGGGCATCGATGGCGGCAAGCGTTTTATCAAAAGCGGTAGGCATGGCAGCGGTGCTCGGCTGGAAAGTGGTCGACAATAGAGACTAGGTTGCCGAGAAACCGCACGAATCACAACTGCTGTATAGGTGGGGCGATTATGAAAAGAGGAAGCGTCGCGTCCGCTGCTAATCACAGCGGACGCGTTTTCATACGCTATAAACGCTAGCGTCAAAAATTAGCGGCGGTTGTAGATTTCTTCGTTAAGTTCACCCTCGCTTTTACCCACCAGGGTTGTCACCATTAAATCACCGGCGACGTTGACGCTGGTGCGTGCCATATCAAGAATACGGTCAATCCCTGCGACCACGGCGATGGCTTCCAGCGGTAGGCCGACCTGTGCCATGACAATCGAGAGCATAATCAAGCCCGCGCCCGGTACGCCCGCTGTGCCAATGGAGGCCAGCGTGCCGGTGGCAACAATCATGCCGTAATCCATCATGCTCAAATCTGTGCCGGTCATTTGGGCAATAAATAGCACCACTACGCCCTGATAAAGCGCGGTGCCATCCATATTGATGGTGGCGCCCACGGGCAGTACAAACCCAGAAACCCCTTCAGAAACGCCAAGGTTCTTCTGCGCACAGCGGATAGAGACCGGCAGGGTGCCCGCAGAGGAGGCGGACGAGAAGGCCACCACAATAGCGTCCAGGCTGCCCTGCAAATAGCGCATTGGATTTAGCCGACCCAGTAGCGAGATAAAGCCTGAGTAGATCACTAGTACGTGCAGGATACTGGCCAGGTAGGCCACGCCAATCAGTTTGGCCAGTGGTAGCAGTATCTCTAAGCCGTACTGGCCCGAGACGTGGGCGATTAAGCCAAATACCCCGAACGGGGCGAAGGCCATCACAATGCCGGTGAGCTTGTACATCGCCTCGGCAAAGCTATCGAACACCTTCATGACCGGCTCGCCTTTATCGCCAATCAGCGTCAGCGAAATACCCAGGCCAATGGCAAACACAATGATCTGCATAATGTTGCCGTTGGCCAGGGCGTCCAACGGGTTACGCGGCACTAAGTTAACCAGAATAGAGATCAGCGATGGCGCTTCGTTAGCGGCCACTTCAGAGTCGAAGCTTAAATCTACACCCACGCCCGGCTGTAGCAGGGTGGAGAGCAGCAGGCCGATACTTATGGCAAAGGCGGTAGTAATCAAATAGAGCGTAATCGTACGTGCGCCGATACGGCCCATCTTCTGTGGGTCGCGCATGGAGGTAATACCCACCACCAAGGTGGAAAATACCAGTGGCACAATCAGCATCATAATGGCGTTAATAAAAATATCGCCAAGCGGCTTAAACACGCTGGCGGTGTCGCCTAGCAGCGCACCTGCCAAAATACCCAGCGCCAAGCCCGCGAGAATCTTCTTCCATAGGGCAATTCGTCGCCACCAGGCAAACTTTCCTTGCTGTGCTTTTTCCTGCACTGCCTTTCTCCTGTCCAAAAGTGTGAAAAACTATTATTCAGCGATTCGCCAGTCGAATCGGCGGGCACTCTATCACTTTTGGCGATTAAGACCAGCTGGGACTGGTACCAGAGGGTTACGTTGGTAGCAGTGGTGTCGTGACTGTGGGGGCTGATAGAGGAGGGGGAAAGGACGACAATTTCACTTTAAGCATGGAAATTTCTGTTTCTGATGAAGCACTCGCATGATGCGAATAGTAGGGCCATCGACCCAGTAGGAAATAATCAGCGATACCTCAGGGACGATAAGCAATCTGCCTGGAATACCCTCTCTTTGCACACCCATAATCGGTTGCTCGAGTAGGTTTTCAGCTTTAGCTTCGATCATGTCATCAGTTCTCTCCGCCACTAAAGGGTTAAACTCGTAAAGAAACTCGAAGATCACCTCACGATCATTAAGGGACTCTTCTTCCCAAAAAATCATGGCGTATCTTGATGGCGGATTTTAGCTTTGCGCTCAGCCATATGGGCTTTCGCGCTATCATGATCAATAAAGGAAGCCTTTCCCTCATCATATTTCTCAAACGCTTGGTTAACTTGCTGTGTCAACCATGCATCGTGAGATAGCACCTTGCGCTGTTGCTCAGCCAGTTGCTCGGTAAATTCCCGGCAGGCATCACTCAATGTGCGCCCTTGGCTTTCGGCCATTTGTTGGCTTAAGCGTTTTGTTTCCTCGTCAACACGAAACTGAATTCTGGTGTCCATGGTGAGATCCAAGCCAATGCGTGTGTACAGATGTTAGCACAAGAATAGATATCCAAGATATTTCAGTGAAGTTATAAACGTTGCTGCAAACTTCCAAGCAGCGCTTTGCGCTGCATCCGCGGGTGCGCCTTCGGCTTACCACGCGCTACTCGGTTAGTGGCGCTACAAAATATCTTACTCATCTAACCTTTAATACTGCTAAGCAAGTGCTGCGTGGCACCGCCCATAGCCCCCCGCCGCGCTTTTGCCTACAATAGTTCTTTTTTCGCACGCGCATTGGCGCGTTGCTCTTATTGTTTTCAGGCCAAGGGACAGGATTCATGCTCGATCCGAAACTGCTGCGCGGTGATCTTGACACGGTTGCTCATCAACTGGCCCGCCGGGGCTTTGTGCTTGATAAGGCGGGGCTACAGGCGCTGGAGTCGCGTCGCCGCGAGCTGCAAACGCAAACCGAGCAGCTGCAAAACGAGCGTAATATGCGCTCCAAAGCAATTGGCAAGGCCAAGGCTAACGGTGAAGATATTCAGCCGCTGCTAGATGAAGTCAGCGATTTAGGCGATCGCCTGGATAAAGCCAAGAAAGAATTGGCCGAGGTGCAGGAAGAGTGGGACGACGCCATTAGCGGTATTCCCAACCTGCCCCACGAAAGCGTGCCGGAAGGCAAAAGCGAAGACGATAACGTTGAACTACACCGTTGGGGCACGCCGCGGGCGTTTGATTTCAAGGTGCTGGATCACGTTGATCTGGGTAAGAAGTCGGGCTATCTCGATTTTGAGCTGGCGGCTAAAATCACCGGTGCTCGCTTTGCGGTCATGCGTGGGCCGATCGCGCGCCTGCACCGGGCGCTGGCGCAATTTATGCTGGATACCCAAACCGAGCAGCACGGTTATGAAGAGTGCTACGTGCCGTATATGGTCAACCGTGATTCGCTTATGGGCACCGGCCAACTGCCGAAGTTTGGCGAAGATCTGTTTAGGCTAGACGATGAGCGCGAATACCACCTGATTCCCACTTCAGAAGTGCCGCTGACCAATTTTGTGCGCGATGAAATTGTCGAGCAGGCGGCGCTGCCGATGAAGCTGACCGCCCATACGCCGTGTTTCCGCAGTGAGGCGGGCTCCCACGGGCGCGATACCCGTGGCATGATCCGTCAGCACCAGTTCGATAAAGTCGAAATGGTACAGATCGTAGAGCCGGAGACGAGCTACGCAGCGCTGGAAGAGATGCGCGGCCATGCGGAGGCGATCCTGCAGGCGCTGGAGTTGCCGTATCGCGTAGTAACGCTTTGCACTGGGGATATGGGCTTTGGGGCCACGAAGACTTATGACTTGGAAGTCTGGCTGCCCAGCCAGGAGACTTACCGGGAAATCTCGTCGGTCTCTAACTGCGAAGATTTCCAGGCCCGGCGTATGCAAGCGCGGTATCGCCATCCGGATTCAAAAAAGCCGCAGTTGCTGCATACGCTGAACGGTTCAGGGCTGGCGGTTGGTCGTTGCCTGCTGGCGGTGCTTGAAAACCACCAGCAGGCGGATGGCTCGGTAACTATTCCTGAGCCGCTACGTCGCTATCTGGGCGGCGTGGAGCGTCTGGCCCTTTAAGCGCCCACTCAACGCTAACCCCGGCATCAATACGAATGGTGCCGGGGCTGTAATCACTGGCGGCACCCGATTGGTTGGCAGCAGAATCGCTTTCTGCCCGCATTGCCATCATGCGTGGTTGGAAAATAGGCGATTGGGTCTCTTCAATGCGCTGCACATGGTCAAGCTCGGCATCTAAGCTGTCGGCCATCAAATTGGCCTTGTGTTGCGCTTTCTCTAGCGCTTTAACCAGTGCTTCGTCGGTAGCTGCATCACGGTCTTGCAGGTCAAACTGAACACCGTCCAGTGAGTTAACACCGGCGGCTATTAGCGCGTCTAATACTTGGCTTAACTGATCCAGGTCGGTTAGTTCGACGGTGATTGGGCGCTCAAGGCGCGTGCGCTGCAGGGTTTCATGCTCACCGTCTTCATTGCGGGGCCCTTGAACATGTTCAGGATAGACATTCAGCGAGCCCGCATTAATAGCGTTGCGTTCAAGGCCGGTGGCTTCCATCTGTTCGATTAATTCGCTGGCGCGGCTCTCCAAACGCTCGCGGGCATCGCTAAGTGCGCTACTATCGCTCTCTTCCAAGGTGGAAAGAGCGGGAGTGTTCTCCCATAGCCGTGCATTTAAAGTGGCTTTGTCAGGCTCTACCTCCACCCATGACTGTGCTTGAACATGTAGGCTGGGCTGTGGCGGAGTGGGCGGTGAAGCGTGTGCTAAAGGCGCGCTTAGGAGTGCCAGCAGGGCACTGCCAAGCAGACCGTAGCCTAGAAATTGAGAGCGCAGCCGCGTAGAGATAGGTGATATTGCTTGCATAGATGGCTTCCTTAATGAGCGGACAATCGTGCCGCTAAGTTAATACCCGGTTTTACAAAAGCTGTTTCAAGAAGTTAGGGCAGACGGAGCTTGGAAGCGCAGTGGAAAAGAAAGTTCAGCAGGGAAGAGTGAACGCAAAACAGTTGCTTATTATTTGCATGGTTTGTGCAATATGCCGTATGCAGCCATTATACACTGACAGCAAGCTAAGGATGGATTATGCCGAAATTATCGGATGAGGATTACCGCAGTATACCGCTCCATGCAACCTTGGCGCTCGCCGCCTTGGTCGTGATTATTGCGGGCATGAAAGTAGGCGCTGATCTACTCGTGCCGCTGTTACTGGCGATATTTATTGCGGTAGTGTGCACCTCACCTGTGCAGTGGCTGCATCGCTGTGGCTTAAGTATGCGGGTGTCGGCCTTTCTAACCTTGATGGTGTTACTGGGGTTTTTATCGCTTATTGGCCTGCTGGTGGTCAACAGCTTTAGTACCTTTGTGACGGCGTTGCCGGAAATCGAGTCGCGGCTATATGAACAGTACTGGAACTTGCTTAATGCGCTCTCTTCACGAGGGTTAGCGATTAATCCCGATCAGATCAACTCGCTGTTTGAGATGGATGATGAAGGCTCCTGGATGCCAGAGGTATTGAGCCAGCTTGGTAACCTCTTTATGCAGAGCATCATTGTCGGGTTACTGGTCATCTTTATGCTGTTTGAAACCCTCAATGTGCGCGACAAAATTTCCCGTGCCTTGGAAAATCCTGCGCCTAGCTTGAAACGCTTTAGTGAGTTCAGCTTAACGCTGAAGCGCTATTTGGCTGTTAAGACGGTTATCAGCCTGGCAACGGGCGCGTTGGTTTGGCTTTCTTGCATGGTCGTTGGGGTTGATTTTCCGCTGCTATGGGGCGTGTTGGCGTTTGCCCTCAACTTTATCCCCAATATCGGCTCAGCCATTGCTGCCATTCCTCCCGTGCTATTGCTGTTGGTCTCCCAGGATGGCGGCGCCTTTCAGGCACTGCTGCTGGCTTCCGCTTATCTGGTGATCAACTTTGTGCTCGGCAATTTGATCGAACCGCGGGTAATGGGGCAGGCGCTTGGGCTTTCTACCTTTGTGGCGTTTTTATCGCTGGTGGTATGGGGGTGGATTTTTGGTGCGGCGGGGATGCTGCTGTCGGTGGTGCTGACAATGACGCTTAAGATTGCTCTCGATAGTCACCCACAAACCCGTTGGATTGCTCGACTGCTAGGGCCAGGGAAACGTCGTGTTAAAGATGATCGGGCGAGTGATGCAAGCTTGCCGCCCTGGAAACGATAAGGCGAAAGAAGTGGACTGAGTAGTAATCGAACTGGTTAGCAGGACAGCTACCGCCGACAGGGTCGGCGGTAGTTTTACGCAGGCACATTCATCAAGCGTTTTGTTCGATGAACTGCGTCAGTTGTGATTTAGATTGCGCGCCAACCAGTGAAGCGACTTTGGTGCCGGATTTAAACAGCATCACGGTAGGTACACCGCGCACGCCTTGCTCAGCCGCAATTTCAGGCGCGTCGTCGACATTAACGCTAACCACTTTCAGGCTCTCCTGACGTTCTGCAGCTACTTCATCCACAACCGGGGCCATGACCTTGCACGGGCCACACCAGGGCGCCCAGAATTTCATTAGCACAGGCTGTTCAGCGTTGAGGACTTCTTGCTCAAAATTGGCGTTGGTGACATCAACATTATTAGCCATTTGCTTCTCCGTTTGCGTTGCTCTTGCTGTTTCGTTGCCTCAAATGGAGCAACGGTCATTACGCGATCAATCGGCGCTCTTTCACCACGCCACGTGACTATCGCGATAAGCGTGGGCAGATGTTAGCGGGCGCGAAGGTTGCTGGCAAATTTCCTGCATAGTGAGTTAACTAAATAGCAGAAATTAAAGGGTGCCGATAGCACATATTTTTTATAATATAAAAGTATTATTTTGGTGTTTTTTATTCTATATGGTGCTGTAGAGTGCCGAATCGACAACACAACCTCTCAGATGCGATGAGCAGTAGCATTTTAGGGTGTTGGTTGAATGTGTTGTTAGGGTTTGTTGGTAGGGTTTGTTGATAGGTACGGTCTACATAGATCTGTTTAGAGAATAAATAAGGTGAGGATATGAAGCTACAACAGCTACGCTATATCTGGGAAGTCAATCGACATAACCTAAACGTCTCAGCCACAGCGCAAAGTCTATTTACCTCACAGCCAGGGATCTCCAAACAGATACGGTTGTTGGAAGATGAGCTTGGCGTCGAGATTTTTGCCCGCAGCGGCAAGCACCTGACGCGGGTTACACCGGGCGGTCAGTCGATTATTGACCTGGCCGGGCAGGTTCTGCGCCTCACCGAAAACATCAAACAGGTGGCCCAGGAGCATAGCGACGAGCGCCGCGGTAGCCTAGCCATTGCGACGACCCATACTCAAGCTCGCTACGCGCTGCCGCCCATTATCAGCGAATTTACGCTGAAATACCCCGATGTGGCGCTGCATATGCAGCAGGGTACGCCTAAGCAGATCGCGCAGATGGTCAGTGAAGGTCAGGCAGATTTCGCTATTGCGACCGAATCGCTAGAACTATTTACCGATTTAGTGCTGTTGCCGTGCTATCGCTGGAACCGCTGCGTATTGGTGCCTAAGGGGCATGCTTTGGCAACCCATAACGGCCCGCTGACCCTAGAGGCGCTCGCTGAACATCCGCTAGTGACCTATGTGTTTGGATTTACCGGCCGCTCGCAGTTAGACGATGCCTTTAAAGCCAAGGGCCTAACGCCCAATGTGGTGCTGACCGCCGCCGATGCTGACGTGATCAAAACCTACGTGCGGTTGGGCATGGGGGTTGGCATTGTGGCGCATATGGCCGTGGATGAGGCGCTTGATGATGATTTGGTAGCGCTCGATGCTAGCCACTTGTTTGCTAGCTCTACGACCAAGATCGGTATTCGTCGTGGCACTTTTATGCGCGGCTATATGTATGATTTTTTAGAGCGTTTTGCGCCTCATTTAACCCGCGACCGGGTAGAGGAAGCGCTAATGGCAGGCCCGCGTCATGAACAGTCTCTATTCGATGACTTAGACCTGCCTGAGTATTAATCTGCTGTGTGAATCAGTGCTGTAAATGCAGCCCGCATTCGCGCTTCTCTTCCACCTTGGTGGGGTCGAAGTAGTCGAAGTTGTTGGGCAGATTATGCGCCTGTAGGTACTGGTACATATCTTTGGCACTCCACTGCAGCAGCGGAGCAACTTTCAATAGGCCGTCGCTGTTGCGGCTAACCGGCTGCATTTTGGCCCGCTCCGCGGTGTCTTCGGCGCGCAGCGCGGTAAACCATACGTCGGGCTGCATTTCACGCAGCGCGCGCTCAAAGGGCTCGATTTTGACTTCCTGGGTAAAGGCCGCGTGGCGCGGGTCGTCGATACCGGGCATGGGGCCTTCCAGCGCTTCACGATGGGCGCGGGTGCGCTGGGGGATAAAGCTCACCAGATTGAGATTGAGCTGTTTAATGACCTCATCAGCAAATTGATAGGTCGCCTCAGTATTGTAGCCGCTGTCCATCCATACAATGGGAATATCCGGGCGCACCTGGGTGACCATATGCAAAATCACCGCTTCAAAGGGGCGAAAGTTGGTGGTGCAAATAGGTCGGGCGCCCTGAGCCAGTGCCCACTCAACCAACCCTTGAGGATTGTTGGCGAAATCTCTGTTAACCGCTTCAAGCTCTGAGGGCATGCTGCCTCCTAATCGAGAGTTAAATATCGAGAGTTAAATAATACTGACTAGGCTACCAAACAGGAGGCAGCAAGCCCCAATACCGTTTAGTTTGGCTTTTATATTCCTTTTTGATATAGAGCTCGCGCTGCTTATTCCAAAGCGCCAATTAAGTGGCGGATTTTATCCAGCGTCTCGGTGTACTCTTCCTCCGCTTGGGAGTCAGCCACCAAGCCCCCGCCGCCCCATACATGCAGTTTTCCCGCCTCGGCCACCATGGTGCGAATAGCGATGGAGGTATCCATGCTGCCGCGTACATCCACATAGCCAAGGCTGCCGCAATACACGCTGCGTTGGCAGGGCTCCAGTTCATCGATAATCTGCATCGCACGAATCTTGGGTGCGCCGGTAATGGAGCCGCCGGGAAACGCCGCCTTAAGTAGTGCTAGCGGGGTGTAGTGTTCAGCCAGGGTCCCCTGCACTACGCTAACCAAGTGGTGCACGTTGGGGTAGCTCTCTAAGTGGCATAGCTGCGGTACGCGAATGGACCCCGGCTGGCAGACGCGGCCCAGGTCATTGCGCAGCAGATCGACAATCATCACATTCTCAGCGCGGTCTTTAGTACTGCTTATTAGCTGCTCAGCCAGCGCCTGATCCTCTTCAAGCGTTGCGCCGCGCGGGCGGGTGCCTTTAATTGGACGGGTTTCGACTTCGCGGTTGCGGCACTGAATAAACCGTTCGGGTGAAAGCGAGAGCACGGCCTTGTCATCCCAGGCCATGAAGCCTGAATAGGGCGTGGGGGTGGCTTTTCGCAACTGTAGATACGCCTGCCACTCATCCCCCTGGTAGTCGGCATAAAAACGCTGGGCCAGGTTGATTTGATAGCAGTCACCCGCCCGAATATAGCGTTGTACGGCGTTAAAGCGCGTCACGTATTGGGCGTGGCTAAGCTCGGCCTTAAAGGCACCCGTTAGGGTAAAGGATTTAGTCGGCGTTGGCGTCTGAGTCAGCCAGCTCTCCACCTGCTCACGGCGCTCTGGTGAGGCGATTAACCACGCCTGTTGGGTCACGTGGTCGAGCGTAATACACCAGTCGTAAAGCCCCAAACGGGCTTGCGGTAGTGGTGCCGGGCTCGCCTGTCGACTTGGGATTGATAAGCTTTTGCGGCCTAAATCGTAACCCCAGTAGCCAATCAGCCCGCCGAGAAAAGGTAGGTCGCTGCACTCATCAAAGGTGTCTAATTGATCCAGTAGCCACTGCTGAAGACCAAACACATCGTTGACCAAGTGTGCCGGGGGGCTAAGTTGATCCGACACGACATTGGTCTCGCCATGATGAGTAACTTCCAACGTCGCGAGTGGGTCGCTACTGATAATATCAAAGCGACCGGTGGCGATAGGGCGGCCGCTATCGAGTAGCACCGCGCCGGGCCTTTCACGCAGGCAGGCGAATATCCCCAATGGATCGGGTGAGTAGGGCAGGGCAGATATCGTCAACGCCTTGATCATTAAGCAAACGCCTAGCCAGTAAAGGGCGAGCTATTTTAGAGGGGCGTAGACGATGACACCAGTGCACGGCTTCGACGCCTTTCTCACGCAGGGCCTTATCGATAGTTTTACGCACAATAATGACTTGATTGTTGACAGCAAGGGTTTTGTTGCACCTGCTAATACAACGAAAGGGGTATAAAATCGGCTAACAAGGTTAGTTGACGGTTTAATTGGCACGCGCTAGAGTCTGTGTACTTTTCAATTGTCGACAATTAATTATGGCTCCTCTCGCTACTTCCTTATTAAACGCCACGGAAAGTTCGTCTGAATCGAATTCTTCAGAAGTGCGCACGCTCGCCGAGCGGGTATTTAATCAGCTCCAGGATGCCATCGTCCGCGGCGAACTGGCCCCTGGCAGTAAAATCACCGAACCGGGATTGTCTAAAACCTACGGCATATCACGGGGGCCACTGCGCGAGGCAATGCGGCGTCTGGAAGCGCACCGCCTGATTGAGCGCGTTCCTCATGTGGGCGCCCGTGTTGTCCAGCTCTCAATGAAAGAGCTGCTAGAGCTGTTTGATCTGCGCGAAGCCCTGGAAAGCATGGCCGCCCGGCTGGCCGCAGAAAATATGACGCCGGAAGAGGTTCAGGGCCTGCGCGATGTGCTGGCGCTACACGAAGGCCAGGCGGACTTAAAGCGTGGCGAAGCTTACTACCAGCGCGAAGGCGATCTCGATTTTCATTACTGCATCGTGCAGGGCAGCCACAACAAGATGCTAATGAACCTGCTCTGCGACGACCTTTACTATCTTGTGCGCCTCTACCGGACCCAGTTTAGTGCCAGTGGCACCCGGCCTCAGCGCGCTTTTGTGGAGCACCACCGCATTGTCGATGCCATTGAGGCGGGTGATGCGGAGCTGGCCGAGCTTTTGATGCGCCGTCATGTCAGCGCCTCTCGAGCCAATGTGGCCGATCGCTACGCCGAGGCTCTCGAACAGTCAGTATCTAAATCACAACGCTAGAACATAACTAAAAAGTAGCTAAACCAGAACTTATAAAGAGCTTATCCAAAGCTCCGCCAGATCAACAGGAGAAACGCCCCATGTCCCAGATGACTCCCGGCGCCCGCTTTCGGGCCGCGCTTGAGGCTAACCGCCCGCTGCCCATTTTAGGCACTATCAATGCCTACACTGCGCTAATGGCCGATAAAGTGGGCCATCAGGCCATTTACCTCTCCGGTGGCGGTGTGGCGAATGCCTCGTTCGGCTTGCCGGATCTGGGCATGACCACCATGAACGATGTGGTGGAGGATGCTCATCGTATCTGCGGCGCCACCGAGCTGCCGCTACTGGTGGATATCGATACCGGTTGGGGCGGCGCTTTCAATATTGCTCGCACCGTCAAAGAGATGCAGCGCGCTGGCGTGGCGGCGGTTCATATGGAAGACCAGGTAGCGCAAAAGCGCTGTGGTCACCGCCCCAATAAAGCGATTGTTTCCCAGCAGGAGATGGTCGACCGCATTAAAGCCGCCGCAGATGCCAAGATTGATCCTGATTTCTATCTCATTGCCCGCACCGATGCCTTCCAGAAAGAGGGACTTGATGCGGCCATTGAACGGGCTAACGCCTGTGTGGAAGCGGGCGCGGATGCCATCTTCGCCGAGGCCGTGCACACCCTGGACGATTACAAAGCCTTCTGCCAGAGGGTCAATGCGCCGATTTTAGCTAACATCACCGAATTTGGTGCGACCCCACTGTTTACTCAAACAGAGCTTGGCGACGTTGGCTGCCGTATGGTGCTTTATCCGCTCTCCGCGTTCCGCGCCATGAACGCCGCGGCACTGCAGGTTTACCAAAGCATCTTCGACAACGGCCACCAAAAAGACGTTGTACCGCTGATGCAAACCCGCGATGAGCTCTACGACTTCCTGAACTACCACGACTTTGAGCAGAAGCTGGACGCACTGTTTGCCGAGAAAGGCGACGACCAATAAGCCAACTGGTGAGAGGGCAGGTTTCCGCGAGGGCGCTGTGAACCCTTCCTTGGGCGCTACTTTTGTCATCCATGACAAAAGACCCTCGCTTCAACCTGCCCTCTCACCAAGATAGCTTTGCCGAAAGTTTACTGAACGACCTTATTCATAAATCGATAGTTACAATAAAAGCAGTAATAGGAGACACACCATGGCTGATAAACCCGTGACAGGTGCAGGACTGCGTGGCCAGAGCGCCGGTTCCACCGCGCTATGTACGGTAGGCAAAACAGGTTCAGGCCTGACCTACCGTGGCTTCGATATCAAAGAGTTAGCTGAAAAAGCCAAATTTGAAGAAGTGGCTTACCTACTGTTAAAAGGCAAACTGCCCAATCAAGCCGAGCTGGATCACTACATCAGCAAACTGAAAAGCCTGCGTGGGCTGCCCGATGCGCTGAAAACGGTGCTTGAGCAGATCCCTAAAGATGCCCACCCGATGGACGTGATGCGCACCGGCACCTCAATGCTAGGCAATCTGGAAACCGAGGAGAACTTCGACCAGCAGCAGGACGTTGCCGACCGGCTGCTAGCGGTGCTGCCCTCAATTATCTGCTACTGGTACCGCTTCTCCCACGACGGCGTACGCATCGATACCGAAACGGATGATGTCTCGGTAGGCGGTCACTTCTTGAATATGCTGCGCGGCGAGCCCGCTTCTGAGCTGCATGCGCGGGTAATGAACGTATCGCTGATTCTCTATGCCGAGCACGAGTTTAACGCCTCTACCTTTACCGCTCGGGTCTGCGCCTCGACGCTTTCTGATATGCACTCCTGCGTGACCGGTGCGATTGGCTCGCTACGCGGCCCACTGCACGGCGGCGCTAACGAGGCTGCCATGGCGATGATCGAAGATTGGCAGTCGCCTGAAGAAGCAGAAAGCAAGATTATGGGCATGCTGGAGCGCAAGGATAAGATCATGGGCTTCGGCCACGCGATCTATCGCGAGTCCGACCCACGCAATGCGATTATCAAAGAGTGGTCAAAAAAGCTGGCTGATGATGTCGGCGATAAAGTGCTTTACCCGGTTTCCGAGCGGGTTGAAGAGGTCATGTGGCGGGAGAAGAAACTGTTCTGTAACGCTGATTTCTTTCACGCCAGTGCGTACCACTTTATGGATATCCCCACCAAGCTGTTCACGCCGATTTTTGTTATGTCGCGGCTCACCGGCTGGGCGGCCCACGTGTTTGAACAGCGCGCCAATAACCGCATTATTCGCCCCAGCGCCGATTACACGGGTCCCGAGAAGAGCGAGTGGGTGCCGATAGAAGCGCGAGACTGATCCGCGTGCTGCCCGGTGGCTTGGCCACCGGGCTTTTTTCCGCCCCTTCTTTGTGAGTCTGCCTGCTATGAATACCCAATACCGTAAACCGCTGCCTGGCACAGAGCTTGAGTTTTTTGATGCTCGTGAGGCGGTGGAAGATATCCAGCACGGTGCCTACGCACAGTTGCCTTATACCTCGCGTGTGCTGGCGGAACAGCTGGTGCGCCGCTGCGCCCCTGAGCTGCTCACCGATGCCTTGAAACAATTGATTGAGCGCAAAAGCGACCTGGATTTCCCCTGGTACCCGGCACGCGTGGTCTGTCACGACATTCTGGGCCAAACCGCGCTGGTCGATCTTGCCGGACTACGCGACGCCATTGCCGAGAAGGGCGGCGATCCCGCCAAAGTTAACCCCGTCGTGCCGACCCAATTGATTGTCGACCACTCACTAGCGGTAGAGCACGCAGGCTCAGAAGAGGGCGCCTTTGAGAAAAATCGTGCCATTGAAGATCGCCGCAACGATGACCGCTTCCACTTTATCAACTGGACCAAGACGGCCTTTGAGAACGTCGATGTGATTCCCCCCGGTAACGGCATTATGCACCAGATTAATCTGGAGAAGATGTCGCCGGTGGTGCAGAACCGTGACGGCATTGCCTACCCGGATACCTGTGTGGGAACCGATAGCCATACGCCCATGGTGGATGCTCTGGGCGTTATCTCCGTAGGTGTGGGTGGGCTTGAAGCCGAAAGCGTGATGCTGGGGCGTGCTTCCATGATGCGCCTGCCGGATATCGTCGGCGTAGAGCTAACTGGCAAACTGCAGCCAGGTATTACCGGCACTGATATGGTGCTGACGATTACTGAATTCCTGCGTAAAGAGCGCGTCGTAGGGGCGTATCTGGAGTTTTACGGCGAAGGCGCCAATGCGCTTACCGTGGGTGATCGCGCTACGATCTCGAATATGACCCCCGAGTACGGCGCCACGGCGGCGATGTTCTATATCGACGCTCAAACCATCGATTATCTGAAGCTCACCGGTCGCGAGGACGAGCAAGTAGCGCTGGTGGAAACCTATGCCAAGCATACCGGCCTGTGGGCAGACAGCCTGACCGAGGTTGAGTACGAGCGGGTGCTGACCTTTGATCTTTCGTCGGTGACTCGCACCCTGGCGGGACCCTCTAACCCTCACGCTCATTTGCCCACTTCAGAATTGGCACAGCGCGGTATTGCGGTAGGGCTTGAAGCAGTACAGGCGGAAGAGAAAGCGGGCAGAATGCCCGATGGCGCGGTTATCATCGCTGCCATTACCAGCTGCACCAATACCTCTAACCCGCGCAATATGGTAGCCGCCGGGCTGATTGCCCGTAACGCTAACCGGCTGGGTCTGCTGCGCAAGCCCTGGGTGAAGTCGTCGCTGGCGCCAGGCTCAAAAACCGTCAAGATGTATCTGGAAGAGGCCGGTTTGATGAGCGAGCTGGAAAATCTCGGCTTCGGGGTGGTGGCCTACGCTTGCACCACTTGCAACGGGATGTCTGGGGCGCTGGAGCCAAAAATTGCCCAGGAAATTATCGAGCGTGACCTTTACGCCACGGCGGTGCTTTCCGGTAACCGTAACTTTGATGGTCGGATTCACCCCCACGCCCAGCAGGCCTTTTTGGCGTCTCCGCCCCTGGTGGTCGCCTATGCCATTGCGGGTACGATTCGCTTTGATATTGAGAAAGATATCCTGGGTATCGATCAAGCGGGCAACCCCGTTACTTTGAAGGATATCTGGCCAGCGGATGAAGAGATCGACGCGATCGTCAAATCATCGGTGAAGCCGGAGCAGTTTCGGCAAACCTATATCCCCATGTTCGACCTGGATAAGAGCGCCCGCGCCCAGGTGAGCCCGCTATATGATTGGCGGCCGCAGAGTACCTATATACGTCGCCCGCCCTACTGGGAGGGCAATATGGCTAAGGTGCGCACCATGAAGGGTATGCGGCCGCTGGCAATTCTGCCGGACAATATCACCACCGATCACCTCTCTCCATCCAATGCTATTCAGTTGAACAGCGCGGCGGGTGAGTATCTAGCCAAGATGGGCGTGCCAGAGGAGGACTTCAACTCCTACGCCACCCACCGTGGCGATCACCTCACTGCACAACGCGCCACCTTCGCCAACCCTAAGCTGTTTAACGAAATGGTGCGCGACGCCGACGGCAAGGTAAAACAGGGCTCGCTGGCGCGGGTAGAGCCGGAAGGCGAAGTGGCCCGCATGTGGGAAGCCATCGAAACTTATATGGCCCGCAAGCAGCCGCTGATTATTATCGCCGGGGCGGATTACGGCCAGGGCTCCTCACGGGACTGGGCGGCCAAAGGGGTCGCGCTGGCGGGCGTAGAAGCGATTGCTGCCGAAGGCTTTGAGCGTATTCACCGCACCAACCTTATCGGTATGGGGGTAATGCCACTGGAGTTTGAGCCCGGCACTACACGCATAACCCTAGGCTTGGATGGCACCGAAACTTTCGATGTTGAGGGCGCGGTTTCGCCAGGGGCGATGCTCACGCTGGTGATCCACCGCCAGAGTGGAGAAAGCGTGCAGGTTGCGGTGAAGTGCCGATTAGATACGGCTGAGGAGGTGTCGATTTACACCGCCGGTGGCGTTCTACAGCGCTTTGCCCAGGACTTTCTTGAGTCCACCGCTGCGTAAACGGAGATAAGTTAATGCCGCAGATTAAAATTCCCGCTACCTATATGCGCGGTGGCACTAGCAAGGGCGTATTTTTTAAGCTCAGCGATCTACCCGAGGCGGCACGACAGCCGGGTGTCGCGCGGGATCAGTTGCTGCTGCGAGTGATCGGTAGCCCCGACCCCTATGAAAAGCAGATTGATGGCATGGGGGCGGCGACCTCCAGTACCAGTAAAACGGTCATTCTGTCCAAAAGCGAGTCTCCGGAACATGACGTAGATTACCTTTTCGGTCAGGTCTCCATCGACAAGCCCTTTGTGGATTGGAGCGGTAACTGCGGTAACCTCTCCGCAGCGGTCGGCCCTTTTGCAATTGCCAACGGTTTGGTGGACTCGGCGCGTATTCCTGAAAACGGGGTGGCCGAGGTACGCATTTGGCAGGTAAATATCCATAAAACCATTGTCTCACGGGTGCCCATCGTTAATGGCGAAGTGCAGGAGACGGGTGATTTCGAGCTGGATGGTGTGACTTTTCCAGCTGCCGAGATACCGGTGGCATTTATGGACCCCGCTGACGGCGAAGGGGCAATTTTCCCCACTGGCAACCTCGTTGACCAGCTTGACGTTCCAGGCGTAGGAATATTGAAAGCGACGCTGATCAATGCCGGTATTCCCACAGTGTTTATTAACGCCGTTGATATTGGCTATACCGGAACTGAGCTTCAGGATGCGATCAACAGCGATAGCAAAGCACTGGCGATGTTTGAAACTATTCGTGCCCACGGCGCTGTGCACATGGGGTTAATCAGCGATGTGAGTGAAGCTGCCAGTCGTCAACACACCCCGAAAGTCGCTTTTGTAGCGCCACCGGCGGATTACATTTCCTCGAGTGGTAAAAACGTGCAGGCCGCCAATATTGACTTGGTGGTAAGGGCGCTCTCCATGGGGAAATTGCACCACGCCATGATGGGCACCGCCGCTGTGGCAATTGCTGCCGCAGCGGCCATTGAGGGGACGCTGGTGAATCTGGTCGCCGGTGGCGGTAAACGAAACGAAGTCACCTTTGGTCATCCTTCTGGCAGCCTGCAGGTGGGCGCTGAAGCTAGCTTGACAGAGGGGCGTTGGTTTATCGAGAAGGCGGTGATGAGTCGAAGCGCACGCGTATTGATGGAGGGGACAGTGAGAATTCCGGACGACAGCTTTTAGTCCATACTGAAATAGATGGTCATCCAGGAGGAAAGCATAATGACAGCCACTGCGTCAGCTACATCCGAAACCAATGAGCGCCCTGATTACGACCCAGAGCTACAGACCATTGCCGACTATGTATTGAATTATCAAGTCGAGTCCCAGGAAGCGCTGGAAACTGCCCGCTACTGCCTGATGGATACGCTAGGTTGCGGTCTGTTAGCGCTGCGTTTTCCTGAATGCACTAAGCATCTCGGGCCAATAGTGGAAGGCACGATGGTGCCGTTTGGGGCGCGAGTGCCGGGCACCTCGCTTCGCCTTGATCCGGTCAAGGCGGCGTGGGATATCGGCTGCATCATCCGCTGGCTGGACTATAACGATACATGGCTTGCCGCTGAGTGGGGGCACCCCTCCGATAATCTCGGGGCAATACTCGCCGTGGCCGATCATCTCTCCCAGCGGCGAGTGGCTCAAGGCGAAGCGCCGCTGGTGATGCGCGATGTGCTTAACGCTATGATCATGGCCCATGAGATACAGGGTGTACTGGCGCTGGAGAATAGCTTCAACCGCGTCGGTCTTGATCACGTGGTGCTGGTAAAAGTGGCGTCTACTGCGGTGGCCGCCAAGCTTTTGGGGGCTAATCGTGAGCAGCTGCTGTCAGCGCTCTCCCACGCCTGGGTGGACGGCCAGAGCCTGCGCACCTATCGTCATGCGCCCAACGCCGGATCGCGTAAAAGCTGGGCAGCAGGGGACGCCACCTCACGGGGCGTGCGCTTAGCGGATATCGCACTACGTGGCGAAATGGGGATTCCCAGTGCGCTATCGGCGCCCCAGTGGGGCTTCTACGATGTGCTGTTTAGCCATGCCAACAAAGATTTGTGCCTGAAGCCGGAAGCTGACCGCCGCCTTCGCTTCCAGCGCGAGTTTGGCAGCTACGTGATGGAGAATATTCTGTTTAAGATCTCCTTCCCCGCTGAGTTCCACGCCCAAACCGCTTGCGAAGCCGCCGTGACGCTGCACCCTCAGGTGAAAGATCGACTAGCCGAGATCGATAAGATCGTGCTCACCACCCACGATTCAGCCATTCGTATTATTTCCAAAACCGGCGCACTCGCCAATCCCGCGGATCGCGACCACTGCTTGCAATATATGACTGCGGTGCCGCTTATCTTTGGCGCGCTGACCGCAGAGCACTATGAAGATGGCTTCCATGCGGCCCATCCGCTGATAGATGAGCTGCGTGACAAGATGGTGGTAGAGGAAAACGCCGAATATTCGGCGGCTTACCACGACCCGGAGAAGCGCTCTATCGCTAATGCGGTGCAGGTGTTTTTCAACGATGGCACGTCAACTGATCATATCGCGGTAGAGTATCCGGTCGGCCATCGGCGTCGGCGAGAAGAGGGGATGCCGCTACTCGTTGAGAAGTTTGAGCGCCATTTGGCGACACGTTTTGCGGCAAGCCGTTGCCAAGCCATTACTCAACTATGTCGCCAACAGACAGCGCTTGAAGCCTTGCCCGTACACAAATTTATGGATTTGTGGATGATTTAAGGCGTGTATCAACAATAGCCCGATGCTTATGCCACCGGGCTATTGTAGTGGTTTACGAAAGATAGGCTCCCCAATAAGGCTATTCAAACGTGACTTGTTCGCGCATGCGGTCCACCGTGGCAGGGCCAATGCCGCTGACGCGTTCAAGATCCTCAACGCTTTCAAAGGCACCATTGGCTTCACGCTCTTCAATGAGCGCTTCAGCTCGGCTGGGACCAATGCCCGGTAGTTCGGCCAGTAGTTCAGCGTCGGCGGTATTGACGTTAATCGGGGCCACCTCTTGAGCCATCACGCCACTTGAAAGTCCTAAGCTAACGCTAAGCAGTAGTGCGGCCAACATTGCTTTAAGTGTCATGTTCATCCTCAATGATCCTGTTAATAACGTTGGAGTACGTGGGTTGCAGAGACGACGTTGCTTAGTGGTTTTCACCCATGCTCGGATTATCGATGAGCAAGTTAAACGCCGCTGCATCATTAACTTAGCTTTATTAAAAGCGCGTTTCTGTAAGAGATCTATGACAGCGTTTGTAAGTTTTTTGCTATACATTTATGGCAAAAGGCTTACATGCCGCTTGCATGTTGGGGGGCGTGGAGTAGGGCGAGGCTGATATAATGATCAAAAACGTATTTGGAGTAACGTTGTGGTCACCGATTCCCCGATTATTATTGCCCTTGATTACCCTTCGCTAGATGCTGCGCTCTGCATGGCGGATCAATTAGACCCCGCCCGCTGCCGAGTGAAAGTAGGTAAAGAGCTGTTCACGCGTAGCGGCCCCGCTGTGCTTGAGGCGTTACACGGGCGTGGCTTTGAGGTGTTTCTGGACCTTAAATTTCACGATATTCCCAATACCGTTGCCAGCGCCGTGCAGGCGGCGGCGGAGCAGGGGGTGTGGATGGTCAACGTGCACGCTAGCGGGGGGCGGCGGATGATGGAGGCGGCTGTGCAGCGCCTGGATCAGCACGCTTTAACGACCCACTTAATCGCCGTCACTGTATTGACCAGTATGCAGGCCGACGATTTGGCGGAGTTAGGCATAAAGGCCCCACTGGCCGAGCACGTGGAGCGCTTGGCGCTGCTGGCGAAACAGAGTGGTTTGCAAGGAGTGGTCTGCTCAGCCCAGGAGTCAGCGCGGATTAAAACCCTATGCGGGGAGTCTTTCTTGAAGGTGACCCCCGGTATTCGGCCAAGCTTTGCAGCCGCTAATGACCAGCAGCGGACGATGAGCCCCTGGGAAGCCATTGAGGCGGGGAGTACTCATCTGGTGATAGGGCGACCCGTTACTCAGGCCGAGGACCCTATGGCCGCGCTGGAGGCGATTGAGGCCGAGTTGGCGCACCGCTAAACAAATAGCACGGCTAGCTATTCTCCCTCTACGCCTATGACCGGCTTAATCGTGCCCCAGTAGCGGCAGCTGGGGCACTGCCACTGTAGCGCGTCGCTGGCAAAGCCGCAGCGTTGGCAGCGATGGCGCGTACGGTTAAGCAGCAGCGCATCGGTATGATGCTTTAGTAGCAGCAGGCGGGTATCAGGTGAGGGCTTTCCGCTAAGCCGCTGGCTTTCAATATATAGGTCGATCAGATAATCCAGCCCGCCTAAGCTTGGCACTGCGCGCAGGCGTTCACCGATCAACTCAATCGCTTTGTCGACACCATCACGCTGATGAACGAGCTGTCCTAGCGCAATAATGGTACTGGTGTAAGGTGCTTGCTCCAGCAGACGGTAGAGGTGAGCCTCAAATCCCGCTTCATCGTTATTGCGCAAATAGGCGTGTTTGAGAGCAGGCAGCATGGTGGGAATATAGGCTATGTCCTGCCTCGGGATGTTGTCTAATCGCTCTATAGCGCGGGCATAGTGTCCGTTGTCCATCTCAAGTTCGGCCAGCAGCAGCGTGGCGCGAACGCAGTTTTCATCCAGTTGCAGGGCTTTCTTGAGGTTTTTTTTAGCCAGTGCTCGGCTGGCTTCACTAATTTCTTCCAGCGCCAGCTCGCATAGCCAGTGAGCTGCGGGGCGGCGCATCTTGGGATACTGTTTGAGCAGCGGCTGGATCACGTCGAAGGCTTGCTGCCAGGCTTTTTCGCGTTCTAATAAGTCGACAAGCAGCTGTTTGGCCGCATAGCGGTGATCATCATCACCGCTGTTTTCCAGTAGTGTATTGAGTAACCGCTGCGCGCGGTCATGAACACCAAGGGCCATAAAGTCCCGGGCAAGTTCAAGCTGGATCTGTTCGTTGGTATGCTGCGAAAGGGCGGGCCGTGCCAATAGGTTTTGGTGAATGCTGACCGCTTTATCGGCCTCGCCGCGGGCGCGAAACAGTTTACCCAGCGCGATGTGGGTATGAACCGTGTCGCTGTTGACCGAAAGCACGTTGATAAAGGTATTAATCGCTTCGTCGGGCTGCTCGTTAAGCAGGTAGTTTAGCCCGACGAAGTAATCCCGGGAGAGCGCCTGCGAGGAGGACGCAGACGGCTGGGAGCGATGTCGGCGGCGTCCGGCTTGGCGATAACCTAACCCGTAACCGATGGCAATGGCGACCAGCAGTACGCTTAGCAGCGCGACATCCAGCATTTATGCCAGTTCCTTGAACTCCTGGGTGCGTAGACTATCCAGCTCTTTACGCTGCTGCTTATTGTGTCGCTGACTGCGGGCCAGGGTCGCCTTTAATCGCACGTAGACACCCAGCATGGCGAGCATGCCCAGCACAACGCCAAACACCAGTGTCGCTAGCAGCCAAACCGATAGCGATACCGCTGGCAGCTCCAGCCAAATAAGGTTCAAGGCAATGGTTTGCTGATTATTAACGGCAAACAGGATGCCTACCAGCACTACTATGAGCAAAATAACGGCTAGAATCAGCCCTTTGATCCAACGCATGTGAGTTTCCTAGTCTGTGACGTTCACGGTAGCGCTATTGTGTACGACTCGAGCGGCGACGTCATCCCACAGAAGGTCGGATAACCCGAATTAGCCGCGTTTAGTAGCCGAGTGCTCGACTAGCATCTACCTGCTCGCGTAGCTCCTTGCCTGGCTTAAAGTGCGGCACATACTTGCCTTCCAGATCAACGGCGTCGCCTGTTTTTGGATTGCGCCCTACCCGCGGCTCCCGGTAGTGCAGTGAAAAACTGCCGAAACCACGGATCTCAACGCGACCACCGCTAGAAAGAGAATCCGTCATGTCGTCGAGGATAATACGCACCGCCGTTTCAACATCTTTGGCGGACAACTCCGGCTGACGCATCGCAATTTGTTCGATTAATTCAGATTTAGTCATCGGTTGGCTCCCTGCAAACATTGAAGGCCGTGACGCGCTCTCGACCTCGCTAACATCAAATTCAGCATACTGCGCAATTCACTATAAAACAATTCAGATAAAACAAGGTTCTAGGTACTTTCACAGCATAGGCGAAGTAGGGCGCTGGCGCGACCCTGTGGCTTAGGTATACTGGCCCTTCATTTCTTAGATCGGAGCGGCTGACGTTGAACGACGATAATTCCCCAGCAGCCATTTTGCGCAAACGGCTTTACTGGCACTCCCGGCGCGGTATGTGGGAGCTTGATCTGCTGCTTATACCCTTTCTAGAGCAGCGTTTTGACCATCTCAGCGAAGCGGATCAACTGGCCTATCAACAGCTGATTGAAGGTGAAGATCAGGATCTTTTTGTTTGGTTAATGCACCGTGAGTGGCCCGAGGAGCCTAGCCAGCGGCGTATCGTAAAAATGATCGTTGAACATGCTGAAACCACCGATAATTCTGCCTATCGTACCCTCTAAATATTGGCTAATGGCCCAGTATGGGTTGTTGGTTGGGTTAGGGGTGCTGAGCTATTGGGTGGGGGGTAAGCTTGCGGCAGGGGCGATGGTAGTGTTTGGCACTGCCTTTGGGTGGCGGGGCTATCTTCGTCAACCTAAAGAAGTGCTCTCGCTGACGTCGATGGGATCACACTTCCAGGGCCGCTGGCTGAGTGATTCGTCGTCAGCGGAGGAGGGTCTCACCCAACGTGAGTTGCAGGGTGAAACGCATCAAGTGCACTGTGACTATTTAGGGCCCTGGTTGATTGGGCTTTACGTGGGTAAGCAGCGGGTTTGGCTCTGGCCTGATAGCGCGCCGCAAAAAAGCCTGCGTGAAACACGTAAGTTATTTCACCGTCCCGGTCGTTAAATCGGTTATCGAAAGCGCAGAGGCAACGGCTTCGGGCTGATGGTGGGGCCAGTCGGTGGCGTAATGCAGTCCGCGGGACTCATGCCGCTGCTGAGCGGCGAGTACCGTCAATATGGCTAGCTGTAGCGTTTGCTGTAAGCGTTTGCCTTCCGGGGCAGTTAAGGCCCCTTCTAGTTCTTCCAGGCTGTTTAGCAGCGCCTTCAAGTTCGCCAGGGCAGTATTTAGCCCGGTTGCGCTGCGCACAATCGAGACATGCTGGCTCATGGTGGTGCGCATCTGTTGACGTATGGCGCTGAGCTTTGCCTTGGGAAAAACGGCTGCAGCCCGCGCCGGGGGCTGGAACTCGCTAACCTTGGGCGTTTGGCCGCCTTGTTCCTGTCCGTCTGCTAACAGCGCTTGGGCACAGCTGCGTGCAAACACTAAACACTCTAACAGTGAGTTGCTGGCCATTCGGTTAGCGCCGTGCAGGCCCGTGCAGGCCGTTTCTCCGATAGCATAGAGGTGGGCTACGTCGGTGGCACCTTGTAGGTTAGTGGCGACACCGCCGCAGCTATAGTGGGCAGCAGGCACCACGGGAATGGCCCGCTGGGTGATGTCGATGCCTCGGGAAGCACAGTGCGCCAGAATAGTGGGGAAGTGGTGGTGGATCGCATTTTCACCTAAATGACGAATATCCAGCCATACATGCCCTAGGGTGCCGCGCTGTATCTCAGCGTCAATGGCGCGCGCAACGATGTCACGGGGAGCCAGCTCGGCGCGCTTGTCTTGTGCAAGCATAAAGCGTTGACCTGCTTCATTGAGCAAATGTCCGCCCTCCCCACGAACCGCTTCGCTGATCAAGAACGCTGGGCCTTCGGGGTCAAAGAGGCAGGTGGGATGAAACTGCTGGAACTCTAGATTCATTAACCGAGCGCCCAGCTCTGCGGCCATCATCATGCCTTCGCCGCTGCTTGGAGAGGGCGTCGTGGTGTGGCGGTAAAGACCGCTTGCCCCGCCGGTTGCCAGTACGGTATGGCGTGCGGTGAGCGAATGCCACTGGTGGTTGGTATCGTTGCCATAGGCGCCGCAGCAGGCGCCTTGATCATCTTTTAGCAGGCCAACCACGGTTAGATCGTTGCGCTGGGTTATGTTGGCATGCTGCGCAACGCTGGCTAATAGGGTGTCCACCACGGCGCGGCCTGTGGCGTCGTCAGCGTGGATGATGCGCCGGGCATTGTGACCGCCTTCACGGGTGAGGTGATACGGGTAGCGCGCGGCGGGGTCGGGCTCAGGTGTAAAGGGAACGCCCTTATCAATCAGCCACTGAATGGCCGCGGGGCCGTGGGTAACGGTAAAGCGAACGGCCTCTAAATCGCATAGGCCATCACCCGCGATCAGAGTGTCGTTGATATGCGCTTCGAGATCGTCATCCGGCGAGAGCACGGCGGCAATACCGCCTTGGGCCCAGCGGCTGGCGCCTTGGTCGTCTTGAGCGGGGCGCACCAGTGTGACTGACATATGATCAGCAATTTCCAGGGCAAGGGTCAGTCCAGCGACGCCGCCGCCAATGATAAGTACATCGGATGTTGGCGTGCTCATAGTGCCCGCTCCTTCTTGATACTGAACGAAATATTGTAAGCCCTAATCGTCGCAAGCTTCGCCGAGGACAAATAATTAGAAGGCAGGCATCATAGCGCGGCGATTAGTGTTTAGCGATGCTTCGGCTTAAGAAATGAGTGATATTCGAGCACGCAAATAGGCGCAGCAAAGGGCTGCGTAATGAAAATCAATATAGAAAGTTAAATGACTGAGAAAGAAAAGCTGGGAGAAGTGAAAAACAGAGAATGGTGCCCGGAGCCGGACTTGAACCGGCACGGGGTTGCCCCCGAGAGATTTTAAGTCTCTTGCGTCTACCGATTTCGCCATCCGGGCAATACATGACAAGCAATCACATCACAATGCTGTTTCATGCTACTTAAAACACCATTGCTACACAAAGATGGAGGCTGGAGTCGGAATCGAACCGGCGTACACGGAGTTGCAGTCCGCTGCATAACCACTCTGCCATCCAGCCTCAAGAGTCGTTGGAGCGGGAAAGGAGATACGATCGGACTGGAGCACCAGCTCACGACCCTAGCCTGCTTTACCACACTATCCAAGTTGGAGCGGGAAAGGAGATTCGAACTCCCGACCCTCGCCTTGGCAAGGCGATGCTCTACCACTGAGCTATTCCCGCTCGACTCGAGGGCGAATTATACGGATCGCCGCCGGGTTGTCAATCAATGAATTAATTCGTGTTCCCTATTTACTAATCAGCAGCTTACATGGAGCGGCTAAGATGCGGCCAGGCGGCTTTCAGGTACTGAATCATCGACCACAGCGTCAGGATAGCGGCGGTATACAACACTACAACGCCCAGCAGCGCAAATTCGTGCGTCGGCGGAAGCGCCAGCAAGATTAGCAGCGACACCATTTGCAGGGTCGTTTTCAATTTGCCCACCCAAGAAACCGCCACCATACCGCGTTTGCCCATTTCGGCCATCCACTCGCGCAGCGCTGAAATAACAATTTCACGGCCAATGATCACCAGCGCCGGAAGCGTTAGCACCAGGGTGTCATAACGCTCGATCAATAACGCCAGGGCCACGACGACCATGAGTTTGTCGGCTACCGGGTCTAGAAAGGCGCCAAAAGGCGTTGACTGGTTCCAGCGTCGCGCTAAATAACCATCCAGCCAGTCGGTAATAGAAGCCAGTCCAAAGAGGCCCGCCGCCACGGGCATGCTCCAACTGAAGGGCAGGTAAAACAGCACCACTAGCAGCGGAATAAAGGCGATTCTCGCCAGTGTCAGTATGTTGGGTATGTTCATCGCAGGGTGCGATCCTTGCCGGAAAATCAGAGGATTCGAAGTGTCTGGGGCTTATTCTATCCCCCTTGGTCGATAGCATCCATGCCAAACGGGCGTTTATCCGTTGAGCGCCCGATAAATACTCTCTGCTAACGACGCATTAATGCCCGGTACGCGGGCGAGTTCATCGCGACTGGCCTTTTGTACACCCTGCAGGCCGCCAAAGAAACGTAATAACTCGCGCCGACGTTTAGGGCCGATGCCGGGGATATCCTGCAGGGTGGAAGTGCGTCGCGCTTTATCGCGCTGAGCGCGGTGGCCCGCAATGGCGAAACGGTGAGATTCATCGCGAATATGCTGGATCAGGTGTAAAGCGGGGGAGGCCGGATCCAGGTCGAGCGGGTTGTCAGCGGTTTCCACAAACAGGCTTTCAAGCCCCGCTTTGCGCGTAGTGCCCTTGGCGACGCCTAATAGCATGATGTTGCTGATCTCAAGTTGTTTAAACACCTCGCGGGCCATATTAAGCTGCCCCTTGCCCCCGTCGACGATCAAAATATCAGGGGCAATCGCTTCACCGCTTTTTACCCGCTTAAGACGCCGTGTCAGGGCCTGCTGCATAGCCGCGTAGTCGTCGCCGGCGGCGACCCCTTCAATACGAAAGTGGCGGTAGTCGCTTTTACGGGGACCTTGATGATCAAAGACCACGCAGGAGGCAACAGTCGCCTCGCCGTGACTATGGCTAATGTCAAAACACTCCAGACGCTGTGGTGTGTTCTCTAAGCCTAACGCTTTCTGCAGGGCGGTAAAGCGCTGGGTAAGCTGGGTTTGATTGGCCAGTTGCGAGGCCAACTGCTGCTCAGCGTTAGTCATGGCGAGCTGTTGCCACTGGGCACGGTGGCCGCGCACTTGGCTGGTGACACGAATGCGTTTGCCCGCCTGTTGGGTCAGCGCTTCGGCGATCAGTTCGCTGTCGTCTAGCGGATGGCTAGTAATCACTTCGCTGGGCACGCTGTGCGGCTGACCAAAATAGTACTGGCTAACCACCTCGGTGAGTAGCGTCTCTAGCGGTAGATCCAGATCGTTTTTTGGCGTGTGGTGGCGTGCTCCTAATAGGCGGCCGTCGCGGACGCTTAACACTGAAACACCCAGCGCACCGGGGCGCTGGGCGAGGGCAAAAATGTCAGCATCCCCGCCACCGGTATCAACAAACTGGCGCTGCTGGAGCTGGCGCAACTGCTGAACCTGGTCACGCAGGCGAGCGGCTTCCTCAAAATTGAGTGCCCGGCTGGCCGTCTCCATCGCCTCCATTAATTCCTGGGTAACACTTTCACTTTTGCCCTCCAGACACATTACGGCGTGTTCGAGGTCACGGCGGTAGTCTTCGGCGGAAATGTAGTCGACGCAGGGGGCGCTGCAGCGCTGTATCTGATACTGCAAGCAGGGGCGCGAGCGGTGGGCAAACACGCTGTCTTCGCAGTTGCGGATACGAAATATCTTCTGCATCAGCGCTAAGCTTTCACGCACGGCGCCGCTGCTGGGGTAGGGGCCTAAATAGCGCCCATCGTCGCTGCGTTGCCGGGCGCGTTTATACTCAAGTGCCGGGTAGGCGTGGCGGTCAGTGACAAACACAAACGGGTAAGACTTGTCGTCGCGCAGCAAAATGTTATAAGGGGGGCGCAGTTGTTTGATCAGTGTTTGTTCGAGGAGCAGCGCTTCGGTTTCCGTGCGCGTGACGGTGACTTGAACGTCGGCGATACGCCCCACCATGGCCTGGGTTTTAGTGTTCAACTGGCCACGAAAATAGCTGGCAAGGCGCGCTTTTAAGCGCTTGGCTTTGCCCACATAGAGGGTGTTGCTTTGCTCATCAAGCATCCGATAAACCCCAGGTGAGGAGCTTACCGAGCTTAAGAACTGTTTTGAATCAAAGGTCATATCAGCGTGTCGGTACCCAATAACAGCAGGAGAAAATGGGGTTATATTAGGGTGCCGTCAAACCCCTCGACTAGCCCGTGACGGAGCGCTAGGTGAGTAAGCTCGACGTCAGTAGCCACCTGTAGTTTATCAAACAGTCGATAGCGATAGGTATTGACCGTTTTAGGGCTTAAGTGGAGGCGATCGGAGATATCTTGCACACGCTGGCAGTTAACAATCATGAGCGCAATCTGTAGCTCGCGGTGGGAGAGGTGGCTAAACGGATTATCCTCATCGGTAAAGTGTGACATAGCCAGTCGTTGGGCGATTTCCTGGCTCACGTGGCGTCGGCCATGGAATACCTGACGGATGGCGTCGGTCATTTCCAGGGCATCTGCCCCCTTGCTCAAAAAGCCCGAGGCGCCGGCTTCCAGCATGCGGCGCAGTACGCTGTCTTCCATATGTGCGGTTAAGATCAGCACCTTCACGTCTTTCATGTTGCGGTGAATACGTCGAGTGGCTTCAAGCCCGCCGATGCCTGGCATGCGAATGTCCATCAACACGATGTCGGGTTTTAAATGGCGGCATTGGGTTACCGCACTTTCACCGTCGTCGACCTCGCCCACAATTTTAATGTCACGCTCTTCGTTTAGCAGGTGAGCAATGCTAGTTCTGACTAGGTGATGATCATCGGCGATAAGTACAGTGATCAATGGACAGGCTCCTGCTTGGAAACATCATGGGCTCAGGCGTTGGCCTCGGGTGCTGCTTTATCGTGTCAGCTGCATATAGAGTGCCACAGCTAACGACAAAGGAGAATTAGTTGGCCGCTGATGATGTGGATACTTGACCAAGATACATGTTCAACGTAGTATTCGCCTCGCTGTTGAAGGATAGCATGTGGGGCCTTAGCTCAGCTGGGAGAGCGCAACACTGGCAGTGTTGAGGTCAGCGGTTCGATCCCGCTAGGCTCCACCATTATTTTGCGTTACAAAAATTCCAGAAAAAAGCCTCGTTTAACAACGAGGCTTTTTTTTCGACTTTAAAAGCTGATTACGCAGCGATTTTTCCTAGCAGTAAAAATTCAATTAGCGCTTTTTGCGCGTGCAGACGATTCCCGGCTTCCTGCCAAACTACCGCACGCGGGTCGTCGAGCAGGGTGTGGCTAATCTCTTCGCCGCGATGCGCGGGCAGGCAGTGCAGAAAGAGTACGTCCTGGTTGGCTTGATCAAGCATCGCTTCGGTGACTTGGAAACCTGCGAAGTCGGCCTCACGTTTCGCCTGTTCCTCTTCTTGGCCCATAGAAGCCCAGACGTCGGTGGTGATTAAGTCAACCTGTTTTACCGCTTCCTGTGGGTCGTGCAGCAGCGTCACTTGATCGCCAGCGGCCGCCATAATGTCTGCACGAGGCTCGTAGCCTTTGGGGCAGCAAATGCGCAGATGGAAACCAAACTGGCGAGCGGCATTAATCCAGGAGTGGCACATATTGTTGCCATCACCGATCCACACCGCTGTACGTCCTTTTACACTGCCGCGTAGCTCGGTCCAAGTCATCACGTCGGCAAGTAGCTGGCAGGGGTGGTAATCATCGCTCAAGGCGTTAATGACCGGTACGCTGCTGGCGCTGGCGTAGGTTTCTAGCCCTGCGTGGGAGAAAGTGCGAATCATGACCGCATCGACCATTTCAGACAGTACGCGAGCGGTGTCTTCAATCGGCTCGCCTCGGCCTAGCTGGGTATCCCGGGGGGAGAGAAATAGTGCGTGGCCGCCAAACTGTGCCATTCCCGTTTCAAATGAAACCCGCGTACGCGTTGACGATTTTTCAAAGATCATCGCCAGAGTGCGGTTGGGTAATGGTGTATAAACAGGACCTTGGGCTTTGAGATTGGTTTTGATCGTAATGGCGCGCTGGATCAAATAGTCCAGCTCATCCGGGGTCAAATCTAGCAAGGTCAGGAAATGGCGTGTCGCCATAAGAGCTTCTCTCCGCGCAAAAACACTATCCTAGCGATGCCGCAGGGGATGCGCAACGCGGACGGCATGCGTAGAATGCCCTTTACACGTTAAAGCCGAGCGCTCTACTCAGGTACTAGTCTCAAGTACTCACTACAAGAGCTAGGTTCAAGAGCTAGGTTTAATAATCAGGTTCAAGGGCCAAGCTAGGTAGAGGAGTGAGAGGGCATCGGTCATTGATAAGCGAGGAGATAGTATGAGTACGACTGCCGAAAACATTCAGCGTCAAATTAGCGAAAATCCGATCCTGATTTACATGAAAGGGTCGCCCCAGCTGCCCCAGTGCGGGTTTTCTGCCCAAACCGTTCAAGCGCTAATGAGCTGCGGAGAGCGTTTTGCATTCGTTAACGTCCTGGATAACCCGGATATTCGCGCCGAGCTGCCCAAGATTGCCAACTGGCCAACCTTCCCGCAGCTGTGGGTTGAAGGCGAGCTGGTGGGAGGCTGCGATATCGTGGTTGAGATGCACCAAAACGGCGAACTGGAAAAGCTGGTGAAAGCCGCTGCTGAGCGTGCGGGTGCAGCGGAAGGTGGGGATAACGCCTAGGCGCTATCGACCACCCCGCTTTATCCAAGCGGTTGGCGGGCTGCGGTGCAACCGCTAGAATGGCGTTTGTTCTCGTATCATCTTTGTTATGCATCGTGGCCTTTGCCCCGCGCTGGCGACAGCGCGGGGCAAGTCAGCCCGCCGAAGGAAGTACAGCTTCATGAGCTATCAGGTTCTGGCCCGCAAGTGGCGGCCTCGCACATTCCACGAACTCGTGGGCCAGGCCCATGTTCAACGCGCCTTGGTCAATGCCCTTGATCAGGGCCGTCTGCACCATGCTTACCTATTTACGGGTACCCGCGGGGTGGGCAAAACCACCTTGGCGCGTATTCTTGCCAAATGTTTGAATTGCACCGCCAATGGTCGTGGCGATGAAGGCATTACCTCTACTCCCTGTGGGCAGTGCGATAGCTGCCAAGCGATTGATGAAGGCCGCTTTGTTGATTTAATAGAGGTCGATGCGGCGTCAAGAACCAAAGTGGAAGATACCCGGGAACTGCTGGACAATGTCCAGTACGCGCCGACTCAAGGGCGTTATAAGGTGTACCTGATCGATGAGGTGCACATGCTTTCCACCAGCAGTTTCAATGCGCTGCTGAAAACGCTGGAAGAGCCGCCTCCCCACGTTAAATTTCTGCTGGCGACCACCGACCCGCAAAAGCTGCCGCCGACGGTTCTCTCGCGCTGCCTCCAATTTACCCTCAAACATATGCCGCCAGAGCGCGTGGTTGAGCACCTGACCTATGTACTGGGTGAGGAGCACGTTGAGTTTGACGAAAGTGCGTTATGGCTATTGGGTAAAGCTGCGGAAGGTTCTATGCGCGATGCCATGAGCCTAACCGATCAAGCCATTGCGTTTGGTCAGGGGGCGGTGCGCCATGCGGATGTGGCCGCCATGCTGGGCACCTTGGATCACCGCCATATTCTTGGGCTGGCAGAAGCCCTGGCCGATGTGGATGTGCAGCGCCTGCTGGGCGAAGTAGCCCAACTAGCCGAACAAGGCCCTGACTTTGCCGCGGTACTGGATGAGCTTTCGAGCATGCTCCACCGACTAGCGGTGGCGCAGATGGTGCCGGACGCCGTGGATAACAGCCACGGGGATCGTGACGTTATCCTGAAACTGGCGAGCCGCTTTACCGCCGAGGACATTCAGCTCTATTACCAAATTGGTATTCAGGGCCGCGGGGACATGGTGCATGCCCCTGATCTGCGCAGTGCATTAGAGATGACGCTGCTGCGCATGCTGGCGTTTCGCCCTCAAGGGGTGCCGAAACCGCCGCGTACCCCGCTACCGCTGCGCCGCGAGCCTTCAGAGACGGCAGCGACTCAAGCGTCAGTGGTGGAGGCGGCTTCACCAGCGGCGCAGCCCGCGCCAGAAGCTGATACCCCGTCAGAGGCTCCGCAGCCAGAAGCTCAGACAAAGCCGCCAGCAGAGCCTCAGCCGCAAGCGGCCGTGCCTGCTGCCGAAGAGGAGCCTCCGCTGCAAGAGCCACCTCCTTGGACACTCGAAACTGATACAGCCGTGACCGAGACTGATGCTCCCCAACAAGCTGCTGAGCCAGCGGCGATGGCTGAGCCTGAGCGGACTACTGAGCCAGAGCCAACCATAACCCCTGAACCAGCCGCTGGGGCTGAGACTGTAGAGCCCACCACGGCTGAGGCGCCAACAGCTCAACCAGAGGCTCTTTCAGAAGCCAGTCCAGAACCCCAGTCAGAAGCCATTCCCGAAACTGTTCCTGCAACCGTTCCTGAAGCCCTGTCAGGCAAGCTGGACAATGCTAAGTGGTTGGAGTGTTTTGACTCCCTGGGTTTGGGCGGCTTAACCCGTAACTTGGCGGGCAACTGCTTGGTCGAGAGCGACGACGGCACGTTGCTGACGCTGCGCTTAGATCCCAGTCAAGAAGCAATGCAGGCTGAGGTACACCAAACGCGTATTGAGCGGGCGCTAAAGGAGCAGGGTATACCCCGGCGAATAGCGTTTTACGTTGCCGAGTTGTCTAATAGCCTGGAAACGCCCCGCCAGCGCGAAGAGCGCCTTAATAAAGAGCGCCATGCCCAGGCGGTTGATCTACTCAATCACGACCCCCATGTACAGAAGTTACAGCAGGCGTTTGGGGCAAAGCTGATAGAATCCAGCGTAAAGCCTGCCGACGCGATACGCTAAGCGCTTGTCATTGAGTCGAAACATCAACTCTTTTTAACTAGGCAGTTTTAGCTAGTCAGTTTTAACTACGGACGTTGGAGGTCAGATCATGCTTAAAGGTGGAATGGGCAACTTGATGCAGCAAGCCCAAGAAATGCAGGAAAAAATGCAGCGCGCCCAAGAAGAGGTAGCGAAAACCGAAGTACAGGGCGAAGCGGGTGCTGGTATGGTGAAGGTCACCATGAACGGTCGCCACGACGTTTCCAACGTGTCCATTGACCCCAGCGTGATGGAAGAGGACAAAGAGTTGCTGGAAGATTTGTTAGCGGCGGCGGTCAACGACGCAGTGCGCAAATTGGAAGTTAGCTCTAAACAGAAGATGGAAGAAGCCACGGCGGGTTTAAACCTTCCGCCTGGCTTTAAGATGCCGTTCTAAGCAATGCGTTTCTCTCCTCTCGTTGAGCAGTTAATGGAAGCGTTTCGCATACTGCCAGGCGTTGGGCCCAAAACGGCCCAGCGCATGGCGATGCACCTACTTGAGCGTGAACGGCCAGGTGGGCAGCGACTAGCGGCGGTCATTCAACAGGCGATTGAAGAAGTCGGCTATTGCCAGCGTTGTCGAACGCTCACCGAAGCTGATATCTGTGCGCTGTGTGAGAGTCCGCGTCGGGATGATGCGCTGCTTTGCGTGGTGGAATCGCCTGCCGATCAACTGGCGATTGAAGAAGCCGGTGGCTTTAAAGGGCGCTATTTTGTGCTCCATGGGCACCTTTCACCGCTAGATGGCGTGGGGCCGGAGTCAATTGGTTTAGACTTGCTGGAAGCACGCGTTGCTGAAGGGCTCATTGAAGAGGTGGTGTTGGCGACTAACCCCACCATCGAGGGTGAAGCGACTGCCCATTACATTGCTGCGCTGCTATCTGAACATGGCGTCAAACTTTCTCGGCTCGCCTATGGCGTTCCCATGGGCGGTGAACTGGAATACGTTGATGGCGGTACCTTAAGCCGTGCCTTTAATGGTCGTCTGCCGTTTGCCAGCGAATAAGCCTACCTAAAACGCAAGCGCGGTAGCGTTTGCGCCAACTTGGAAGAATGCTTTTGTCCTCTCTTACTCCCTCTTATCAATGGCTTGATACCCCTGATGCGCTTGATGCGGCATGCGAGCAAGTAGCCGATGCGGCTGTGATTGCTCTGGATACCGAGTTTTTCCGAGAGAACACCTTTTTTCCAGTCCCCGCGCTGATTCAATTCACCGCCGGTGAAGAGGCTTATCTGATTGACCCGGTGGCCGTCCCGTGTACCGATAAATTCCGCGCTCTGCTGCAGAATAGTGCCATCAAGTTGCTGCACGCTTGCAGCGAAGATTTAGAAGTTTTCCAACACTGGGCGGGGGTATTGCCAGAACCGCTCATTGACACCCAAGTGGTACAAGGCTTCTTGGGCGAAAACCCTGGCATGGGGTATCAAAAGCTGGTCGAATTTTGGGTCGGTGAAACCCTGCCGAAAGAGGAAACCCGCTCGAATTGGCTAGTGCGCCCGCTTTCGCCTGCGCAGTGCCATTACGCAGCGCTGGACGTTATCTATTTACTCAAAGTCTGGACGCTACAGGCTGAAAAACTCGCCATGCTGGGGCGGCGCGAGTGGGTAGACGCTGAGTGCGCTAGCCTAATTGAACAGGCGGGCCGCAGCGTTGATAACGACCAACAGTGGTATACCCGCCAACGCCAGCTATGGCGCCTCACGCCCCGTCAAATGGAAGCGTATCGGCTGATGACCACTTGGCGTGAAGGTGAAACGCGCCGTCGCAACTTGCCGCGTAATTGGTTGATTAGTGACAAGCTGCTGTTTGCGATCGCCGAAAAGATGCCCAGCAATCGCTTCGAGCTCGCTGAGGTGGAAGGCGTTAAGCCGATGCTCATCAAAAAAGAGGGTGATGCACTGCTGGCGATGGTCAAACAGGCCCAGCACTGTGATGAAATAGCCCTGCCCAAGCGCTGGCCGGACCCCATGCACCCGACGTTCAAGTCACGCTTTAAAGCGCTCAAGAAGGTGGTAACCGGCAAAGCCGATGACTTGGGGGTGGCACCGGAAATGCTGATGCGCCGCCGGGATATTGAAACACTGGTGATGCAGGACTTGGCGGGTGAGCCTTTCACTTGGCCGACCGGTTGGCGGGGCGAGTATTTAAATGGTGCGCTGGCCCAAGCCCTTGAGGAGCGACCATCATGAGCGACAAGCTGATTTGCGAAGTTTTCAAAAGCTCGCGTAAAGATGAGATGTATTTATACCTCGATAAGCGTAAAGGATTTGCTGATGTCCCAGAGCAATTACTGGAAACGTTTGGCAAGCCTGTGCCGGTGTTTACTATGCTATTGACCGCTGACAAGAAATTGTCACGGGTGAATGCCGCAGACGTGGTGGAAGGTATTAAAGAGAAAGGCTTCTATTTGCAAATGCCGCCGCCTAAAGAAGCCTATTTGCTTGACGTGCATCGCGCCCATCTTGCCTCGCGTTCTAATGCACGTTCTGATCAAGAGTAACAACAGGCAGTTATGAATTTTCTTGCCCATGCCTGGCTGGTGAGCGCCGGTAGCGATGACTTCCTCTACGGCAATTTAATTGCCGATGGTGTTAAGGGTCGCGATTTAAGCGCTTGGTCTAGTGCCACGGCGCTGGGTATTCGCCATCACCGCCGGGTGGATGCCTGGGTAGATAGCCATACCTGCGTTGTAAATGCGCGACGCCGTGCGCCAGCGGGCCAACGTCGCTATGCGGGTATTGCTCTGGATATGGTGTGGGATCATTTTCTGGCCCGGGATACAGCGGGCCAGGCGGATCAAGAGGCGATTGTGGAGCGTTGTTATCGGCTGCTCTCCGCGCGCCCTGCGCCAAACCGGTTGGCGGGTATGATGCCGATTCTCGTCGAGCACGACTGGTTAAGAGGCTACGCAGACTTTGCCTTCACCTGCCGGGCGATTGCCGGTATCGGGCGGCGTTTGTCTGGCCCCAATCAGTTGGCGGCCTTAGTGCCTTGGCTCCACGATGATTATCAAGCGCTAGAAAATGACTTCCAGACACTATGGCCTGAGCTATTGGCTGAATTAAGCTATTAAGCTACACCCCCATAATAAAGAATTTTTCCGTGACAATGAGGTATGAGAGGAGGGAGACGGCGATGCGCGAACGTTTTTGGGAGCGCTTTACCCTTGAAGAACTAACGCCCCAGGAGTGGGAGGCGCTATGCGACGGCTGTGGGCAGTGCTGCCTGCTAAAGCTGCACGATGAGGATATCCAGGAGTTGGCAGTGCTCAATGTGGCTTGCCGCCTGCTGGATATCCACAGCTGTCAGTGCAGTGATTATGCCAACCGTTTTGACAGCGTGCCCGACTGTACTCAGCTGACCCCAGCCTTGGTCAAAGAGTTTACCTGGCTGCCGCAAAGTTGCGGCTACCGGCGAGTGGCGGAAGGGCGCAAGTTGGCAGGTTGGCACCCGCTGTTAAGCAATGACGCCGAGCGGGTTCACCGCAAAGGGGTGAGCGTGCGCAGCTTTGCGGTGTCCCAAGATGAAGTGCCAGAGCAGCAGCTAGAGTCGCATATTATTGCCGTGTTACCGATGTGATGCCAGCCACGCCTGCAGCGCTTCAAAAGGCATAGGCCGGGCGAAGAGATAACCCTGAAAAACGTTGCACTGCAACGCCATCAACTGCTGTTGCTGTTGGGGCGTTTCCACGCCTTCCGCTACAACCGTCAGGTCTAGGTGGTGAGCCAAGGCAATAATGCCCTGTACGATAGCCGCATCCTTGCTATTGTTGGCAATATTGCTAATAAAGCTGCGGTCAATTTTTACCTTATCGACGGGTAAGTGGCGCAAGTAACTCAGGCTTGAAAAACCAGTGCCAAAATCGTCAATGGCAATACTGATCCCCATCTCACGCAGCGCATGCAGCGTGTCAATCGCGGCGTCGGTATCGTTCATCAATACGCCTTCGGTTAACTCGAGTTCTAGCGATGTTGCGCTGAGCCCGGTGGCTTCAAGGGTAGCGCTGAGCGAGCTTAAGAAACTTGGCCGGTGAAACTGCATCGGCGAAAGGTTGACCGATATTCGGCAGTGATCAGGCAGTTGTGGCTTAAGCAACAGGAAGTCGCGTGCGGCGCGCTCCATTACCCACTGGCTTAAGGCGATAATTTGTCCTGTCTCTTCAGCAATCGGGATAAACAGTACCGGCGAGATAGCGCCTTTGGTCGGATGGTTCCAGCGCAACAATGCTTCAAAACCGATAACTTGACCATTGCCGGTTAACAACGGCTGGTAGTGCAGCTCAAACTGCTCATTTAGAATCGCTTCCTGCAGATCATTTCTCAGCGTTACGCGCTGAGTGAGCTTCTGATTAATATCCTGAGTGAAGGTCTGCAATGCATTGCGGCCTTGCTGCTTGGCTTTGTACATCGCCATATCGGCTTGCTGAAGCAGCTCTTCCGGTTGTGCCAGCTGTTTGTCATTGAGCGCAATGCCAATGCTGGCTGAAAGATAAAGTTCATGACGATCAATACAGTAGGGCAATGCAAGCGCTTCAAGCAGTCGCTCTCCAATGTCCTGCGCTTGCTGGGGGCTATGCAAATCCGGTAGCAGCAACACAAACTCATCGCCCCCGAAACGGCACAAGGTGTCGGAAGGCCTGATCGCCTGCTCAAGCCGTCTAGCGACGTTGATAAGCACTTGGTCGCCAACGCCATGGCCCAGGGTGTCGTTGATCGGCTTGAATTCATCCAGGTCAATAAACAGCACCGCTAAATGTTGATTGTGGCGCCGGGCGAGCTCAACATCATGGCGCAGATGATCCTCAAACAGGGCGCGGTTACCAAGGCCTGTCAGTGCATCGTGGGTGGCATGAAACGCGAGCGCGTTCTCATGATCCCGACGCTCAGAAATATCATTAATACTGCCCACAAAGTGCGTGACGTGACCGTTTTGGGAGCGCACCGGGGAAAGAAATAGGTTATTCCAGAATGGTTGACCGTTTTTGCGGTAGTTACGTAGGGTCAAAGTGATATCGTGCTGCTGAGTAAGCGCATGCTGTATACCGGTCATTTGCTCTGGATCGGTATCTTGGCCTTGTAGAAACCCGCAGTTGCGCCCTTTTGCCTCTTCCAGCGAATAGCCTGTAATGGTCACAAAGGCAGGGTTTACATAAACAATGGGGTAGTCAGGTTGGCGTGCCTCGCAAATTAAAATGCCATTGCTGCTGGCTTCAATGCTGCGCTGATAGATACGCAGCTGAGACTCTTTTTGGCGCAGCGCGGTCATCTCCTTGGCAATTCCGTATACACCTACCACTTGATCCATGACCACCGTGGGTAAAAACGAGACATCCAATTGGCGTACGCTGCCCTGTTGGCTGATGACCTCCAAATCGAAGCGCTGAGCAATTCCCATTAATGCCTGTTGAAAAGCAGCCCCCACGATGGCGTGATGTTCAGGCGCAACCACTTCTTTCCAGTGACTGCCAATTATCTGTGCCTCGTTAATTTCTAGCAGGGTGAGTACGGATCGGTTGACGCTTAAGTGGTAGCCGCTCAAGTCCAGTGAAAACACCGCGTCGGGGTTCTGTGTAAACAGAGAGCGAAACCGCTGCTCGCTATCTTGCAGGGTCTCTTTGGCTTTCGAAAGCTCACGGGTACGCTGGGCACGGGCAGATATCAAGGCAAAGCTGAAAATCAATTGATAGGTGAGTAACAGACCGGAGATCCCAACACCAGCAGCAAGAAAATGGGTGGTGAGGAGGGGCTGATTTGATTGTTCCGAGAGCGCCAAAGTGATCACTGTTCCGCCCGGTAACGCCAACGTGTGCTGCGCAAGCATTATTGCTGGTGGCACTATCGAAGCCGTGGGTAGCAAGCCCTCACCTTGGTTAACCAGGTGACCATTGGCGTGGATTATATGCAGCGTAAAAGCGCCGTTGACTGTGCTGGTTTCTTGCTCTATGAGCCGCGCTATATCGATAACGGCGACTAGCTGGTGGGGTTGATCCTGAGGCTGGATGGAGAGTAGTGCTAGCGTAGGGCGCTCAAAATCGGGGAATGACCACTGGATGACACTTCGTTGCTGATTAAGCCAGGTCAATGTGGACAGGTTAATTAATTGATCATCTAGCCAGAGTAGCGCACTGCCATGGCGTGCACGGCGCCATATATCATTGGCGAGCGGGTTGAAGTATGCAATGGCGAGTATGCTTGGATAGTCTGTCCAGTAGCGCACAACCTCCCGGCTGCGCGATGCCGGGTCTTCAAAGACCTGGCGCCAACGCTCCGCCAAGCGCTCCAGTACAATCGCTCGCGATGACAGCGTCTGGTTAATATTAACCGCAATGCTTTCCAGGTTCTGTTGAGCCCCTTGGCGCATTTCATGGTTTTGATCCCAACTGACTAAAAACCAACCGCTCATACTTAAGCTAACACCTAGAATGCCAGCCAGTACGGCGGCATTACTTAAGGACGTTTTTAAATGAGGGATATGTCGACTCACCATGAGCATTGCGATAGCAAATAGAAAACCGACTAGGCCAGGTGTAAGCGCGCTGGCGCGGGGTAACCAGTCGGGTACAGTCAAACCATAATGGGCGGCTAAGGTAATACAACCCACCACCCATAAAAACAGCCCGCCGAGCTGCCAAATAAGCCGCTGCCAACGTCCTTGGGGGCCGATCCAGAGACAAAATGCAGCCATAAACAATATAGGGGCGGTTTGGCTAGGCAGGCGTTGATGACCACTCAGCAGGGAAGCCGTGTGATAAGAGGGATCTAGGGCATTGTGCATCAGCGTATAGCTGGCAACCGCAGCCAGTGCGATAGAGGTTACTTTGCGAAAACGTTCAAAGTTAGCCATCACGGCGCTGAGGCCTAGCCCGCAAAGTAAAATAACCAGCGCACTGTCCGGTAGCAGAGCGAGCGCCACGGGCTGGTGAACATCAGGAAAAAAGCCCAACAAGAAGCCACTTGCACCAATCACAATGGTGGCCACCAGCAGCATCAGTAAGCCCGCTTGAAGAGCCAGTTCGCGATTATTGACATCCATTAGCTATTATTTATGCATCCAGTGAAGGGTGTGTTTACGCCGATTCACATAAGGTACCTTTAGAAACCAATAGCTCACCAGGGGATATCATCAACGCAAATTGGAAACATCTTTTTATTAACGCCACCTGTATTTATTAAGTTTATGTATTTAGTAATATTTTTGTATTCTGAGATTAAGTTGAGCGGGATTTTCTAGGCATAAAGGATATGAGTATTTTGCTTAAAAAGATCTCAAGCATTTTTTGCATAGGCCTGCGGTGCTTGCCGGAGCGCAGCAGGCCTGTGAGCACTTTACTCAGTGATTGCCAGTGTTTGCGGATTCAGGCCCAGCGCCCAAAGAATAAACGCATCTTGCCGGGCGGTATCGCGCCAGGCCTTGAAGCGGCCGGATGCGCCGCCGTGGCCACTGCTCATATCGGTTCGCATCAAAATGGGCGCTGACCCCTGTTGCTGTTGGGACACCTGGGCATAGAACTTGGCGGGCTCCCAGTAGCTCACTCGGGTGTCAAACCAACTGCCCTCAATCCACAGGGCCGGGTAGGCCTGGGTCTGGATATTGTCGATGGGCGAGTAAGCGCGGATTCGGGCGGCAACCTCCGGCTCTTCCGGGTTTCCCCACTCGCTGTACTCCGCGGTGGTTAGCGGTAGCTCTGGATTCTGCATGGTGCGCAGTACGTCTAAAAAGGGCACATCCAGCAGCGCTGCGCAAAATTTTTCTGGGGCACGATTAATACAGGTACCGACCAGTAGCCCACCGGCGCTGGCGCCATAGGCTGCTATGCGCTGTGAATCGCTAATACCCTGTTCGACAAGTGCTTCACGCGCGGCCAGGAAGTCATTAAAACTGTTTTCCTTGTGCTCCATTTTACCGTTTAAATACCAGGGCTCGCCGCGTTCGCCACCACCGCGGACATGGGCAACCGCAAAGGCTGCACCGCGCTCCAGCAGCTCCAACCTGGCGATCGAAAACCAGGGGTCGAGCGCATCACCGTAGGCACCGTAGCCATACAGCAGTGTGGGTAGGGGCTGGCCCGCCAAGTCGGCGCGCATCACTACCGATACGGGCACTTGTTCACCATCTTGGCTGGTCGCCCAAAGGCGACGGCTGATTAACTGTTGCGGCTGTAAATTACCGTAAACAGGCACCCGTTTCAGCAGTGTGCGTTCGCCGCTGGTTAGATCAAGTGCGAACCAGCTGGGCGGCTGAGTAAATGACTCTTCACGCAGATGCACTATCTGTGTATCGAAGTGCGGCGCATCCTCCAGCATCTGAGAGCAGGGTTGTTCGGGCAGTGTCAGATATTCATCCTGCGTGCATCCGTGCTGAGCATCGAACAGCAAACGCCGCAAACGCACCTGCGCCTGGGCATGATCGCGCTCCGCTAGTATCAGCCCCCAGGCGAACGCATCAACGCCTTCCAAGGTAGCTTCTTCACGGTGGGCGATTAATGTTTGCCAATTCAATTGGGGCTGACCAAGCTGACTTTCGGGCAGGAAGTCGAGCTGGAAGTGAGCACCTGCCTGGTTATGCAGGCGGTAAAAGCTGCCTGGGCGATGATCGATACTGTACTCAACCCCTGCCTGCCGCGGCTGAATACACTGTGGTGTTGAATCAGGAGCATCAGCGGGCAGCAAGTGAATTTCGCTGGTGTCTTTTGAGCCGCTTTCGAGCAGCAACCATGCCCGCGAGCGTGTTTTGCCGATGCCAAGCCAAAACTCAGGGTCCTCTTCGCGTAACACCAGTGCGGGCTCTTTGGAGGCCTCAGGTTTAGCCAGCGAGAGTGAAAACCGCCAAACGCTATCGGGTCGCTGGGTGTCGTCAAAGCGCGTAAACAGCAGGCTAGCTGTGGTGGCCGTTTGATCTTCTGCCCAGCACAGCCCCGCACCAATATCGCTCAATAGTTGCACCGGCTTCCCGTTAGGCAGTGCCTTCAGCCATAGGGTAAAACGCTCATCGCCTTGGGTATCTTCTGTCCAGGCTAACCACTGTTCATCGGGTGAGAGCGCCATATCGCCCATATCGTAAAAGTCGTGCTCCGCGGCGCGGGCGCTTACATCGAAAAAGCATTCTTGCTGTTCGGAGTGGTGATTGGGGTGGCGCCACCAACAGGGGTAATCATCTTCCGCATCTGTCTCGCTCCAGAACGTGAAGTGGTCAAGCGTTGTCTTAAGGCTGGTCACGGCTAATTCGCGGCGTGCCAAGTGGCTCTGGTATAACGCTTCCTCCAGCGGGGCAAGCGGGGCAAACCAATCGGCTTGTTGCTGGTTGGCGGCCTCTAAAAAGGCGCTGACCTGTGGGTCGTCGCGCTCTTCTAACCAGTGCCATTGCGGGTCATTAGCGCGATAATAGCGTGCAGCGGGTAAGCCTGAATGTATGCCTTGCTGTGCTTTCATAAATTGATAGGTACCATAACGGGAAATCAACGTCGGGTGAGTTCACCCATATGAGGGGTATTATGCTTTTTGCAAATTCAACGCCAATGCTTTGGTTGAGCTATTACGGGCTGTCGCTGCTAGTGATTGTCGCGGTCTATTTTGCGCTCACTTTTCTGCCTCGCTTGCCACGTCTTGTACTGACCTGGATGGTCGCGGGAGCGGTATGGGCACCTGCTACTTTCCGACTGCCGCTAATCGAAGAGGGTGAATTCTATACCGGTTGGGCACCTTCGGCGATGGTGGCAGCGGTTGGCTTTTTAGAAAACAACGGCTCGGCGCTACGTGGCGGGTTGATGTGGCTGGTATTAGGAATGGTGTTAGGTGCGCTTATTGGCGTTGCACTTTGGTGGTGGCGCCGCCCAGGCGAGGCTGAGTATGTCACCCAGGAAGAAGAAAGTGATGATGAAGAATTGCCACGCCGTCGCGAACCGGTGATTGGTTGATGCCACGTGTGAACAATGTCTTGATGCCGCAGTATGTGCAAATCGTATGTATGAACCGTATGTGTAAAGCATATGTGTGAATTGCTAGGTATGAGCGCCAATGTGCCCACCGATATCTGTTTCAGCTTTTCGGGCTTTTTGCACCGCGGTGGGGGCACGGGCCCACACCGCGATGGCTGGGGAATCGCCTTCTACGAAGAGGGCGGCTACCGCGACTTTCGTGACCCACACCCGTCGGTCGATTCGCCCATTGCGCGATTAATTTGTGACTACCCGATTAAGTCCAATGTGGTGATTAGTCATATTCGCCAAGCCAATGTAGGGGGCGTAAAGCTTGCCAATACGCACCCATTTACCCGAGAAATGTGGGGGCGGCCCTGGTGCTATGCCCACAATGGCCAATTAAGTGGCTGGGAGAGCCTAGCATTAGGTAATTATATCCCGGTTGGCAGCACCGATAGCGAGCACGCCTACTGCTGGCTAATGGGTGAGTTACGCCGCACCTTTCCTACGCCACCTGCTTCACCTGAAACACTCTGGGAGTACTTGCACCAGCTGTGTGAGCAGCTAAGAGCGCTTGGGGTGTTCAATATGCTGCTCTCCGATGGCCGCTATTTATATACCTATTGCGCCACTAAGTTGGCGCACATTACCCGCTGTGCGCCCTTCGGCGATGCGGAACTTTCCGACGCTGAAATGACGGTGAACTTTGCCGAACACACCACACCAGACGATATTGTGTCAGTGATTGCCACCGAGCCTCTTACCCATAATGAAGCGTGGCAGCGCATGGTGCCCGGCGAACTATTGGTCTGGCGCGATGGAGAAATCCAGGCGCGTTACTGTCCATAAGCGTAGGTGTTGCTAAAGTGAAATAAGAGAAGTAGCAATGAATTAAGCGAGCCTGACTATGGGCTAAAGTTTAAACGTAAGTTTCAATCGATCGTTTTACAGCCTGTTATAGGTCGTATATCGTTGGGCGTCTTAAGCTATTTTCAGACAAAGCCCAGCGACAACAACAAGGTCGGTGATCCTACGCCGACGCCGATAGCGGAGATTGCCCATGAGCGAACACGCCAACGCCGCCGTTTTACGTGGCCCAGCGCTTGAAGGGTTGGATCAATACGATTCAGTCACGGATGTTTTTCATCACGCAGTAGCACGTTTTAAGGACAAGCCAGCTTTTTCCTGTATGGGGAAAACGCTCACCTTCGCTGACCTTGATCGCCTCTCAGCAGACTTTGCTGCTTGGCTTCAGCATGAAACCGACCTTGTTCCAGGCGATCGTATCGCTATCCAGTTGCCCAACGTACTGCAGTTTCCGGTAGCGGTATTTGGCGCGCTCCGGGCAGGCCTAGTAGTGGTTAACACCAACCCGCTGTATACCGAGCGGGAAATGGCCAATCAGTTCAAGGACTCCAACGCTAAAGCCATTGTGATTTTGGCCAATATGGCGGACAAGCTCGAAAAAGTGCTCGATAAAACAGATATCAAGCACGTGCTCGTCACCCAGTTAGCTGACTTGCACGACGTTCCCAAGCGCTGGTTAATCAATGCCGTGGTGAAGCACGTTAAGAAAATGGTGCCTGCCTATTCACTGCCCGGCGCGGTTGGTTTTCGCGATGCGCTGAAAAAAGGCGCCTCGCTAAGCCATAGTGAGGTCAAAAGAAGCCATGATGATTTAGCCGCGCTGCAATACACCGGCGGTACTACGGGTATGCCAAAAGGCGCGATGCTGACCCATCGCAACCTCATCGCCAATATGTTGCAAGCGCGTGAAGCCATTGGCGCCCATCTGACCGATGGCGAAGAGCTGGTTGTCGCCCCGCTACCGGTGTATCACATCTATACCTTTACGGTTAACTGCCTGTTTTTAATGGAAACCGGTAACCACTCTTTGCTTATTACCAACCCTCGTGATCTGGATGGGTTTGTCAAAGAGCTCAAGGGGCTGCCTTTTACTGCCTTTATCGGTCTCAACACGCTGTTTAATGCATTGTGTAATCGCGACGACTTCAAACAGCTCGATTTTTCCAAGTTGAAGCTGACGATCTCTGGCGGCATGGCGCTGACTAAAGCAGCGGCGCAGCGTTGGGAGCAAACTACCGGTTGTCCTATCGCTGAGGGGTATGGTCTGACCGAGACTTCTCCCATCGTTAGCTTTAACCCCACCGATGCGATCCAACTGGGCACTATCGGCAAGCCTGTGGCAGGCACCGCGGTAAAAGTCGTCGACGCCGACGGCAACGATGTGGCGCTGGGTGAGCCAGGAGAGCTGTGCGTGCAAGGGCCGCAGGTGATGAAAGGCTACTGGCAGCGCGAAGACGAAACTCGCGATTCCATCGATGAAGATGGCTGGTTCCACACGGGTGATATCGCCGTGCTGCAGGATGACGGCTACATCCGCATCGTTGATCGCAAAAAAGACATGATTCTGGTCTCTGGCTTTAATGTGTACCCCAACGAAATTGAGGACGTGGTGGCTGCACATCCTGACGTACTTGAATCAGCGGCGGTTGGCGTACCGGATGAAAATGCCGGTGAAGCGATCAAGCTGTTCGTAGTGAGCAAAAATGACCAGTTGGATGAGAAAACGCTACGCGATTGGTGCAAAAAAGAGCTCACTGGCTATAAGGTGCCCAAGGTCATCGAGTTTCGTGATGAACTGCCCAAAACCAACGTGGGCAAAGTGCTCCGCCGCCAATTGCGCGACGAAGAGCCCTCAAAAACGTCATCAGATAGCCATTAATAAACACTCGCTTAGCGGGCGAGGGCAGGTTGTAACAAGGGTCTTTCGCCATGGCCGGAAAATATTCCTGACAATTCAGGCATTTCCGCCATCCATGGCGGTCAGATGGCGAAAGTAGCGCTCACGGATGGGTTCACAGCGCCCTTGTGGAAACCTGGGCTCGCCCGCTTCCTGCTTGCTTTGTGGTTAGGCGTCGTGGAGCTGAAAGCGTTACACTATCCGACCCGCTCAATCGAGCGGGTCGATTTTTTCTATCTCTTTTTAGACGTCTCTTGTTAAATGCCCAAGCGAATGGAAGCCGACTCAATCGTGACCACCGACACATCCCCAGCCCCCACCGATAGCCAACGTCTCGCGTCGCTGCAACAGGCGGCAGGGAGTGTGATGTTGCGTGATGCCGAACGGCTGGAACGTCGCTTGGCTGGTTTGTACCGCCGTCAGCGCGATAACAAGCCTATTAGCCGTGGTTTGGATGAAGTGCAGCGTGAGCTTAATCGCTCTCAGCAACAGCTCAGCTTGCGTGAAGCCCAACAAGTCGCGCTGAATTACCCACCTGAACTGCCGGTAGTTGAAAGAAAAGAAGATATCGTTAACGCGATACGCGATCACCAAGTGGTGGTGGTGGCAGGGGAGACCGGCTCGGGCAAAACCACCCAGCTACCTAAAATGTGTCTGGAGCTGGGGCGTGGTCGGCGTGGTTTGATTGGCCACACCCAGCCGCGTCGCCTGGCTGCCCGAAGCGTGGCAGGGCGTTTAGCAGAAGAGCTTCAAGTCTCCCTGGGCGAGCAGGTGGGCTATCAGGTGCGCTTTAGCGACCAGAGCAGCCCGGGTACGCTGGTTAAATTGATGACCGACGGAATTTTGCTGGCCGAAACGCAGAATGACCCGCTGTTGCTGCGCTACGACACAATCATTATTGATGAAGCCCACGAGCGCAGCCTGAATATCGACTTTCTGCTTGGCTACCTCAAGCGCTTGTTGCCCAAGCGGCCCGATCTAAAAATCATCATTACCTCAGCGACCATCGACGTAGAGCGCTTTGCCAAGCACTTCGGTACGGCCAAAACGCCCGCCCCAGTGGTTGAAGTCACCGGGCGCACCTACCCCGTGGAGGTGCACTACCGGCCATTGGTCCGCGATGAGGACGATGAAGAAGACCGTACGCTGCAAGAGGGCATTCTCCACGCGGTGGAAGAGATTGAAGCCGTTGAGCGCGAAAAAGGCTGGCTACACGGCCCCCGGGACGTGCTGGTGTTTTTACCCGGCGAGCGCGAGATTCGTGAAACCGCCGATACCCTGCGCCGCGCCGAGCTGAAGGGCACCGAAATTCTGCCGCTCTACGCACGGCTTTCCAACGAAGAGCAGAACCGCGTGTTTGCGCCGCACCGCGGGCGGCGCATTGTACTCGCCACCAACGTGGCGGAAACCTCGCTGACTGTGCCCGGCATTCGCTACGTGATTGACCCAGGATTGGTGCGTATCAGCCGCTACAGCTACCGCTCCAAGATCCAGCGTCTACCGGTGGAAGCGGTTAGCCAAGCCAGCGCCAACCAGCGGAAAGGGCGCTGTGGACGGATCGCCGAAGGCGTGTGCATTCGCCTCTACAGCGAAGAGGATTTTCTCTCCCGGCCCGGCTTTACCGACCCCGAAATCCAGCGCACCAACTTAGCGTCGGTCATCCTTTCGATGCTGGGGCTAAAGCTTGGGGATATTGAAGCGTTTCCATTTGTTGACCCGCCGGATAGCCGCTTTGTTAAAGACGGCTTTCGACTACTGTTCGAGCTGGGCGCAGTGGATGAAAAGCAGCGCCTTTCCCCGCTGGGACGTAAGCTGGCGCGGCTGCCGATTGACCCGCGCTTAGCGCGCATGGTGCTTTCGGGGGCCGAAATCGGCAGCCTGCGCGATGTGCTGATTGTGGTCTCGGCGCTGGCTATTCAAGACCCTCGTGACCGACCCGCGGATAAGCGTCAGGCCGCCGACCAAGCCCACCAGCGTTGGCACGACCCGGATTCCGACTTTGTCGCTTTGCTCAACCTCTGGCACGGCATTGAGAATGCCCGCGAGGCGCTGTCGGGCAATCAGCTGCGCCGCTGGTGCCGCGAGCACTACATCAACTACCTGCGCATGCGCGAGTGGCACGACACCTTCCGCCAACTGCGCCAACTGCTGCGCGATATGGACATTGACGTGCCCGCGCCGCCGCCCCGCAATGACGGCGAGAGCGAAGAGCAGGCGCGTCAAACGCGGCGTAAAACTTCAGGCAAGGTTCATCAGGCGCTACTTTCAGGGCTGCTCTCTAACCTGGGTACGCTGGTGGAGAACCGCGAGTACCTGGGTGCCCGCAACCGCAAGTTTATGATCCATCCTGGTTCAGGGTTAGCCAAGAAGTCGCCCAAGTGGATCATGGCGTTCGAGATGGTAGAAACCTCCAAACTGTTTGCCCGCACCGTGGCCAAGATCGACCCCCAGTGGATCGAACCCCAGGCGCAGCATTTGGTTAAGCGCAGCTACAGCGAACCCCATTGGGAAATGAAACGCGCCCAGGTAGTGGCCTTTGAGCAGGTTACGCTGTTTGGCCTGCCCATTGTGGCGCGGCGTCGGGTGCACTATGGCCCCATCGCCCCTCAGGAGTCTCGGGAGCTGTTTATTCGCCGGGCGCTGGTGGAAGGAGAGTTTCAAACCAAAGGCGCCTTCTTTGCCCATAACCGCGCACTCATCGACGAAGTCGAAGCGCTGGAAGATCGTGCTCGGCGGCGGGACATTCTGGTCGATGAAGATACGCTGTTTGATTTTTACGATCAGCGGATTCCGGCTGACATCGTCAACGGCAAGGGCTTTGAACACTGGCGCAAGCAGGCCGAGCAGCAAGAGCCGCAATTACTGCATTTCGATATTGATTCGCTTAAGGCGCGGGATGCCGATGACGTTACTCAGGCGCAGTATCCAGATCATTTAATGCTGGCGGGCGTGGCCTATCCGGTCAGTTACCACTTTGACCCTGAATCCGAAGATGACGGTGTTACTCTGACCGTTCCCGCCGCCATGCTGCCGCAAGTGCCTGTACATGCCTTGGAGTGGCTGGTGCCTGGGCTGCTGCGTGAAAAGTGTATTGCGCTGCTGAAGTCACTGCCGAAAAGCATCCGCCGCCAGGTGGTGCCGATTCCCGATTGGGTGGATGCGGCGCTGGAAACACTGGTGCCTGATCAGCGCCCGTTAACCGAGGCGTTGGGTGAGTTTATTCGCCGTCGAACATCGACCCGGGTGCATCCCGACGACTGGCGGCTAGACTTGCTCGAGCCGCATTTGATCATGAATATTCGCGTTGTCGGCCACACCGGTGAAACCCTGGGGCAGGGGCGTGATCTACGCGCCCTGGAGCAGCGCTTTGAAGCCGCCGCCAGCGCAGGTGCCCAGGCGCTGGCCGAACAGGTTAGCCATGAGCCCGCCGTTGCCGGGCTACCCAAAACGCCGCTGCCTGCCTCCCGGGTCACCACCCAGGCAGGCATTCGTGTAGAGGCATATCCTGCCCTGGTCGCTGAAACCAACGAGTTCAAAGTAGCGCTATTTGATCACCCTGCTAAAGCTGACGCCGCCCACCAGGAGGGCATCGCCCGGCTGGGCATTGCAAAGCTTCCCGAACAGGTTAAGGCGATTAAGCAACTGCCGGGTGTTGAGAAGTGCGCGCTGCTGTTCGCCAAAGTGGGCAGCAAGCAAGCCTTGATTGACGATCTGCTGCTCGCGGTGTTCACCCAGGTGATTGCTCAGCACCCCCTGCCGCGCTCGGAAGGGGAGTTTAGCCAGCGCCTAGCAGAAACACACAACCAACTGGTTGACGAAGCGAAAGCTCTGCTGGTGCGGGTAGAAGCCGCGCTACAGGGCCATCTAGCCGTTAGTAAACTGCTCAAAGGCAAGCTTAATTTTGCCCTGGCGCTGGTGTACAGCGATGTCAGCGCGCAGATGCAGCGCTTGGTCTATCCCGGCTTTATCCGCGATGCTGGCGCTTGGCTGGACGAATACCCGCGCTACACCGAAGCGGCACTCATTCGGCTTGAAAAAGCCGCCCGTGAACGCGGTCGCGATCAAATGATGATGCAAGAAGTCCAGTCATTAGAGGCCCGCTTTGATGCCCGCCGCGAGAGCGAGCGGCGCGGGCGGGTGGAAGACCCAGAACTGGTCGCTTTTGGCTGGTGGTTGCAAGAGCTTAGAGTGTCGCTATTCGCCCAGCAGTTGGGTACTAGTATGGTGGTGTCGGTAAAACGACTGGAAAAGCGCTGGCAAGAGATAATTAACGTTTAGCCGCGGGGTGGAAAAAAGCGCGTTAAACGCACACAGTAATGGTATGGGTGGCGGTTTAAGCTTCCTGGCGTAAGCCGCGGTGAAAAGGAGAGGTAGATGATAAATGCGGTGATTACCGGGACAGGGCTCTATACACCGGAACACGCCATTGATAATGCAGCCCTGGTGGCGGCATTTAACGCTTGGGTAGACACCGAGAATGGGCAACACGCTGAGGCCATCGAGCGCGGTGAGCGTGAACCGCTTGCCCACTCCAGCAGCGAGTTTATCGAAAAAGCGTCCGGTATTCAGAGCCGCTATGTGCTCGACGCTTCAGGAATACTTGACCCACAGCGTATGCGGCCTAAACTGCCGCAGCGGGGTAATGACGAACCTTCGATTCAGTGTGAGATGGCCACCGCTGCCGCCCGCCAAGCGCTTGCCGCGGCCCAGGTGGATGCTGCTGACATTGAACTGGTCATTGTTGCCTGCTCAAACCTAGAGCGCGCCTACCCTGCAGTGGCGGTAGAAGTGCAGCAAACGCTGGGAACCAGCGGTTATGGGTTTGATATGAACGTGGCCTGCAGTTCAGCGACGTTTGCTTTGGAAACCGCTGCCAATGCGATAGCCTCCGGAAGCGTCAAGCGCGCGCTGGTGGTCAATCCTGAAATCTGCTCAGCGCATCTTAATTTTCGAGACCGTGACAGCCACTTCATTTTCGGCGATGCTTGTACCGCTGTAGTATTAGAAAATAGCGCCGATGCCGTAGCTGTCGAGCAGTTTGAAATACTCGGCACGCGCTTGGTCACCAAGTTTTCCAACGCGATTCGCAATAATGCGGGGTTTCTAAATCGCGTAACGGACAGTGACCCGCTGGCCTTGGACAAGCTGTTTGTGCAGGAAGGTCGACGGGTATTTAGAGAGGTTTGCCCGATGGTGGCTAAATTGATCACTGATCATTTGGCCTCCTTGGAGTTAAGCGGTAGCGATCTCAAGCGTATGTGGCTACACCAAGCCAACCGGCATATGAACGATCTGATTGCCCGCAAAGTATTGGGTTATGACCCCAGTGAAATCCAGGCGCCGATCATTTTGGATCGTTATGCCAATACCAGCTCAGCAGGCTCCATCATCGCCTTTCATCTCCATCGCGAGGGGCTTGTAGCGGGTGATATTGGTGTGATTTGCTCCTTTGGGGCAGGTTATAGCGCAGGCAATGTGGTTATCCGGCGTCTATAAGTGCGCTGCGGAATTGAAAAAAGGAAAATGTCATGTGGCAGTGGTTAAATAAAGACAAGCCTGCGCTTTCGCTGCGTAGCAAAGGGGGGCCACTACTGCTGGTGACGTTACTCGCAACCGGCGGCTGTGCCAGCACGCAAATGGCAGAAAATGCTGCTCCAGAGGACCCCTGGGAAGGCTTTAACCGCAAAGTGTTTGCATTTAACGATGTGCTGGATCGCTATGCGCTTAAGCCGGTGGCAAAAGGATATCGCACTATTACCCCTGACCCAGTGGAAACCGGGGTGGGCAATTTTTTCGCTAACTTAGGCGAAGTGCGCACTGCCATTAATAGTGTACTGCAGGGCAAGCCTGCCAACGCAGGCCTGGCAACCTCCCGCTTTCTGATTAACTCCACGGTAGGTATTGGTGGCTTGCTGGATTATGCCACTCTGATGGAAATTACCGCGGATAAAGAAGATTTCGGCCAAACGTTGGCCGTTTGGGGCTGGCAAGATTCGCGCTATCTGGTGCTTCCTTTGTTGGGCCCCAGCACGCTGCGGGACACCACCGGCTTGCCTGCTGATATGACGTCGTATCCGTTGTATTACGTAGACGACGACGCCGTTCGACTAAGCCTTACGGCGCTCAATGTGATTGATATTCGTGCGGGTTTGCTTGACCAGGAAGAATTAATTCGCGGTGATCGCTACCGTTTTATTCGTGACGCTTACTTACAGAGCCGCCAATTTGAGGTGAGCGATGGAGAATTGGGCGATGACCCCTTTGCCAGCGAAACCTTCGAGTTCGATGACAGCGATTTTGAAGACAGTGACCAGGATGATAGCGGCTCTAGCGGCAACGTCGCTGATTGAGGCTTATGATGGATCACTCTAAGCAGTTGATCGCGGTGATCGACGAACCAGGTCGTGAGCGCGATGCGCTGGCTGAAGCAATTACCTGCGACGGCATGTGGGTTTTTGCATCGGATGATATCGAGCATTTGCCCCCTGATACGGCGCTTATTGTTGCCCACGCGCGAGCGGTGCCCAGGCAGCAGTGGACGCAACTGACACGCCGCCTGCCGACACTGGTGGTCAGCGACTCGCGTCAGGATGCCGACTTGATTAAGGCGATTGATGTGGGGCTGGTGGATTATATCGTCCACCCTCTGCGTCACGCTGAACTGCTGCGCCGCATGATCCGCAAGGCCATTGAGCTTAACGATTTGGCGTTGGAGCGTGAGCGTGACCATGCGCGCCTGGCGGAGCTAAATGAGAGCCTGGAGACTCACTTGGCCCTGCTGCGCATGGATCAGCAGAGCGGCGGTCATATCCAGCGGCGTTTACTACCGCTACGCCCCAAAGTGATTAATGGGGTGTATTACGACTACGTATTTGCCCCTTCGCTCTATTTATCCGGTGATTTCCTCGATTATCAACGCTATAACGAGCGTTATAGCGCCTTCTATTTCGCCGATGTATCGGGCCATGGCGCCTCGTCGGCGTTCGTCACGGTGCTGCTCAAATACCTATGCAACCGCTGGCTGAGTGAGTGGGATGGCCAGCAGCCAGAAAATCTGCCGCCAGATTGGCTAAAGGCGATGAACCGCGAGCTGCAGGGCACTGATATCGGCAAACATGCCACCTTATTTGTCGGTGTTATTGACCATGAGGCGCATACTCTGCACTATTCGCTCGGCGCGCAGCTTCCCATGCCCCTGTTAGCGGCTGGGGGCGAGCTAAGCCGGTTAGAAGGCGAGGGAATGCCGGTAGGCCTTTTCCCCGATGTGGAGTATCCTTCGCTTAGCTGTGCTTTGCCGAACGAATTTCGTTTATGGCTTTGCTCAGATGGTGTATTGGAATGCTTGCCGGGTAAAACGCTCGACACGCGGCTCAAGGAGCTTGAGCAATTAGTAAGCGAGAGTGTCACGCTTGAGCAGTTGCGCGACCGGCTGGCAGAGACGAATGCTCTCCTTGCAGAAGGGGATGCGGAGTTTGATGCCAACCAAGAGCGCGATGCTTTACCCGATGATCTAACAATCATGATGGTGAGCGGATTTGGTCATGCTGATTGAAGAGGGCCGCATTAAAGCGGCGTTCGATTCTGGTGTTTTTGTTCTAAAACTGTGTGGTGATGTGCGTTTGACGCTCTGCGCCACGCTGGATACCCAAGCCCAACGTCTCGCCGAGACGCCGGGGTTGCGTGCCGTATTGATTGACCTGCGTGAAGCGACCAATGTGGACTCCACGGCGCTTGGCTTTCTGGCCAAGGTCGCCATGGCGGTGAAAGGGCGCCTGGAGCAATCACCAACGATTATTGTCGATAATCCCGACGTGCGGCAGATGTTGGACGTGATGGGGTTTGCGCGCTTTTTCACCCTGATGGAAGCGCCGCTACAGCAGGCAGCTACGCTCAATAATGCGCTTGAAGAACTTCCCCAAGAGCCCGCAGATGAAGAAGGGCTGCGCGACCGGATCCTGGAAGCCCACCGCATTCTAATGCATATGAACGAGCATAACCGTGAGCAGTTTCAGCCACTGGTAGAGATGCTCGAGTCGCAAGACGCCACTACGCACCATTAAACATCCCTCACCCTAAGAAGCCCCTGGCCATCTCCAGGGCTATTGATCGATAGCGACCAACCCCGACAAATGGCTTGAAATCGGCTATGATTAGCGGCCTATCTATTCCAGTGCGTATATCATCGCCTTAAGGAGACCCATGGATCTTAATCCTCGCCGGGTAGCCCTGTTGGTTGCCGCCAACACGGCGCTGGCGCCCTTTGCTATCGACGCGTATTTGCCTGCCATGGGGGTTATTGCGGAGAGCATCGGCGCCAGTATTCACCGTACTGAGCTCTCCATTAGCGTGTTTTTGTTTGGCTTTGCGTTGGGCCAGCTTTGCTTTGGGCCGCTATCGGATCGCTTAGGTAGGAAGCCTGTTCTGCTGAGTGGCCTAGTGGTTTTTATGCTGGCAAGCCTGGCTATCACCCTGGTGGACAGTTTGCCCACGCTGCTGGTCTGGCGGTTTATCCAGGCGCTAGGAGGCGGGGCCTGCGTGGTCAACTCGGCGGCGATTGTGCGCGACTGCTTTAGCGGGCGCGAGGCCGCCAAAGTGATGTCCACCATGGCGATGATCATGATGTTGGCACCGTTAGTGGCGCCTACCGTGGGGAGTTTACTGCTGCATATTGCCGGCTGGTGGCTGATCTTTGTGTTCCTGGCTGTCTATGCGGGTTTTTTACTCTGGCTGCTTGGAACGCGCCTGCCTGAAACCCGCGATATGTCGCTGCCTGCCGCTTCACCGCGGCAGGTAATCCGCAACTACGCCAGCGTGCTTAAACACCGTGAAGGCATGGGCTATATCTGCGCGGTAGCGGCTTCCTTTGCGGGGCTATTCGCCTTCGTGACCGCTTCACCGTTTCTGTATCTTGATTATTTTGGCCTCTCGCCAAGCACCTATCCGTTCGTTTTTGGGGTCAATGTGGTGGTCATTGCGCTCTCTAACCGGGTCAATATCCACCTGCTGCGCAAGCGCACCCCCCAGCAAAATTTGCGCCTAGGGTTGCTGATACAGCTGGTGGCGGCGCTAGGGCTAGTGGCGGTGACCGCCTTGGATATAGCGACGCTAGCGCTTGTGGTGCCGCTGATTATGCTGTTTACCGGCATGATCGGACTGATCACGCCCAACGCGATCTCATCGCTGTTGGATCATTTTGGCCATATCAGCGCCACGGCCACAGCGCTGCTGGGTGGCATCCAGTTTACCTGCGGTGCGCTCGCGGGCGTGATGGTAGGGCTTTTTGAGGTTGAGCACCTCTGGCCCATGGTACTCACCATGCTGGGGGCTGCGTTAGTGGGTAATATCGGTGTGCGCAAATTAACCAAGGCGCCCAGTGTGGAAGACCAGCAGGTATGACTGACAGGGATGAACAGCACTGATGAATAGCCTGCTAGCGTGGGTCAATATGCCCATGAGTACCTGGTTGGCCTGTTCCGGCGTACTTCTGCTGGGCGCCTTTGTACAGCGCGCTACCGGTTTTGGTTTAGCCGTTATCGGTGCGCCGCTACTGTTGATGCTTGAGCCGAGGCTGGTGCCGGTCACTCTGGTGCTGTTTGGCTTTACCGTTTCGCTGATGATGGTTCGTCACTACTGGCATGAGGTGCGCCTGGATTCCATTAGTATGGCGTTAGTGGGGCGCCTTCCAGGCAATGCGCTGGGTATTTGGTTGCTGCTCGCCGCGCCTATGTTTCTGCTAGAAAAGCTGATTGCGGTCATCGTCCTGTTTGCGGTACTCGTCACCTTGTGCCGCTTTCAACTGCCGGTAAATCGCATAACGATGTTTGGCGCGGGGATACTCTCCGGTATTTTCGGCACCGTCGCCGCCATTGGCGGCCCGCCCATTGTGCTACTGATGCACGGTCTTCCGGCGGATCGCGTGCGCGGCAATTTAGCCGCTTTTTTCATTTTGACCTCTCTATTGACCTTAGTCACTCTCGCCCTGGCTGACCAGATTCAACTCTGGCATTTTCAGGTCGCGCTGACCTTCCTGCCCGCGGTGTTAATCGGTAATGCCTTGGCCGATACCGTCGCCCACCGCTTGGATCGACGCCTACTACAAGGCGCCTCACTAGCGTTATGCACCCTCGCTGCCTTAGGTTTGTTGTGGTGATGTAAGGCTTGTTTGCTTCCCGGTAACGAAATTTTTTCTGCGTTCTTTTCCATGTCATGAAGTTGTCATAGAAACCGTGCAAGGTATGCCTTGCGAAGGCCAGATCCCTACATGAACAGGAGTATTTCGCATGAACCGTATTCTAAAAACCACCGTTATCGCGGCTGCTGTAATGAGCGTTGCCGGTGTTGCTCAAGCCCGTGATCAGATCCGTATCGTAGGCTCCAGTACCGTTTACCCGTTTGCCAGCTACGTAACTGAAGAGTTCGGTGCGACTACCGGCAACCCAACACCTGTTATTGAATCAACAGGTTCGGGCGGCGGTTTGCGCCTGTTCTGTAACGGTGTTGGTGAAGGCACTCCCGACATTACTAACGCTTCTCGTCGCATGAAAGTATCTGAGTTTGAGCGTTGTGAAGAGAACGGCGTTACCGACATCACCGAGGCTAAAATCGGTTCTGACGGTATCGTACTTGGCCAGTCCAGCAGCAACGATGTTGTTGACCTGACTCATGAGCAGATTTTCATGGCGGTAGCCGCCATGGTGCCGGTAGATGGCGAACTGGTTGAAAACCCCTACACCAACTGGAGCGAGATCGACTCATCGCTGCCGGACCGTGAAATCTCCATCTATGGTCCGCCGACTACCTCAGGTACCCGCGACGCTTTTGAAGAGCTGGTTATGGAAACCGCTTCTGAAGAGCTAGGTGCTTACGGTGATGAAGGCTATACCGATGTTCGTTCTGACGGTGTGTATATCGACGCGGGTGAAAACGACAACCTGATCGTTCAGCGCCTGTCTGAAGACACTAAAGCCTTTGGTATCTTCGGCTATTCGTTCCTGGAAGAGAATACCGATACCCTGAATGCCGCCACCATTGACGGTGTTGAGGCAACGCCAGAAGCTATTAGCTCGGGTGATTACCCGGTAGCGCGCTCACTGTGGTTCTACGTGAAGAACCAGCACGCTGAAGAAGTGCCGCCGCTGTATGACTACGCCGACATGTTTATGAGCGAAATGATGATTGGCGATGACGGCTACCTGCGCGATATCGGCTTGATCGTGCTGCCGGAAGGTGAGCGCGAAGAGTGGCGCCAGGCTGTCGCAGACCGCACTACCATGTCAGTAGATGTTCTTCAGTAAGTATTGAGTTAGTGATGTAAATGGTCGGCAGCGAAAGCTGTCGACCTATTATTGTTAATAAGCTTCTTAACCGGTGACGACGTGAGAGAGATGCGATGCAGACCAACCAGCTTCTTCTGATATTTTGCGGTGCGTTATTGCTGCTGGGGCTGCTGGCTTTTTTTGCTGGCCGTTCAAAAGCCACTCGTCTACGTAGCGCGGGCACGGCGATGTTTGCTCAACCAGATCAATATGGCTGGTTTACCGTGCTTTCCACCGCTGGGCCAGCATTGCTGGTTAGTGCGCTGGGGGCTTTTGTACTACTGCTATTGGGCGCTGATATCCCCACGCTCTATTTGCTCGCAGCGAGTTTATTGGTGGCTGCCATAGGCTTAATGTTAAGTCTTAATCAAGTTAAACCCGATTTTCATGCGCGACAAGCCATTGAGCGGGTGATTCGCCTGATCCTGGCCAGTGCAGCGTTAATCTCCATTTTGACAACCTTTGGTATTTTGATTTCGATTATTTCCGAGGCGCTGCGCTTTTTCCAAATGCACAGCTTCTGGGAGTTTATCACCGGCACCACCTGGAATCCTGGAGCAAGCTTTCTAGCCGCAGCAGGGCGTGGTGATGGTGGTGGGGCAGAGTTTGGCTCGGTGCCGCTCTTTGCCGGTACCTTTATGATTACTGCTATTGCGATGTTAGTGGCAGTACCCATTGGTTTGCTGTCGGCGATTTACATGTCGGAGTACGCGCCGCGCAATGTGCGTACCGTTGCTAAGCCGGTACTCGAAGTATTGGCCGGTATACCTACCGTGGTATACGGCTTCTTTGCCGCCATTACTGTCGCGCCGATCATTGTCAATATCGCTGGTTTTTTTGGCCTGGATGCGTCTTATAACAATGCGTTGGCGCCCGGTATTGTGATGGGCATTATGATTATTCCCTTTATCTCCTCGCTTTCTGACGATGTGATCAACGCAGTGCCTGACAGCATGCGTCAAGGGTCGCTAGCCCTGGGGATGACCAAAGGCGAGACGATTCGTGATGTGGTGGTGCCCGCCGCAATGCCGGGGATTATTTCCGCGTCGCTGTTGGGTATGTCCCGAGCTATGGGCGAGACCATGATTGTGGTCATGGCGGCTGGCATGCGCCCCAACTTAACCGCAAACCCGCTGGAAGATATGACCACGGTGACCGTGCGTATTGTGGCGGCATTAACCGGTGACCAGGAGTTTGCAAGTGCTGAAACGCTCTCCGCCTTTGCACTTGGGTTAGTACTGTTCGTTGTGACGTTGGCTCTCAATTTGGTTTCTGTGCTGATGATCCGTCGTTTCCGTGAAAAATACCGCGTCAATAACCTGTAACGCTGAGGAACTGTTGCGATGAGCCACTCTTTTGACGAAATCAGCCAGCAGCTTAAGCGGCGTCACCGAAAGTCTGCCCGCCTTAAATGGATCACCATGGGGTCGCTAGGCTTAGCTGGCTTGTTCCTGGTGCTGTTTTTTGCCGATATGCTGAATAAAGGTCTGCCCGCCTTTCAGCAGGCGTATATACAAGTCGAGATCAACTACACCGAAGAAGCCGAAACCGACGGGCGGCAGGCGTTTGATGAAGAGTTGCTACCCATCATCAGTCGCACAATGGTTCGTGTAATCCCGATGGAGCTACGCAACAACCCCGGAATGATCGGCACTAGTGAAAGCGACTGGGTATTGGCGACCAGCGAGGTCGATCAGTATCTAAAAGGGCACCGAAATAGCTTAAGCCCCGAACAGCAGGCCGCTATTGATGAGCGGGTTGAATCTGGCCAAGTAGATATGCGGTTTAACACCACGTTTTTTACCAATGGTGATTCAAAAATTGCTGAGTACGCCGGTATTTTATCGGCAGTCGTAGGCACTGTGATGACCATGATCGTCACCCTAGCGATATCCTTCCCCATCGGGGTAATGACGGCGGTGTACCTGGAGGAGTTTGCTCCGGATAATCGCTTAACCCAAATTATTGAAATTAACATCAATAACCTAGCTGCGATTCCGTCGATTCTGTTTGGTCTGCTGGGCCTCGCTATCTTTATTAACTTTTTCGGGGTGCCGCGTTCGTCCCCATTGGTGGGCGGCATGACGCTGGCGCTGATGACGCTTCCCGTGATTATTATCTCGACACGTACCGCGCTGCGCAGCGTGCCGGAATCCATTCGCCATGCAGGCTTCGGGGTGGGTTGTTCGCGCTGGCAAGTGGTGCGGGATCACGTTTTGCCTCTCGCCATGCCAGGTATTATGACCGGCTCTATTATCGGCTTAGCGCAAGCGATGGGTGAAACTGCACCATTGATTATCGTGGGGATGGTGGCTTTTATCCCTGACGTGGGCGTTTCATTTACTAACGCGGCAACGGTGATGCCAGCGCAAATATTCACCTGGGCCGGTGAGCCTGAACAGGCGTTTGTGGAAAAAACCGCCGGCGGTATTCTGGTGCTACTCACCATACTCATCTCACTCAACGCCTTTGCCGTTGTGATGCGTAAGAAATTTGAGCGTCGCTGGTAGGCCAGCCCGTTATAGAGGAAAGTACTATGAATAGCCAAGCACCTGTAATGAACGGCCAGCAGACACCTGCGGTTGGGCAGCCTTATACACGAAATGAAGCGGCGTGCCACGACCTGAGTTTCCGGATTCGCGATTTGAACCTGTGGTATGGCAAAAACCAGGCGTTGAATAACCTCAATATCGATCTGTTCCAGAAAAATGTGACGGCGTTGATCGGCCCTTCGGGGTGCGGTAAGTCGACCTTTCTACGCTGCTTGAATCGTATGAATGATCTGATTCCCAGCGTACGTACCGAGGGTCTGGTCGAAATGGATGGGCTGGACGTTAATGCGCCAAAAATGGACGAAGTGGCGCTGCGCCGTCGGGTGGGAATGGTATTCCAAAAGCCCAACCCGTTTCCCAAGTCGATTTTTGAAAACGTCGCCTATGCACCGCGTATGCACGATTTGGTTAGCCGCAAAGCTGAGCAAGAAGAGCTGGTTGAAAAGGCACTGCGCGACGCCGGGCTTTGGAACGAAGTGAAAGACAAGCTGCATGAGCCGGGCACTTCATTGTCAGGCGGTCAGCAACAGCGACTGTGTATTGCCCGTGCCATTGCGGTACAGCCCGATGTCATCTTGATGGATGAGCCGACCTCAGCACTTGACCCGATCTCGACCGCTACCATCGAAGACTTGATGGACAAGCTGAAAGAGAAATTCACCATCATTACCGTGACCCACAATATGCAGCAGGCGGCGCGGGTGGCGGACTATACGGCGTTCTTCCACCTGGGGGAAATTATTGAGTACAACGACACCAAAGTGATGTTCTCAACCCCGGCGCAGAAGAAGACCGAAGACTATATCTCTGGTCGTTACGGTTAATTAACGTGTAACAAACAGGCCCACCCTTGATGGTGGGCCTGTTGGCGAGTCAGCATTTTTTTACCCATTAATATATGTTTTAGCGTATGTAGCCGTTATGCTTTCCCGTAATAATTGGCTTAAATCAGTTAGCTTAGGAGGCTCCCGTGGCACTACGTATCGGTATCAACGGTTTTGGACGTATTGGGCGCTTAGCGCTGCGCAGCTTGTGGGCGCAGGTAGAATCTGGTGCGGTAGAGCTTGAGCGCATTAATGACCCAGGCGGTGATTCGGCCACTTTTGCCCACCTGCTGGAGTTTGACTCGGTACACGGGCACTGGTCACCTGGGAAGGGCATTGAGGCAACAGATGACGCTATCGTTATCGATGACCAATCCATCGCCTTCAGCGCCAATAAAGCCATTGCCGATAGCGACTGGTCAGGCTGCGATGTAGTGATCGAGTGCTCGGGCAAAATGAAAACCACCGAAAAGCTGCAGGCATACCTTGATCAAGGGGTAGGCCGGATAGTGGTCAGCGCACCGGTCAAAGAGCCGAGTGTGCTTAACGTGGTGGTAGGGGTGAACGACCATCTTTATGATCCTGCTCAGCACCCCATTGTGACGGCGGCCAGCTGCACTACCAATTGCCTGGCGCCGGTGGTCAAAGTCATCCAGGAGAGCTTCGGTATTCGCCATGGCTCGATGACCACGGTACATGACATCACCAATACCCAAACGATTTTAGACGCGCCGCATAAAGATCTGCGCCGCGCCCGCGCTTGCGGCATGAGCTTAATCCCCACCACGACTGGTTCGGCGAAAGCCATCACCGCGATTTTCCCTGAACTGGAAGGCAAGCTAAACGGCCATGCGATTCGTGTGCCGCTGGCTAACGCTTCGCTTACCGATATGGTGTTCGAGCTTGAGCGTGAAGTGACCGTCGATGAAGTCAATCAGGCGCTAAAAGCCGCTGCCGATGGCCCGCTGGCGGGGGTTCTGGGCTATGAAGAGCGCCCGCTGGTGTCGATTGATTACCGCACCGATCCGCGCAGCTCAATTATTGACGCGCTCTCTACCATGGTGATCAACGGCACCCAGTTGAAACTTTACGCCTGGTACGACAATGAGTGGGGCTATGCTAACCGTACCGCTGAGTTGGCCGTTATGGTAGGCGGTGGGCAGATGGGCGATGAGCAGGTGACTCGTGGCTGAATCAATGCTTGCGCGGGTAAAAGCGCTACCTTTCGAGGTGCGCCAATACATGTTGATTACCGGCAACTACTGGGCGTTTACGGTCACCGACGGCGCGCTGCGCATGCTGGTGGTGATGCACTTTCACCAGTTGGGTTACTCGCCGTTAGCCATCGCCATGCTGTTTCTGTTTTACGAAGCCTTTGGCGTGGTGACTAACCTGGTAGGCGGTTGGTTGGGCGCGCGGTTGGGGCTCAATCGCACCATGAATGTAGGGCTTGGGCTGCAAATTATAGCGCTCGCTATGCTGATGGTGCCCGCGAGCCTGCTGACCGTTGCCTGGGTAATGGCCGCTCAGGCGATTTCGGGGATTGCCAAAGACCTTAATAAAATGAGCGCTAAAAGCGCCGTTAAGGTGCTGGTACCCAAAGAGAGCGTCAACGCCAATAGCTCGCTCTACCGCTGGGTAGCGATGCTGACCGGCTCTAAAAATGCGCTTAAGGGGCTGGGCTTTTTTGTCGGCGGCCTGCTGCTCACCTTGATTGGCTTCCAGGCGGCAGTGTTTGTAATGGCGGTGATGCTGGGCGGCGTGTTGCTGCTTTCGCTGCTGCGGCTAAAGGCGGATTTAGGCCGCCAAAAAGTAAAGCCCAAGTTCTCCGAAATTTTCTCAAAATCACGTGCGATTAACGTGCTCTCCGCGGCGCGTTTTTGCCTATTTTCGGCGCGGGATGTGTGGTTTGTAGTAGCACTGCCGGTGTTTTTATACGATCAACATGGTTGGACACACTGGACGGTGGGTGGGCTGTTAGCGGTATGGGTGATCGGTTATGGTGGGGTGCAAACCCAGGCGCCTAAATTAACCCGGCTGATACGAGGGGATGCCCGGGCGCTTACCGCTGGCTGGGCTGCGGCGCTGGCGGTGCTGGCGATTGTGTTGGCGATGCTGCCCTTGGCGCAAGTGGGCTGGCTGGTCGTCGGGCTGCTAGCCTTTGGGGTGCTGTTTGCGATTAACTCCAGCTGGCACAGCTACTTGATCGTGCACTACGCCCGTTCCGACGGCGTCTCCATGGATGTCGGTTTCTACTATATGGCCAATGCCATGGGGCGTTTAGTGGGCACGCTACTGTCGGGCTGGCTGTATATGGCCTATGGGTTGAGCGCCTGCCTGTGGGTGTCGGCGGCCCTAGTGGCGGCCAGCGCATTAATGGCATTGGCACTGCCTAAACAAGTCGCATGATCCGCGCTTCGCCCAGGCTGGGGTTAACGCTCACCTTAGGCAGCGCGCAAACCCTTGCCTGGGCATCCAGTTACTACTTGCCCGCTATTCTGGCGGTGCCCATGGCCCGCGAGCTGGAGATATCGTCAAGCTGGGTGTTTGCGGCGTTCTCTGCCGCCTTGCTGTTAACCGCTATGCTCGGCCCCAGCGTAGGGCGCTTGATTGACCAGCAAGGCGGGCGAGGTGTGCTGATGGCTTCAAACGCTGTTTTGGCGCTTGGTTTGGTGGTCATGGCGCTGTCCCAGGGGCTCTTCAGTCTAATGCTCGCCTGGCTGATCACCGGCGTGGGCATGGCGATGGGGCTATACGACGCCGCCTTTGCTACTCTCGGGCGGCTATTAGGTCGCAGCGCCCGTGCTTCTATTACCGGTGTGACGCTACTGGCAGGGTTTGCCAGCACTATCGGTTGGCCACTAACGGCCTTGTTGGAAAATGAGTTCGGCTGGCGGGCCACCTGCGGCGCCTGGGCCATTATGCATATAGTGATAGGTCTACCGCTGAATGCCCGCCTGCCCAAAGCCGGTGATAGCACCCACCATTTAAATGACGAAACATCTGCGCCATCGCCAGAGCGGCCCCGCCTGGCGATGGTGCTATTGGCCTATGTGTTTGCCGCGGGCTGGTTTGTCTCAACGGCGATGGCAGCGCATCTGCCCAGGCTTCTCCAGGAAACCGGCGTATCGCTTTCGGTGGCCGTAGCCGCTGCAGCGTTGGTAGGGCCTGCGCAAGTAGCCGCACGGCTGGGCGAGTTTGCACTGCTTCGCCATTTGCACCCATTGGTGGCGGCGCGGGTGGCCACAACGCTCCACCCCCTTGGTGCGGCACTGCTAGCCACAGTGGGTATGCCCGCCGCGGGATTTGCGCTACTCCATGGCGCGGGCAATGGCATGATGACGATTGCCTCCGGCACGCTGCCGCTGGCGCTGTTTGGTCCAAAAGGGTTTGGCCAGCGTCAAGGTTTGATTATCGCCCCGGCCAGGGCTGCGCAAGCCTTTGCACCGCTGCTGTTTGGCCTATTGATAGAGCATAAGGGTGCTGGGGCGCTATGGCTGACTACGGGGTTGATGCTGGCGGCGTGTCTAGCGCTAGTGTTTATTCGTATGCCCAGAGCGCGGGTTTGAGCCATCCACATACAGATGGCGCAACTTCCAGAACCCTTCAACGTCAACACGCAGTTCTTGGTAGGCAAGCTCTGTCGCAATGAAGAGCGTTATATCTTCATCACTATGGCGCTGGTAAAGCGAAGGGTCTTTGGGTGCACTCGCCTCGGCGACGGCAACGTTGGCGAGACCCCCACAGCAGCCGTGGCGAGGGGAGAGGCGCACAGTCACCACGCCTCCCTGTTGCTTGATAAACGCTTTTGCAGCGTCAGACACATCGATAATTTCCCGCATTGAGACGCCTGTCGAAAGAGAGCTCCCAGCTTACCAGGAAGCAATCGGGGAGCCAGAGCGCAGTAGGTGAACTTGAGGCCTTTAGGCTTTCAATATAGCTTCGATTTTTTTACGATCTGGAACACCCCCGCTGTGGGCAAGCTGGCCATTGACCGCGACCGCTGGGGTCGACATGACTTGATACTGCATGATGATTTGTGGGTCAGTGACTTTGCTCACCTCAACATCGGTACCCAACTCTTTGGCAATCGCGGTAATTTGCTCTGCGGTGACGGTGCACTTTTTGCAGCCTGTGCCTAATACTTCGATCTTTTTCATGTTTTGTCCTCTTGGGTTTACAGACTGCTGAACAACCAGGGCGCCAGCAGGTTAATTAACCATCCCACCAACATAAAGTTGATAAGTAGAATGATGAAAATGGTGGCCAGTAAGCGCCACAGCATGACCTGTTTGAGCATGATAAATTCAGGAAAGCTGGCTGCGACGGTGCTCATGCAGAAAGCTAACGTTGTGCCGACAGGTAGCCCTTTGGTAATCAAGCTTTCCATGATGGGGATGACACCGGTCGCGTTGGAGTAAAGCGGTAGCCCCGCTAACACGGCCGCGGGGACATTCCACCATTGGCCGCTGCCCAGGTTGTTACTAAACCAGTCATCCGGGACAAAGCCATGCAGCGCGGCGCCCAGCCCCACGCCGATGATGATCCACTTCCAAATCCGCGCGACAATTTCGTAAAGCTCATTGCGTGCAAATTGGTGGCGTTCTATCAAAGTGAGTGACGCAGGTTCCGGAGCAGGCCGATTTGCTTGCGGGCTTGTTGCTGCGTTCTGATAGGCTTTCGCCGCAAAGTCTTTTAACCAGCGTTCAGCGCCTAGGCTATCGAGCAGTATGCCGCCGCCTATGCCTACGGTCATTCCGATGGCGATGTACATCAGGGTGAATTCCCAGCCCAACAGGCTCCACAGCATGATAACGGCAACTTCATTAATAATCGGTGAAGTAAACAGAAACGCCATGGTGATACCCAGCGGAATGCCTGCACTGGTAAAGCCGAGAAACAGCGGAATGCTTGAGCAAGAACAGAACGGTGTTATCGCGCCAAAACCAGCGCCTAAGCCGTAGCCTGCGAAACGGTTCTTTTGCTGAATGTAATAACGCACCCGCTCCAGATTGAGCGAGGCGCGTAACAAGGCAATGGCGTAAATCATCACCACCAGCAACGCAAAAATCTTGCTCGTGTCCTCGACGAAAAAGTGCAGTGAGCTGCCTAACTTGCTATTAGGGTCTAAACCGCCCAGGTCGTATACCAGCCAACTGGCCAGCCAGGTAAAGATCTCCAACATCGCTGCCTTCCTTTTATATGAACGGTTCTATAAAGAAGACGGAGCAATGTGGAAAAGGATGCAGGGAAAAGCCAAATAAATATTCGCTAAGGGAGTTATTCGGGAAAGGGTATCGCCCGATGGCAGCAGATATGGCCTTGGTCATCAAAGACGATCCCGCACTGGGCAACCAAGGTTTCGCGAAGACGTTTCCGGGCGCGCAGTAGCCGCGTTTTGGTCGCAGGGAGCGTTAAGCCATGACGCTGGGCATAGTCACTTTGCTTAACGCCGTTAAGGTCACAGGCCCCAACAATATCCGCGTCTTCGTCAGTACAATGAGCCAGTGCCTTCGCGATGCAGGTAGCCAGACTCGCTAAGGGAAGGTGGGTATCAGTGTGTTCAGGCAATGGTGTTGCTGTCGCGGTATCTAGCGATTGAGAGTCAGGCGTTGAGCGGCGCAACTCATCAATCCACTCATGTTTGGCGACCGTATAAAGCCACGCTTTGGGTTCTGCCAGTTGGCAAAACTGGGCGCGATGCGTCAGCGCTTTTACATAGACACGCTGCAAGATTTCGTCGGCGGCGTCCCGATTGTTGCATAGCGCCAAGAGGTAATAGCGCAGTGCCTGATGATGGCTGTTCCAAGCCTCCTCAATGCAGGGTGAGGCAGCGTTTTTCCTCATGGATAGGTCACTATGTCACCGTCTTCTTTGGTGAAGTGTTTGATCGGTGTTTCCAAAAGCGCTAATACCTGCTCGGAAGGGCGGCACAGGCGTGTGCCCTTATTGGTCACCACAATAGGGCGATTAATCAGAATCGCGTGGGCCATCATGGTGTCGATAAGTTGATCGTCGCTCAATAAAGGATCATCCAGTTTTAGCGCATCATAGGGGGTGTTTTTTCGACGTAGCAATTCCCGAGGTGATAACTGCATCATCGCGAGTAGCTCGATCAGCTTTTCGCGGGTGGGCGGAGTTTCCAAATAATAGATCACCTCCGGCGATTCGCCAGAGGCTTCGATCATCGCCAGGGTATTGCGCGACGTACCGCAGTTGGGGTTGTGGTAAATAGTGACGGGCATGGTGACCTCACGATCGATTAGTTGCTTTCACTGCCGGGCGCGTTGCGTTGCGAGGGCGCGGTTTTAAAAGCGGGCGATACCCGCGTTGGATCTACCTGCTGTTTATAGCTAGCCGCGGCTTCCGCCCACCACATGAGTTGGCCTAACGTGCGGCCAAAATAGCTTTCCCAACGTTCATGCTCTTGCTCAAATTGCCCCTCTTCGTTTAGCGCCTCCTGAGCTTTAGGTATATGAATCATGGCGGATACGGGCAGGCAGCCAAGCTCGGAGAGAAACGCACGCATGGCGACTGCCGCACGCACGCCGCCCCACTGGCCCATTGAGTAGGTCACGATGGCGCTGGGTTTAAACGCAAACAGCGATGCGCCGAAGTGGTTAAGCAGATGACTAAGCGCCGGGCTCATTGAGTGGTTATATTCAGGGCTGACCATCACATAGCCATCGGCAGCGGCGATTTTATCAGCCAGCGCTGCTAAGTCCTCCGGCACATCGGCTTTTGCGTAAGCAAAATGCGGCTTAAACGGATCGCTTAAGTTTAGTGCCAGCGGGTCAATAATTTCAGCCGTGGTATGCGGTAACGATGAAAGCAAGCGCCCGCAGGCCTTTGCTACCCGCTCGCCGAGGCGTGCCGGGGAGGGCGGTGTGCTGGTGCGGGTTGAACCTAGAAATACCAAATAGTGAGCCATAGCGCTTACTCCCGATTAATTAGCTTCTGCCGGAAAATGATGGCGGGTTTTATTGGCAATTCTTACCAGCGCCAGCATTAACGGCACTTCGACCAAAACGCCCACCACAGTGGCCAGTGCCGCGCCCGACTGTAAGCCAAATAGCGCAATGGCAGCAGCCACTGCCAACTCAAAGAAATTGCTCGCACCAATCATCGCCCCCGGGGCGGCAATATTGTGCGGCAACTTCCAGGCTTTAGCCCAGCCATAGGCGATAAAGAAGATCAGAAACGTCTGAATAATCAGCGGGATCGCGATCAGCACGATATGCAGCGGATTATTCAGAATGACCTCGCCCTGGAAGGCAAACAGCAGCACCAGGGTAATGATCAAGCCAATCGGCGTGATCGGACCAACGCGCTTCATAAACACGTTGTCGTACCACTCGGCGCCGCGTTTTTTAATCAGGGTTTGCCGGGTTATATAACCCGCCGCCAGTGGGATCACAATATACAGCACCACTGAGAGGGCGACGGTGTCCCAGGGCACCTGAATATTGGAGATGCCCAGCAGAAAGACCACGATAGGAGCGAACGCGAACAGCATAATCAGGTCGTTTAGCGCCACCTGTACCAGGGTGTAGGCCGCATCGCCACGGGTTAGGTAGCTCCACACAAATACCATGGCGGTACAGGGCGCAGCGCCGAGCAGAATCGCACCGGCTAAATACTGGCTGGCTAGCTCAGCGGGAATAAAGGGCCGAAAGATCACCATCAGAAAGAGCCAGGAGATGGCGAACATGGTGAAGGGTTTTATCAGCCAGTTAACAGAGGTCGTGATGATTAAGCCTTTTGGCTGGCGCCGCACACCTAGCAGTGAGGTGAAGTCTATTTGCGCCATCATGGGAAAAATCATCGCCCAGATAAGTACCGCCACCGGAATCGACACCTGCGCCACTTCAAAGCGTGACAGCGTTTCCGGTACCGCCGGGATAAATTGCCCGACTAAAATGCCCATCACAATAGCAAGTGCTACCCAAAGTGAGAGGTAGCGTTCAAAGACTCCCATGCCTTCGGCAGTGGAGGGCGATGCGTTATCTTGCAGTGCTGACATGTGAAGCTCCTGATTAAATGGCGCGTTGATTAACCCGTTTGGAGACTTCTTCCGCGCTCTCTTTGCGCTCCGAGTAACGATCCGTAAGCAGTTCGCTGCGGTCACGCACCAGCAGCGTGAATTTCACCAGCTCTTCCATGACATCGACGATACGGTCGTAGAAAGGGGAGGCTTTCATGCGGTCGTTATCATCAAATTCCATAAAGGCTTTGGGCACGGAGGATTGATTGGGAATTGTCAGCATACGCATCCAGCGCCCCAAAATACGCAGTTGGTTGACGGTATTGAAGGACTGCGAACCGCCGCATACCTGCATCACGGCCAATGTCTTGCCTTGGGTGGGGCGTACGCCGCCCAGGGAGAGCGGGATCCAGTCTATTTGCGTTTTCATAATGCCGGTCATGGCACCGTGGCGTTCCGGGGAGCACCACACCATGCCTTCGGCCCATTGGGCTAGTGTGCGTAGTTCGTCGACTTTGGGGTGACTGGCCTCTTCACTATCCGGTAATGGCAGCCCTCTGGGGTCAAAGATGCGCGTTTCTGCGCCCATGGCATTGAGCAAGCGTGCGGCTTCCTCAACCATTAAACGACTAAAAGAGCGTTCACGTAGCGAGCCGTATAGCAGCAATATTTTAGGTGCATGTTCAGCACGCTGTGGTACTCCAAGCCGCTCGCTGCTGGGGGGCTCGAAAAGCGTGGCGTCAATATTGGGTAAGTCATCGAAGTGGGACATTAGGTTCTACCTGTAAGCCATGATCGGTTAGTTGCTTCATAATATATGTTTTTCCATATATTTCCAGCGCAGCCTACCCGTTGCAATAATGCCGTCATGATCCAGGCGTAGATTGGCAGCCATCAATCAAATAAGAGGCTGTTTATTTATGTCGAAGCGCCGCGTGTTGTTTCTCTGCAATGCTAATTCTGCACGGTCGTTGATGGGAGAGGCGCTGCTTCGCCATTTGGCAGCTGATCGGTTTGAAGCCTTTAGTGCCGGGTCTGAGCCCGATCAGCCCCATGCATTGACCCTTGAAGCGTTGCGCAAGCAGGGGTTGCCCACCGAAAGCTTGCGCAGTAAGTCGCTGGATGAGTTTGAAAACGAAACCTTCGATTTTGTCATTGTGCTTTGCGACAAAGCCCAGCAAGCCTGCCGTGAATGGCAAGGAAAGGCGGGCGAGGTGCTGTTCTGGGATATTCGCGACCCTCGCCTGATTGGCAAGTCAGATGCTTATGAGCAGGCGTTATTAGAGATTCGTCGGCGCCTGCAGCTGTGGCTGCCCCTCCACACGTCTGATTAATCTTAATGAAAGGGGTGTGTCGAGATGAAATGGATTAATAACTTAAGCGTCAAAGCGAGTTGGACGCTGGTACTCGTCGCCTTGAGTGGCTTGGTGGTCGTTATTGGCGCGCTGGGGCTGTTCGCCAACCATTTTGGCCGTGAGGCATTTACCTCGCTCCATGAGCGCGACATGGCGCAAATTAGCAACCTCGATAGCGCCTATTCCCAGCTATTGCGGGCGCGTATTCAGATGAACCGTGCGGCGGAGTTAATCCGTACCCCTTCATTTGATCGGCCTGACCCCTTGATAGAAGAAGCCCAGCGGTTGCTTGACTCAGCCACTGAGAATTTCTCTCAATTTACAGCGAGTGATTTTGATCAAAATCAACAGGCACTTGTGGATCAGTTAGCGTCGAGCTTTCAATCATTCGTTAACAATAATCTCAACCTTCAGATGATGATGCTAGAAGAGCGCGATATATCCGGTTTTTTCTCAGGTGAGTCACGGGTGGATGAGAGCAGCCAGCACTTTGTGGAAAGCGCCGAGGCTTTTTATAGCGCTTCTACCCTGCGGGGTAACAACTTGCTAATGCGCTTTGAGCAAATCTCATCGTTACTTTTTTGGGGCGTAATTGCCACGCTTGGTGCTGCGCTGCTAGTGGTAACCGTGGTGGTCTGGGGTGTGCGTAAAAACGTGCTGCGACCATTAAAAACGATCACTGGGCATTTTCAGCGCATTGCTAGCGGTGATCTGTCAGCGCCGGTAACAGCACACTCAACCAACGAAATTGGTCAGCTGTTTAGTGAGTTGGACAAGATGCAGCACTCGTTGACGGCGACTGTTAAGCGACTTAACGCAAGTAGTCAGCAGGTGTATAGCAACAGCCAGGAGATGACCGAGCAGAACCAACTTCTGGCGAGCCAAACCGACACTCAAGTCTCGGCCTTGCAGCAAATGGCGGCGAGCTTGGAACAGCTCACCGCCACGGTGAATCAGAATGCTGAAAGCGCGGCGCATGTTAATCAGTCCACGGCGGATGTGTCCCACAAAGCGCAGCAGGGTGACGAGGTAATTAGCCAGTTTATCGCTACGATGGAGGCGATCAATGATCACTCCGAAGAGATTCAAAGCATTATTCGCATGATTGAAGGTATTGCTTTTCAAACCAATATTTTAGCGCTCAATGCATCGGTTGAAGCGGCGCGCGCCGGTGAACATGGGCGTGGATTTGCGGTGGTGGCCAATGAAGTGCGTGCGCTGGCAACCCGCAGTGCCAGTGCCGCCAGCGATATACGGACGCGCATTGAAGCGTCGAGTGCGAGTGTTCAGCAGGGTAGCGTTCTGTCCCAACAGGCCGGCGAACATACTCGGGCGATTATGCAGGCAGCGAGTAGTGTGGACACGCTGATGACGCAAATCACCCATGCCTCTGAGGAGCAGCGGCGAGGCATTGAAGAAGTCAATCAAGCGGTGACCCAAATTGATACCACCACCCAAGACACCATGCGCTTAGTCAATCAAGCAGCCCAGAGCGCAGAGGTGTTGTCTCAAGAAGCCTTGCAGATGCGTGAATATGCTGGCCAGTTTAGCGTGGTAGAGAAAGACTCAAGCTTGGCTGAAGTGAGTGAAGAGCACGCCGAATATCCCGAATGGGAGCAGCTTAGCCATCAAGACACCGCCTTGGCTGATACCCAGGTTCGCCGTCAAGCCAGCTTAATGGCTTCTGCTTAGCATGCTGATGTGAGCAATTTACGTTTACTCAGAGTCAGTTAGCGCTATCATGCGGTTTTCTCTGAGCGGTCTATGGCGTGTTTGCAACAAAGCGGTTAGCGACATCTGTTAGCGTGTTTGTTCAGCGTTTTCTTAACGATCCTATGCTGCTCCTTATGAGCGGCCTAGGCGGCGTTCTGTGGTGGCTGCAGCCTCAGTCGCTGATGGAGATGGCTGAACGTGTTCACTGGAAAACCCTGGCGGTGTTGACGGGCCTGATGGTGCTTAGTAGAGCATTAGAGCTGAGCGGCTATTTAACCCTCTGGGGGCGGCGGTTGTTAGCCCACCTGCGTGGCGAGCGTCGCCTGGCGGTTGGGCTGGTAATGTTTTCGGGGCTGCTTTCCGCAGTAGTTACCAACGATGTGGCGCTGTTTATTGTGGTGCCGCTGACGCTTAGCTTGGCAGGAATGGCGGCACTGCCGATTGGGCGTTTGATTGTATTTGAGGCGCTGGCGGTCAACGCTGGGTCATCGCTGAGCCCGATAGGTAATCCACAAAACCTCTATTTATGGCAGCATTCAGGCGTTAGTTTTGGCGAGTTTTTATCCGTCATGCTGCCGCTGGGAGTGGGGCTGATGGTGCTGCTGTTGCTTCTCGTTCCCTTGGCGTTTCCTAACGCGTTAATACGCTTGGATACAGTGGCAAGCGCGCCCAATGAGCGGTTACAAAAGCCGTTATGGGCCGCGCTAATCGGCTACCCGCTGTTCTTGTTCGCCGTTGAAATGGGCTGGGCGGCCCAGGCAATGGCAGGCGTTCTGCTGGTGATGTTGATCGTGGCCCGACGGGCGGTGTTCAGCATTGATTGGCTGTTGCTGGTCGTGTTTGTCTTAATGTTTGTAAATTTGAGTGTGATCGGTGAGTTGGGCGTCGTTCGGCAGGCGATTGCCACGATGCAGCAGTGGCCAGGTGGCGATACCAGCGTCGGTGTGCTGCTCTCACAGCTGCTATCCAACGTACCGGCAACGCTACTGCTTGCCCAGCAGAGTGAGTGGCAGCCGCTCGCCTGGGGTGTCAGCGTGGGCGGTTTTGGTTTAGTGATTGGCTCAATGGCTAATTTAATCGCGCTGCGATTGGCGCGCCAGCCGGGGATGTTGTTGGAGTTCCATCGCTGGTCGCTTCCCATGCTGGGGCTTGGTTGGTTGTTTGCCGCTGTGTGGCTAAGCGCCCTGGCTCGGTAACAGTGCCAGGGCGTTTTCTTTCAGCTCTCTCTTCCCGCTCTCTCTTTAAAGATCGCGAATTAGTCGATTAGCTCGACGGCGACGGCCGTCGCTTCGCCGCCGCCAATGCACAAGCTAGCAATGCCGCGTTTGCCGCCTTTAGTGCGCAGGGCATGAATCAGTGTGGCAATAATACGCGAGCCGGTGGAGCCAATGGGGTGGCCTTGGGCGCAGGCACCGCCAAATACATTGACCTTGTCATGGGGGAGACCCAAGTCATCCATGGCCATTAGTGTCACCACCGCAAAGGCTTCGTTGATTTCAAATAGATCAACGTCGTTCACGCGCCAGTCCAGCTTTTTCATCAGCTTATCAATGGCGCCAACAGGGGCGATGGTGAATTCACTAGGGTGTTGTGAATGGGTCGAGTGGCCCAACATGCGCGCCAGTGGCTTAATACCGTGCTGATCGGCGGCTGCTTGGCTGGCCAATATAAGGGCGGAAGCGCCGTCGGAAATTGAACTGGCGTTGGCGGCGGTAATCGTTCCCTCTTTGGCGAAAGCAGGGCGCAGCTGGCGGATTTTGTCGAGCTTGGCTTGGAAGGGCTGCTCGTCGTGTTCGACCAGGGTTTCACCCTGGCGAGAGGAGACCATCACCGGCGCCATTTCTGCGTTTAGGTGGCCCGCGTTGGTGGCAGCCATGGCGCGCTCAAGTGAGGCAATGGCAAAGTCATCCAGGCGCTCACGGGTATAGCCGCGATCCGAAGCGACATCTTGAGCAAACACGCCCATTAGTTTGCCCGTTTCGGCGTCTTCCAGCCCATCCAAAAACATATGGTCTTTGAGCTCGCCGTGGCCTAAACGATAGCCACCGCGTGCCTTGGTCAGCACGTGTGGGGCGTTAGACATGGATTCCATGCCGCCTGCCAGCACAATATCGCCGCTGCCTGCCTTGATTAGGTCGTGGGCAAGCATGGTGGCTTTCATGCCCGAGCCACACAGCTTATTAATTGTCGTTGCGCCATTGGCGTCGGGAATGCCTGCTTGTCGCATTGCCTGACGTGCTGGGCCCTGTTTAACGCCTGCAGGCAGTACACAGCCCATAATGCCCTCGCCGATCGCAGCAGGGGCAATGCCTGACGCTTCAATCGCTGCTTTGATGGCAACAGCGCCGAGCTGTGGCGCCGTCATGTTCGCGAGGCTGCCCATCATGCCACCCATTGGGGTGCGTTTAGCGGCGAGAAATACAACATCGGTGGGGTTACTCATGATCAATCTCCTTCAGTTTTGTTGTGATTATCGTATCGAGTCGTGGGTGATACATTGACCCGTAGGCGGTGCTGTGGTTCTCTCCTGAGTAACCAAGCAAGCGCTAGTGTGAGTGACATGAATGTAATGAATGCATCCCCTCGTCGCAAGGAATTGACGCGCCTCGCCGCTCAGCTATTCGTCCAAGAGGGCTTTGACCGCACGACGGTGCGTATGCTGGCGCAGGAAATGGGCATTAAGTCCGGCAGCTTGTTTCACCATTTTAAAGATAAGCAGGAAATCCTCGCCGCGGTTATCGAAGAGGGCACCCAAAATGCCTTGGCGATTGCCCGCAAAGCCCTCGCTGAGTGTGCTGACGAGCCTGAGATGCGGTTACGCGCCATGGCCCGTGCTCATTTAGAAACGCTATTTACCGACCGCAATGCGCATGTGGTGGCGCTCTTCGAGTGGCGTCGCCTGGATCCTGCGGCAAGTGCCCATTTGAGCCATCTGCGCGATGCTTACGAGGCGCTGTGGGTCGCTGTGATTGACGATGCCTTGGCAGCAGGGTTGATTCATGGTGACCGCTTTCTTGTCTCGCGCTTTGTACTGGGGGCGCTCAACTGGACGGTTCGCTGGTACGACCCTAACGGCCCTCGCTCACCCGATGACCTTGCTGATGAGCTTGTCGCCATGATTATGCCTACCCCTCCTGCTTGATGCCTCGATGACCACCGCCTCGACCAACGTCTAACGCGACAATTTATAACAGTGCTTGCTCTCTGCACCGATTACTTTTAGCGTTGCTATTATCTATAGGGTTACGTTAACGTCAACGGATAATTATAGCGACGGACTACTTTCCCACCTTTAATGCCTAGAGCTCGTTACCAACAACAAGTAACAACGACATAAGAGAGCCATCATGACAGCGACATCACAATCACTGCCCGACTATCACCACTATCGCGATAATTTCTCCGTGGATAGCGTTATTGCTCGCCTGGATGACCACCAGGACGGCTTGCTGAATGCCTTTGAGGCTTGCTGTGGTCGTCATGTGCGTGAGGGGCGTGGCGAGGTGCTGGCGCTGGTTCAAGAAGACACTCAAGGTGGTGTGCATACCTTGACCTACGCCGAACTCGATGAGCAGAGCGCGAAGTTAGCGGGATGGTTTGAGTCCCAAGGGTTGGGTAAAGGCAACCGCATTGCCTGTATGCTGCCGCGGTCACCACAGCTATTGATTGCAGTGCTCGCCACCTGGCGTATTGGCGCGGTTTATCAGCCTTTATTTACCGCTTTTGGCCCCGATGCGGTGGATTATCGATTAGGTCGTGCGGATACCAAGCTAGTGATTACCGATCACGCTAATCGCTATAAGTTTGATGGCCTTAGCCAATGCCCGCCGGTTCTGGCTGTGGGTGGAGCGACCAGTGAACACGGCGATGATCACGATTGGCAGTCAGCGTTGACGCATACGTCAATGAGCAACAAGCCGCCGCGGCTCTCGCCCGAGGAGCCATTTCTGCAAATGTTCACCTCCGGCACCGTGGGCAAGCCAAAAGGGGTTGCTGTGCCTCTGGCAGGTATGACGGCTTTTGCGATCTATATGGAACTGGCCATTGACCTGCGTGACGATGACCGTTTTTGGAATATGGCCGACCCCGGCTGGGCCTATGGTCTCTACTATGCGATTGCCGGGCCTTTGTTGCTTGGCGTGACGACGCATTTTTGCGAGGCAGGCTTTAGCGCCGAAGGGGCGCTGGCGTTTATGAAGCGCCACCATATTACCAATTTTGCCGCAGCGCCGACCGCTTACCGCCTAATGAAGGCGTCAGGTCTGTTTGATGACGCCCATAAAACGTTTGAGCTGCGTGCGGCTAGCTCGGCGGGTGAACCTCTAAATACTGAAGTAGTGACCTGGGTTGAAAAGTCGCTGGGCTGCCCGGTTATGGATCACTACGGCCAGACCGAGACCGGCATGACGTGTAATAACCACCATGCTCTTGACCACCTTAAGCATGTGGGCGCGATGGGTGTGCCGATGCCGGGGTATCGTCTGGCGATTTTGGACGCGGAGTATAAAGAGCTGCCTGCCGGTGAGCCAGGTGTCCTTGCGGTGGATATCAAGCAATCTCCAGCGCACTTTTTTCAGGGCTACACCTGGCAAGAGAAGAACCCTTTTGTAGAGGGCTATTACCTGACCGGTGACGTGGTTATCCGCAATGAAGACGGCACCTTCCAGTTTGCTGGCCGCGACGACGACATTATTACCACGGCGGGTTATCGCGTAGGGCCAACGGATGTCGAAAACAGCGTGATGACGCACCCTGCGGTCGCTGAGTCGGCGGCGGTTGGACAGCCCGATGAGATTCGCGGCGAAGTGATTAAGTCGTATATCGTGCTGCGCGAAGGCTATGAGGCAAGTGATGAGCTTGCAGATGAAATCAAGCAACGTGTGCGTGAGCGGCTATCAACCCACGCTTTCCCGCGCATTATTGAGTTTGTCGATGAGCTGCCTAAAACCCCCAGCGGCAAGATACAGCGCTTCAAATTGCGTGCCCAGGCGGTAGAAGAAGCCAAAACAGCTAAGTAAACATAACGACCATAGGGAATACGGTTATGCAGGTTAAGGAGAGTACTTTTTTAATTACCGGTGCCGCTTCGGGGCTAGGGGCAGCAACCGCTGAGCGGTTAGTCGCTGCAGGTGCCCGCGTCGTTTTATGCGACCTAAACGATAGCGTCAAAATCCATGCTGAGCAGTTGGGGGAGCAGGCCCAAGCGTGCCTGGCAGATATCACCTCAGCCGAACAAATGCAGCAGGCAGTTGACGCAGCGGTAGCGCTGGGGGGTGAGCGTGGGCTTTCGGGGGTGGTTCACTGTGCCGGCGTCGTTAGCGTAGCCAAGCTGGTGGATCGTGAGGGGAATCCAGCGGATTTAGACAGCTACACCAAAACGATCAATATCAACCTGGTCGGCACTTTTAACGTCATGCGCCTCGCGGCTGCCGCAATGGCTAAAAATGCGCCTAATGAGAGTGGCGAGCGGGGGGTGATTATTAATACCGCTTCTATCGCCGCTTTTGATGGGCAGGTAGGGCAGTGTGCTTACAGCGCCTCTAAAGCGGGCGTTGTGGGTATGAGCTTGCCTGCGGCGCGGGAGTTGTCGCGGCATGCTATTCGTGTCATGGCCATCGCCCCGGGGGTATTTGAAACGCCGATGATGAGCGAGATTCCCGACGAGGCCGCCCAGGCGCTAGCGGCCGCTGTGCCTTTTCCTAAGCGCTTGGGTAAGCCGGATGAATTTGCGCAATTAGCCGAGCAGATTATTACCAATCCCATGCTGAACGGTGAGTTGATCCGTTTAGATGGCGGCATTCGCATGCAGTAAGTAAGTGGTAAGTAGGTGGAAGGGAAATAGAGAAACTCGTCAGCTTTTAGCTGGCGAGTTTTTTATTATTGATGTCAATGGGTTACTCCGTAGGCGACCAAAGTTCTAGTGTGTTTCAAGGCTAAATTCAAACGCTCGCTTGACTCTGTGGGGCGCTCGCGATAGTTTTCAAACATGTGTTTGAAAGCCTTCTTTCAAAAGAATCTGATTGGCTTCCAAGCCCCCTATTTCAGGAGAAGTGTGATGCCCAGCTATCAGGCCCCCATTCGTGATATGCGTTTCGTTATGGACGAAATGCTCGACTACCCCGCTCACTACGCGCGTCTACCTAGTGGTGATGATGCATCGCCAGACGTGGTCAGTGCCATTCTAGAAGAGGGCGCACGCTTCGCCCGTGACGTACTGCTCCCGATCAATCAGAGTGGCGATGAAGAGGGTTGCCTGTTAGAGGGGGGCGAAGTCAAAGCGCCTAGCGGCTTTAAAGAAGCCTATCAACAGTACGTAGAAGGCGGCTGGCCGAGCCTTGCCGCTGATCCTGCCCATGGCGGCCAGGGCTTGCCGCCTTCATTGGCAATGCTGCTGTCGGAAATGATCTGCGCGACTAACCTGGCGTGGGGTATGTACCCTGGGCTCTCTCATGGTGCGGCGGATGCGCTGCGCCATCATGGCACCGATGAGCAGAAGGCGACGTATCTCACCAAGCTGGTTGAAGGTGTATGGACGGGCACTATGTGCCTAACCGAGCCGCACTGCGGTACTGACCTAGGATTGATCAAGACCCGAGCAGTGCCCGCTGATGGCGATGCCTATGCGATTACCGGCACTAAAATTTTTATCTCGGCCGGTGAGCATAATCTGGCTGAAAATATCGTCCATTTGGTTTTGGCAAAACTGCCCGACGCACCGGAAGGATCTAAAGGTATTTCGCTATTTGTAGTGCCTAAGTTCTTGCCTGATGCCCAAGGCAGTGTGGGTGAGCGTAATGGCGTCACCTGCGGTTCGCTCGAGCACAAGATGGGCATTCATGGTAATGCCACCTGCGTGATGAACTTCGATGGCGCAACCGGCTATCTGGTGGGTGCCCCGAATAAAGGCTTGGCGTGTATGTTCACCATGATGAACGCTGCGCGTCTTGGGGTGGGGATTCAAGGGCTGGGGTTGATTGAAGCCAGTTTTCAGAATTCATTGAGCTATGCCCGTGATCGGTTACAGATGCGCGGCTTATCGGGCAAACAGGCTCCTGAAAAGCCTGCTGATCCGATTATTGTCCACCCTGATGTGCGCCGCATGCTGCTGACCCAGAAAGCCTTCGCCGAAGGCGGGCGTATGTTGGTGCTTTATACCGCGCAAATGCTCGATGTAGTGGAGCATGGTGAGCCGGGTGCAGAGCGAGATCACGCTGAAACCCTGCTTGGCTTGCTAACGCCTATTGTTAAAGCCTTCCTGACCGAAGTTGGTTTTGAAAGCACTAACGAGGGTGTGCAGATCTACGGCGGCCATGGCTTTATTAAAGAGTGGGGCATGGAGCAGTTGGTGCGTGATGCGCGTATTACTCGACTCTATGAAGGCACCACAGGCATTCAGGCGCTTGATCTGCTGGGCCGTAAAGTGCTCATGAGCCAAGGTGAGTCGCTAAAGGTTTTCACCAAAGAGATCCATAAATTTTGCAAAACCGAAGCTGACAATCCAGCCCTTAAGGAATTTGTCGAACCACTGGCGAAGCTCAATGCAGAGTGGGGCGAGCTAACCATGGGCGTGGGTATGAAGGCGATGCAAGACCGTGAAGAAGTCGGCGCGGCGAGTGTTGATTACCTTATGTATTCAGGCTACGTCACGCTGGCCTATCTATTTGCCCGCGCGGCCAAGCAGGCATCTACATCGCTAGAGGGCGACGATAAAGCCTTCTATGCCGCTAAGTTGAATACTGCCCGTTTCTATTACCAGCGGCTATTGCCGCGCACCAAGGCTCATGCGCAGATGATCCAATCAGGCGCTTCCAGCCTAATGGCTATCTCCAGCGAAGATTTTGGTTTGGGTTTTGAAATTTGAAGCGTCAATTACTGAAGGCGTGAGCTAAAGCACGCCAACAGGCACTCTCTGGTCAGGCGTTCTGATCGGTGGTTTGCGGCAAAAGGGCAACCTTTTGCCGCTTTTTTATACGCAATAACTTCTTTTACTTGCTATCTTGATAGTGAGGCCTTAAAGTACGCATCCGCTGCCGGGGACGCCAAGCGTTACCAGCGGTGAATGAAGTGTAAAAGCTTCGGTTTGTCAATTAGTTAGCGGTTTTGGATGTGATCAGTTCTACATCGAAAAACAACGCCCTTGACAAACGTAAGGAAATGCGTAGAATACGCCTTCCTCGCTGAGGCAAGCCAAGTCAACGGCAAGCCGGGTAGCCAAGATAGCTACCGCAGCGAAACAGCTCTTTAACAATTTGATCAGGTAATTCATGTGGGCGCTTGCTGATGTTGGTGACAAATCACCCAATATCAAGGCAAGCGACTCAAGCAATAAGGTTTTAAGGGATTCGTCCTTTGGGATCTGTTTTGAATGAATTCGTTTGAACCTTGAGCCAAGTTTGATCCGCTTTTGCTGCTTTCGGCTAGTCCGTAAGTAAGTGAGTAAGGATCACATAGATCTTAAACTGAAGAGTTTG
>NZ_JBQSYH010000005.1:0-292497 GCF_052379125.1 Halomonas sp. AOP13-D3-9 | reverse complement strand
AAAAAGCCTCGCTTATTAAGCGAGGCTTTTTTGTGCGGCTACCCTGAGCGTTATTTAACAACCCGCAGGGTTGGCTTTTTCTTCGCCTTGCTCTTTGCTTGCGCCTCTTTATCAGCGTCTTCGCTTGAAGCGTTAGAATCGCTGCCAGGCTTTTCAGCAACCGGCTCAGTCACCGACAGCTCAGGCTTGGTAGAGGAATTCTCCTCATCCTCAATATCGCCAAAGGATTCGGCACCTTCGCCCAACTCAGGTTCATGGCCAAAGACCATTCCAGCGCCATTTTCTCGGGCATAAATAGCGATTAAGGCCTCGGTCGGTATCATCACCTGCATAGGCTGCCCGCCAAAGCGCGCATTAAAACCTATCGCCTGATTCTCCATAAAGAGATCACGCACGGCGGTCGGTGCTACGTTCAAAACGATCTGACCGTTCTGAACAAACTGGCGGGGTACTTCCACGCCTGGCAAGGTAGCGTCAACCACTAGGTAAGGCGTCAACTCATTGTCCAACAACCACTCATAGAGGGCTCGGGCGAGATAGGGGCGACTCGATTTCATCTAGACTCCCTCCTCCTTACAAGAAAGGCTCCCTGCCCTTATCACGCGCAAGGGAGCCGAATGAATTCAAGCGCGCATCTCTTTTTCACGCTCACTTAAAGATGCCTTAAATGCTTCACGCTCGAATACTCGCGACATGTAGGACAGCAGCGGCTTGACCTGTTTTTCAGGCAACTCGATATTGAGCTCCGGCAAACGCCATAATAAAGGCGCCAAACAGCAGTCCACCAGCGTAAACTCTTCGCTCATAAAGAAAGGCATGTCCTCGAAAATTGGCGATATGCCAATCAGACTTTCACGCAACTCTTTACGTGCCTTATCTGCCTCTTTCTTTCCACCGCTACGAATCAGGTCGACCATTGGGCACCACTCGCGCTCAATGCGGTGCATCCAAAGGCGGCTTTGCGCACGCGCTACTGGATAAACAGGCAACAGCGGAGGATGCGGAAAACGCTCATCCAAGTACTCCATCATGACTTTGGATTCATACAGCACCAAGTCACGATCTAACAGCGTTGGCACGCTGTTGTACGGGTTGAGGTCTGCCAGCTCTTCCGGTGGTTTTTCGTCGAGCACATCGACAATATCGACGGCAACCCCCTTCTCGGCCAACACAATGCGCACACGATGACTGAAATGATCATCACTACCTGAGTAAAAGATCATCGACGACCGCTTGGCCACAACACCCATGAAAGCATCCTCACATCAAAACAATCTTGGATAATAACACGCCAGCGCTACCTTAGGGGAAGCTAGCCTGCTTTGCTTTATTGCCATGCCGACAAGCAAAAGGCGCACGGCTTACGCCGTGCGCCCTACTGACCATCAGCTACTGCTAATTAGTGGATATCTCGCCAGTACTCACGCTTGAGCAGGTAAGCAATCACACCAAAAATGAAAATAAAGATCAGTACTTTAGGCGCCAGCGCCTGGGCCTGAAGCTTGGAGGGCTCGCCTACGTAAGCCAGGAAGTTAGTAAGATCATACATCGCTTCCTCAAACTCAGCTGGTTCGAGCTCACCCGGTTCGGTCACCTGCAGCACATCACACGACTGGTACTTGCCCGATAACGCATCCGGCTCTTGGCCCTCTACCGGGTGATCCGTTTCAGCACACACCAGCTCCTGCACGCCCTGCAGAGGCTCCAACACGTTCGGCATTGCGACTAAGTCAAACACCGTGTTGTTAACGCCCGTGGGACGGCTAGGGTCTTTATAGAAACCCAGCAGATAAGAGTAGATCCAATCAGTTCCACGCACACGCGTTTTTAGCGACAGATCAGGCGGTGGCGCTCCGAACCAACCCTCTGCATCGCCACTGTTCATGGCGTTATGCATCTGATCGTTATAGGCCAGATCAGGTGAGAAAATCAGATTATCTTCAACCAGATCCTGGGGCATTCCCAAGTCATCTGCCGCACGCGAAAAGCGCTGATACTGAAGCGAGTGACAGCCCATGCAGTAGTTGACATAGAGCTTCATGCCATTTTGCAGCGAGGCTTGATCGTGCAAATCAGGATCCATTGAGTGAGGCACGCTCGCGCCTCCTGCAGCCATCGCGGTTACTGGCACTAAGGCGAAAAGGAGTCCAAATAGATACTTTTTCATTAGCCAGTCACCCTTTCCGGAACGGGTTTAGTCTTCTCAAGCTTGGTGTAAATAGGCATCAAGACGAAGAAGGCGAAGTAAATCACGGTGCATGCTTGCGCCAGAATGGTTCGCCCTGTGGTTGATGGTAATACACCCAAGACACCGAGAATAACGAAGCTGATGGCAAATAGCAGCAGCATTACTTTCGATATCCAGCCTTTGTAACGCATCGAGCGCACCGGACTACGATCCAACCAGGGCAGAACAAACAGTATGGCAATCGCCGCCCCCATAAATATAACCCCCAGGAACTTAGCGTCTAAGCCAAACACCGAGAAGGTTATCGCGCGCAAAATGGCGTAAAACGGCGTCATATACCAAACGGGCGCAATGTGATCGGGCGTCTGCAGCGGGTTCGCCTGGTCAAAGTTAGGCCGCTCAATGAAATAGCCGCCGCCTTCTGGGAAGTAGAATACCACCACACAGAAAACGAACAGGAAGACGGCCACGCCAACAAGGTCTTTCACCGTGTAGTAGGGGTGGAAAGGAATTCCGTCCAGCGGTATACCCGCCTCATCTTTCTTCTGTTTGATATCAATGCCGTCTGGGTTGTTAGAACCCACCTCATGCAGGGCAATGATATGCAGCACAACGAGCGCCAGAATAACGATCGGCAAGGCGACCACATGCAGGGCAAAGAAACGGTTAAGGGTAATACCTGAAATCAGGAAATCACCACGCACCCACTGCGCCAGGTCGGGTCCGATTGCCGGAATAGCCGAGAATAGCGAGATAATAACCTGGGCGCCCCAGTAGGACATTTGCCCCCATGGTAGCAAATAGCCCATAAAGGCTTCCGCCATGAGCACCAGGTAAATCGTCATACCAAAAACCCACACCAGCTCGCGGGGGGCTTTATAAGAACCGTATAAAAGACCACGGAACATATGCAGATAAACAACGAGAAAGAAGGCAGAGGCACCGGTGGTGTGCATATAGCGAATCAGCCACCCCCACTCCACATCGCGCATGATGTATTCGACAGAATCAAACGCACCTTCAGCAGAAGGGTTAAAGCTCATGGTCAACCAAACCCCGGTCAGGATTTGATTCACCAGCGCCAGCAGCGCTAACGAGCCAAAGAAATACCAAAAGTTAAAGTTTTTCGGCGCATAGTATTTGGAGAGATGTTCTTGCCACATTTGCGTAGCAGGGAAGCGGTCATCCACCCAGCGCATGAGGCCTTTTTCCGCTTTGGCTTTATTCGGATTACCCATCAGGCAGCCTCCTCATCTTCGCCGATGACGATGATATCGTCATTCTCAAAGCGGTAGGGTGGAACCTCAAGATTGGTCGGCGCAGGAACGTTATTGAATACGCGACCCGCCAAATCAAAGCGAGAACCGTGGCATGGACAGAAGAAGCCACCCGGCCAGTTATCAACGCCCACTCCCTCTGCGTCAGGCTCGGGCCGGAAAAGCGGCGAACAGCCTAAATGGGTGCAAATACCGATCAACACCCCAATTTCAGGCTTGATAGAGCGCAGCCCGCCATCGATATAAGCAGGCTGCTGCGGCACTTCCGAATTCGGGTCGGCTAACTGGTCTCCCGTCAGCGATTCAGTACGCTCGATCATTTCCGGCGTGCGATTGATAATCCAGATTGGGCGACCACGCCACTCAACGGTCATACGTTGCCCAGGCTCAAGCTTGGATATGTCTGCTTGAACGGGAGCACCCGCCGCTCTTGCCCTGGCACTAGGCTGCCAAGAAGCCACAAAGGGTACCGCTACCCCGACAGCACCTACCGCACCTACTACGGAGGTGGCGCCTACGAGGAAACGGCGTCGGCCTTTGTTTACGCCGTTATCTGCCATTTCAGGTTTCTCCCATCAGCTTACCCGTTCCGCCGCAAAGAGATCCCGCGGCGACGAATATTAATTACGCTCTATGGTAAAAAAACAAAGCGCTGTGCACAAGAACAACCGCTCGTGACCATAGTGGTACAAGCAATATAATTTTTTGATATTCCAATAAAAAACGCCCAGGTCGATGACCTGGGCGTTTTGCCGCATAGCGTGGAAATTAACGCTTAGAGAACTGCGGACGACGACGTGCTTTGCGCAGACCGACTTTCTTACGTTCAACTTGACGTGCATCACGCGTTACGTAACCAGCGGCACGTAGCGAAGGACGCAGGTCTTCATTATAGTTCATCAGGGCGCGAGTAATGCCGTGACGAATAGCGCCGGCTTGAGATGAGCCACCGCCGCCAGCGACAGTTACGAAGATGTCAAACTGGTTCAGGGTTTCAGTCAGCTCAAGCGGCTGGCGAACAACCATACGACCGGTAACACGACCAAAGTAGAGGTCAAGGTCTTGGTTATTGACAGTAATTTTGCCAGAGCCCGGCTTCATAAACACGCGAGCGGTGGAAGTCTTGCGGCGCCCGGTACCGTAATACTGCTGTGTCATGGCGAAGATTTCCTCAGAGGTTCAGTTCAAGCGGCTGTTGGGCAGCATGCGGATGCTCGGCGCCAGCGTACACTTTTAACTTAGTGTACATGGCACGGCCCAAGGGACCTTTCGGCAACATGCCTTTAACGGCAGACTCAATGATACGCTCGGGCGCATGATCAAGCATTTTGTCGAAGGTCATAGAGCGCAGACCGCCCGGATAACCAGTGTGGCGGTAGTAGGTTTTAGCCTTCGCCTTATTACCGGTTACATGGACTTTCTCTGCGTTGATGACGACGATGTAGTCGCCAGTATCAACGTGAGGGGTAAATTCGGGCTTATGCTTGCCACGTAGGCGGCGAGCAATCTCGGTTGCCAGACGACCGAGCGTTTTGTCCGTAGCGTCGACTACATACCAGTCGCGCTGGACGGACTGCGGCTTAGCACTGAACGTCTTCATGGATGAAATCACCAGATTAAATGTATTGGGTGACTTACACCGTTATACGGCGAAGCACCATCCCTATTCTTTTTGGTTGCTGGTTTACGCCAGCAACATGCAGCGAGGCGGCATTCTACAGTAAGGCCACTGACAAGTTAAGCCGTTTCGTGACTTTTTTACTGGGTCGACGCACGCCCCATGCTCTAGGGTTTATGCGCCAGCGCCAAGTACTCTTTGGACTGCATCTCTTGCAGGCGTGAGAGGGTTCGCTGGAACTCGAACGTCAGCTTGCCATCGCTATACAGCTCTTCAATCGGCGCTTCTGCTGACATCAGCAGCTTCACGCCGCGGTCATAAAACTCATCGACCATATTAATGAAGCGGCGCGCCTGATCATCCTGCTTGGCATCCATACGCCTGACATTGGAAACCAACACTGTATGGAACTCCCTAGCCAGCTCAATATAGTCGTTTTGGCTGCGCGGCCCATCGCAAAGCTCCAGAAATTCAAACCAGGCAACGTCATCATGCAGACGGCGCGTTTTTAGCACCCGATGGTTGATCTCCAGCGATGCCTCCGGCTCCCCTTCGTTTCCGGCTATTTCCCGAAAGCTGCGCGACAGCTCACGCTCAGCGGACGCATCCAACGGTGAGTAAAAGATGGCGGCTCGCTCTAAGGCGCGCAGCCGATAGTCCACCCCAGAATCGACGTTAACCACTTCACAGTGGCGGTTCACAAGCTCAATAGCCGGCAAAAAGCGCGCCCGCTGCAGACCGTCTTTATATAAATCATCAGGCACGATGTTGGAGGTCGCCACCAGTACCACTCCACGCTCGAACAGCGCTTCCAGCAAATTGGCGAGAATCATGGCGTCGGTAATATCTTTAACAAAAAACTCATCAAAGCAAATAACCCGCGCCTCGGTGGCAAACTTACCGGCGATTAGCGTGAGCGGATTTTTTTCACCTTTATAGTGGGTCAGCTCGTTATGAACCCGCTGCATAAAGCGGTGAAAATGGGTGCGCATTTTGTCGGGAAAGGGCAAGGCTTCATAAAAGGTATCGACTAGGTAAGTCTTGCCACGCCCTACTCCGCCCCAAAAATAGAGACCCTTAACTTGCGGCAAAGCAGGCTCCTCAGGCGATGAGGATTTCTTACCCATAAACCCCGCCATTTTGGCTTTTAACCCTTTATGCAGGCCTTTATTAGCGACCAACGCCTTGGGGACCGTCGTAGGCGCGGCGACAAGCTCATCGTAGAGCCGCTGAAGATGCTTTACCGCCAACTCCTGAGCAGCATCATATTGAAAATCATCGCGCTCTAAGTCCGCCCGATAGCGCTCTATAGGCGATGCAGGGCGCGTCTTTCTCGCTGCCCCACCCGCAGATGTTGATGACATGCACTCGCCTCCCACAGCATATAAGGCAGCAGCCAGCACAACCACTGGCAACCTTAAGAAGGCAGTGATTATACCTGTAGAGACATCTAAGCGCATGAGTGGATTGACCCAACCGGCTGACTGACGCCTATAATAGCAGCCTGTTCAATTCTTAAGCTGCTAGCTAATGCAGCCTAACTGTTAGATTCAAGGCGCCAGGGAGAACACTGTGGACGCGAGCTCACCATTAACGTTTGCCATCATCGGGTTTATTATCGGCCTAATCGTTGGAGCGGTCGCTTATCGGCTGTTCAGCAAGAACCAGCGCGAGGCCTCTGCCATGCGCCAAAAGCTACTCGAACGCGAGCACCAGATTGCCGAGATGAAGAGCAGCGTGGGCAGCCATTTAACGGGCATTTATCAACGTCTAAGCAACATTCGTGATGAAGCCAACCAGCTTGAGCTTCAGCTCAAAGAGGACGCAGCGGAGTGGAATATTCGCGATGCAGCCATCCAGCCCAGCCTCGATCTTTCGGGCGTTGACTCAGCCCAAGAGCAGCAGACAACGGCGGACACCAACACTCCTGCTACGCCCCGTGACTACGCGGATGGCAAAGGCGGCACGCTGTCTGAAGACTTTGGCCTGAAAGGCAATGAGGCGGCGACACCCCAGCCGCCGCGCTACTAGCCCCCCCATAATAATTAAGCAGCCCCGGCTTCTGCTACCAGCGATCCGGGGCATTGAATGTTAAGCAGGGTTATCAATATCCACAAAGCGATGCTCAACGTCGTACTCATCGCTTAGCCACTCGCCCAGTGCCTGAATCCCATAACGTTCCGTGGCGTGGTGCCCGGCGGCGATATAGTGAATGCCCATTTCCCGCGCCAGATGAGTGGTTCGCTCGGAGATCTCACCCGATACGAATACCTGCGCGCCAGCATCAAAGGCAGCGGTAATCATGTCTTGCGCCCCACCGGTACACCAGGCAATGCGCTCGACACCCCCCTCCAGCGGGGCCTCAATGACCAAAGGCTCACGCTGCAAGGTTTGCGCTATTTGCGCGGCTAATGCGCTAACCGACTGCGACTGCGGTAAACGCCCCGACCACAAAAGCCCCTCCCCAAGCTCGCCATCAATACACCCTTCTACCTTCCACCCCAAGCGACGGGCCAACTCGGCGTTATTGCCCATTTCCGCATGTGCATCCAAGGGCAGGTGATAGGCTAACAGGCTGATATCATTATCAAGCAGCGTTTTAATCCGCTTCTGCTTCATGCCGGTAATTGCTACGGGCTCATTCTTCCAAAAGTAGCCATGATGCACCAGCACCATATCCGCCTGCCATGCGACGGCCTCATCCAGCAGCGCCTGACAGGCCGTCACTCCCGTCATGATGCGCTTAACTTGCTCGCTGCCAGCTACCTGCAAGCCGTTAATGGTAAAATCTTTAAAATCCGCCGCACGTAACTGATGGTCACAGGCGGCCACTACTTGGTCACGATGAATCATATTGCATCCTTTATTGATTTAACTGCACCCGTGAGGAAGTTGCTAAGAAAGTGTTACCATAAAACCATTGTAAAACCTGCTGCTTTTTATCGCGAACAGCGAGACCGAACCGCTAAGGAAATGATCGCATGCGACGCTACGTGCTGCCTTATCTCTGGCCTGTTATCACAGGCGTACTGCTCGCGGTGGTGATCCTCTTTGCACTTCCCGAGCAGTTACCCAACCCGTTTCGTGATTCATCGCCACAAGCCCCCCAGACGCCAGACCCGGTGATTTCTGCGACCCCGACACTGGTAGAGCCTAATCCCAACCGTCCTGCGCCGGAAATTCATCAGGCAGCGCCGCTGTCTCGTAACAACGGCCCTGTCAGCTACGCCCAGGCGGTGGAGCAAGCCGCCCCCGCGGTGGTAAACATTTACTCTTCGCGCATCGTTGAACGCGATCAACACCCGCTGATGTCGGATCCGTTTTTTCAGCAATTTTTCGATAATCAGGGCGATGACGCCACCACCCACCAGCGGATGCTGTCTAGTCTCGGCTCTGGCGTTATCGTCAGCGAGGACGGCTACGTTCTGACCAATCACCATGTTATCAACGACGCCGATGAAATCCAGGTCGCTCTGCGTGATGGGCGCGAAACCCTGGCGGAAGTGATTGGCACAGACCCAGAGAGTGATTTAGCCGTGCTAAGAATTACTCTGGACGATCTGCCAGTCATTGAACTGGCGGATTCTGCCGATGTGGCAGTAGGCGATGTAGCGCTCGCCATTGGCAACCCTTTTGGCGTCGGCCAGACGGTCACCATGGGCATCATTAGCGCCACGGGGCGCAATCATTTAGGGCTCAACGCCTACGAAGACTTTATTCAAACAGATGCGGCCATTAATCCGGGCAATTCAGGCGGCGCTTTGATCAACCCCGAAGGTGCTATGGTCGGGATTAATACCGCGATCTTCTCACGCTCAGGAGGCTCTCAAGGCATTGGCTTTGCCATACCCGCCAACCTTGCCCACAGCATTCTCGATGAATTGGTCACTCAGGGGCGGGTGATTCGTGGCTGGCTGGGCATTGAAGCGCAGGCACTATCCCGGGAACTGGCGGCTTCCTTTGGGCTGCAAACGCCCCAAGGCGTCATCGTCGCCGGCGTTGTCAGCGGTGGGCCCGCCGAAAAAGCGGGGCTGGAACCAGGCGATGTACTACTCTCCGTCGACGGTCAGCCCATTTTGGATGCCCGTAACACGATGAGCGAAATCGCCTCTATAGCCCCCGGCACTTCGTTACCGCTCACCATCGTACGTAGCGGCGAACGCTTGGAAATGACGCTGGAAGTTGGCGAACGCCCGTTACCTACCATCCCAATTAATGAAGAGACCCCCGGTCAGCGCGACTCATAGCTAGCAATATGAGCGCGCTGAAGCGTCGCCGGGTGTATCAATCGTGGATCCGGTACTCCGCTGAGCGGGCGTGGGCGGTTAGTGACTCACCCCGCGCCAATACCGAGGCGATTTTACCGAGCTCAGAAGCGCCGTCTGCGGAGCAGTGAATAATCGAAGAGCGCTTTTGGAAGTCGTAAACACCCAGCGGTGAAGAGAAGCGCGCCGTGCCAGAGGTAGGCAGCACGTGGTTGGGACCAGCACAATAGTCACCTAGCGCTTCGGCGGTGTAACGCCCCATAAATATCGCGCCAGCATGACGGATCTCGTCTAGCCATGTTTCTGGTGCAGCCACCGAAAGCTCCAGGTGCTCAGGGGCAATCCGGTTAATCAGCGTAATCGCTTCTTGAGCGTCCTGACAGAGCACCAATGCTCCCCGCTTGCCTAGCGACTCGCGCACAATCTCTTCGCGCCCTAAGGTCGGCAGCAGCCGCTCAATCGCCGCTTCGACAGCCTCTAAGTGTTGCGCATCCCAACTGACCAGGATCGCCTGGGCATCTTCGTCGTGCTCGGCCTGGGAGAACAGATCCATGGCCAGCCAATCGGGATCGGTCTGCCCATCAGAAACCACCATGATTTCCGAGGGCCCGGCAATCATATCGATGCCCACCTGACCAAACACAGCACGCTTGGCCGTGGCTACATAAATATTGCCTGGGCCGACTATCTTATCGACCCGCGGCACGCTTTCAGTGCCGTAGGCAAGCGCTGCAATCGCCTGGGCACCACCAATCGTGAATACATAGTCGACACCTGCCAAGTGGGCCGCGGCCAGCACCAGCTCATTGAGCACGCCATCCGGCGTAGGCACGACCATAACGATTTCGCGCACCCCGGCCACATGGGCAGGAATCGCATTCATCAGCACCGACGAGGGGTAAGCCGCTTTACCACCGGGGACATAAATGCCGGCGCGATCCAGCGGGGTGACTTTCTGCCCCAGCACCGTGCCATCAGCCTCTTCATACTGCCAGGAGCTGGGCTTTTGGCGCTCGTGGTAGCGCTTGATGCGTTCGGCCGCACTGGAAAGCGCCTCTCTCTGTTCAGCGGGCAAGTTATCAAACGCCCTTTTCAACTGCTCGGGCGTCAACTGCAGCTCATCCATCGAGGCAGCAGAAAGCCGGTCAAAACGATTGGTGGCTTCCACCACCGCCGCATCGCCCCGCTGTTTTACGCTGGCAAGGATTTCTTCTACCCGCGTCTGTATCGCTTTATCAGACACCCCTTCCCAATCCAACAGCGCATCAAGCCGATGGTTAAAGGCAGCATCGCTTGTCGATAGGCGTGAAATCGTCGCAGTCGTCTGTTTGCTCATGGGCTCACTCATGGGGGTCACCTCAGATCATTCGGCAAGCTGGGTCTGACGCTTTTTGACCGCACTGGCTAAGCGGTCGAGTAACGGCTTAATACGCTCATGTTTCATGGTCATCGCGGCCTTATTGACCACTAGCCGGGTGCTGATATGGGCAATAAGCTCGCGGGGCTCCATGCCATTTGCCCGCAGGGTGTTGCCGGTATCGACGATATCGACAATCTCATCGGCCAGGTTCATCAGCGGCGCAAGCTCCATAGCGCCGTAGAGCTTGATCACCTCGGCCTGGATGCCCTGCTCGGCGTAATAGCGTCGCGCCACGTTAACAAATTTCGTGGCCACCCGACGCCGGGCGCGGGCCGGCAACTCGCCGGTCACACCCGCGGTCATCAACTTACAGCGGGCAATTTCCAAATCCAGCGGTTCATAAAGCCCTTCAGCACCGTGCTCAAGCAGCACATCTTTGCCTGCGATGCCAACATCGGCGGCCCCCAACTGAACGTAGGTGGGCACGTCGGTAGCACGGATAATGACCAGTTTTACGTCGGGCAAATTGGTATCAAACAACAGCTTACGGCTTTTGCTTAAATCCTCGGCAGGCGTGATGCCCGCGTCGGCTAGCAGCGGCAGCGTCTCTTCCAGAATACGGCCCTTCGAGAGGGCTAAAATCAGTTGCTTACTCATCGTATTGGCCCGTCGTTATTCGAATGCAGGGATTAATAGCATGACTTAGCCGGGTATACGGCGAATACGTGCACCCAGCAGCTGCAATTTCTCTTCGATACACTCGTAGCCACGGTCAATGTGGTAAATACGATCCACCAGCGTTTCGCCTTCGGCCATCATGGCTGCAATCACCAGCGAAGCAGAAGCACGCAGGTCGGTGGCCATTACCGGCGCACCGGAAAGCTTCTCGACCCCCTCGATCAAGGCGGTATTACCTTCCAGCACAATGTTGGCGCCCATGCGGTTTAGCTCTTGAACATGCATAAAGCGGTTCTCGAAAATCGTCTCGACCACCCGAGAATGCCCCACGGCCACTGCGTTCATGGCCACGAACTGCGCCTGCATGTCGGTGGGAAACGCCGGATAGGGCGCAGTGCGAATATTCACCGCCTTAGGACGCTTACCGTGCATATCCAGAGCAATCCAGTCGTCGCCGCAGGTGACTTCGGCACCCGCCTCTTCCAGCTTGGCAATGACCGCATCCAGAATATCGGCCCGGGTGCGCTTGACCTTCACCCGGCCGCCGGTCATGGCGGCGGCAACTAGAAAGGTGCCTGTCTCGATACGGTCAGGCATTACATCGTGCTCGCAACCGTGGAGTTTTTCGACGCCTTCGATAGTAATGGTGTCAGTGCCTTGACCGCTGATGTTAGCGCCCATTTTGATCAAGCACTCAGCCAAGTCGACAATTTCCGGCTCGCGGGCAGCGTTTTCCAGAACGGTTTTGCCATCGGCCAGGGTCGCCGCCATCAACAGGTTTTCGGTACCGGTCACTGTCACGGTATCAAAGTAAATAGTTGCCCCTTTTAGACGACCATCTACCCGCGCGCGGATATAGCCAGCCTCAACGCGAATCTCTGCCCCCATGGCTTCTAAACCGCGAATATGCAAATCCACTGGCCGTGAGCCAATGGCGCAACCACCGGGCAGCGATACATCGGCTTTACCAAAGTGGGCAAGCAGAGGACCCAACACCAGGATCGAGGCACGCATTTTTTTAACCAGCTCATACGGTGCATGACACTGAGTGACTTGGGAACCATCCAACTGAATACTCAGTTTCTCACCCATCACCGGCTCAACGCCCATGCGGCCAAGCAGTTCTAGCGTGGTGGTAATATCCTGTAGATGGGGCAAGTTACCAATCACCACAGGACCATCGGCCAATAGGCTGGCACACAGAATGGGCAGCGCCGCATTTTTGGCGCCGCTCACCCACACCTCACCGTCTACCGATCCATTGCCGGTAATGATTAATTTATCCATGGTACGACCGTTATTGAACGTTTTCCGGTGCAGTTTGCCACTGCGCCGGGGTAAACGTTTTGATGCTAATAGCGTGGAGCGCACCCGAGGCGATCTCATCGCTCAGCGCAGCGTAGACAAGCTGCTGACGTTTGACCGGAGAGAGACCTTCAAAGGCATCGCCAACCGCAATCACCTGAAAATTACAGCCTTCACCCTGGATATGGAACTGGCATCCGTCGATACGGGATTCAAGCAGTGCTTTTACCTCGTTGGGTTGCATGGCGCAAAAACTCCTTTGGGGTCATCGTTATCATTGAGCGTAATTGGGTCGACATAATAAAGAAAAGCAGCGCGCTTGGCGATGGCGTACTTTTAAACTGCCAAGGTAGCGGTGGGTTGCTCAATCAACGCATCCAATTCAGCCAGTGAGGCAAGGCGGCGCAGCGGAGCTGAAAAGTGAATGAATTGAACCTGGATACCGCGCTGTTGGCAGATGCGGAGCCATTCAAACAGCACGCTAATGGCAACGCTGCTGGCCTTTTCAACGCGGCTGAAATCAAAGCTGATGGTGGTTAGTTCGGTGTGCTTGAGCCATTTAACACCACTGGCGGCCAAATCGGCCGCCACGGTTACCTCTACATCCCCTACTACGAGCAGGGTAGCGTCTTCTACGCTAACGGTGACGCCGGGGTGTGAAAACAGCGCTGTCACGCATCGCCTCCCTGTTCAAGCTCTTCAACGCCCACCTCAGGCGACCAACCGTTAATAACCGCATCGTAATCGCGATTGTTATCACGCATGGCTTGGTCAAACTGATTGCGGAACGTCAGACCCAGATTAATGCCATTAACGATCACATTCACCACCCGCCATTCACCATTGGAGAGCCTCAGACTATAGCTAACGGGATAGACTTGCCCATCACTGGCCACGACTTCCATGGCAACGCTGGCCTGGTCGTCATAGCGCTGGGCCTGCTGGGTATCCAATACCCGCAGCTCATCGTAATCAAACGTCACCAGCCCGCGGGTATAGGTATCGATCAGCGTTTGCCGAAACACATCGACAAAACGACGGCGCTGCTCTGGAGAAGCGTTACGAAAATAGTTGCCCATCACGCTGGCACCGATATAGCGAAAATCCGCTACCTGATCGAGATTGCTATCCACCAACGCCTCAAGCTCGCTCAGGTTATTGGCATAGTAATCCTTACGGCCCTGAAGGTCTGCCATCAGCGACTCAACGTTATCGCGCACCATCTCTTCTGGCGTCTGAGACTGCGCCTGTGATTGCAGGGGCATCATTAACGCTGCCATCACTATTACCATCAAAAACCAACGACCCAACATCACGCTCACTCCATTCATAGCCATTATCTCCCAACCCGTTTTGCCCTGGGCCCGTTATTGCACTGGTTGCACTGAATTAGCACCTGCCATTTGAAACACTAGTTACTTGCCATATTGGACACAAACTGCTGAATAAGTTCTTCCAACACTAGTGCCGACTGGGTGTCGCGAATGGTGTCGCCATTTTCCAGCATCTCAGGATCGCCGCCTACACTAAGGCCAATGTACTGCTCGCCTAATAAGCCTGCGGTCAGAATAGAGGCAATTGAGTCTCTTGAGAGCTGGCCTTCAAGTTCGCTATCCAGGCTGAGCACTACCCGCGCATCGAACCACTCGGTATCCAGCTCAATAGCTTCTACCCGCCCCACCGTTACGCCCGCCATAGTGACCCTGGCACGGGGCTTTAAACTGCCAATATTGGCGAAGTTGGCCTCTAGCTGAAATGACTGTGTGGGCGCAGAGAGCGTCAGTCCACTAACCCGCAAGCCGAGGAACACAAGCCCCAGGATGCCTGCCACCATAAACAGGCCTACACCGAACTCCATGGTTTTACTGCGTTTCATGAAACTGCTCCAGCCATTAAAGGCCGCCAAACATCATGGCGGTCAACACAAAATCAAGCCCCAATACTGCAAGCGACGAATACACTACCGTGCGCGTAGTAGCACGCGAGATACCTTCCGAAGTGGGCACCAAATCATACCCCTGGAACACCGCAATCCAGGTTACCACCAAGGCAAATACGGCGCTTTTGATCATGCCGTTACCAATATCACTGAGAAAGGCCACGTTGGCTTGCATGTTGCTCCAGTAGGAGCCCTCAAAAACGCCTAACCACTCGACGCCCACCAGGTAGCCGCCCCAAATACCCACCACGCTAAAACCGACCGTTAGGATAGGCAGCGACACAAAGCCAGCCCATAGGCGTGGGGCCACCACGCGGCGTAGCGGATCAACCCCGATCATTTCCATGCTGGTGAGCTGCTCTGTGGCTTTCATCAAACCAATCTCGGCGGTGAGCGCAGAGCCTGCCCGACCAGCAAACAGCAGCGCCGCCACTACGGGGGCAAGCTCACGCAATAGCGAAAGCGCTACCATTTGACCCAGCGCCTGCTCAGCCCCGAAATCAACCAGTATGGTATAGCCCTGCAGCGCCAGCACCATGCCGATAAACAGCCCCGACACCAACACAATGGCCAGCGAAAGCACGCCAACAAAGTGCATCTGGTGCAACCACAAACGCCAACCTTCCCGGGAAGGCACGCCAATCGCTGACTGGAATAGAAACACCCCGGCACGGCCTAATGCTTCCATTAAATCGCACCCTCGACGCCCTAGCCGGGTGATACGCGCGGTGCTATTAGAGAACTTTGACTGCATTAACCCTGCCCTTTATTTGCCCTGCATGTGTGCATTTAAGCTAACGTTGTCGCCTATCCCTATGGTGTCACCGGGGCGTCACCCAGAATGTCGCGATAAAACGCTTCAGCAGGGTAGTGAAACGGCACCGGGCCATCGGGTTCGCCATGAATAAACTGGCTAACCCGCGGATCTTGGTTAGTGTCCAACGTTTGCGGCGTGCCATGGGCGACCACCTGACCATCGGCAATTAAATAGAGGTAATCCGCAATGCTCAAGGTCTCCTTGATATCATGGGAGACCACCACGGAGGTTAGCTGCAGCGCTTGATTCAGGCGCTTGATGAGCTGCACCAACACGCCCATAGAAATAGGATCCTGCCCCACAAACGGCTCGTCATACAGAATCAGCTCCGGATCCAGCGCTACCGCACGGGCCAACGCCACCCGGCGAGCCATCCCCCCGGACAGTTCCGCGGGCGTTAAGTGGCGCGCTCCGCGCAGTCCGACGGCCTGTAGCTTTAGCAACACCAGATCGCGCACCATGGTGTCGGGCAAATCAGTATGCACGCGCAGCGGGAAGGCTACGTTCTCGAACACATCCAAATCGGAAAACAGTGCGCCACTCTGAAACAGCATTCCCATCCGCTTGCGTAGCGTAAATAGCGCCTTCCGGGATAGCCGATGAACATCCTGACCATCAATGAGTATGCGCCCGCTCTCCGGGGTCAACTGCCCGCCGATCAGTTTCAGCAGCGTTGTTTTACCGGTACCGCTTGGCCCCATGATCGCCGTCACTTTACCCCGCGGTATGGTCATATTCACACCACGGAAAATTTCGTGATCGCCACGTGAGAAATAAAGCTCTTCAATTTCTATAAAAGGTGCATCTGTCATGGCTCAGTTGACTCTTAACGAGGCGCGGCTAAAGCGAAATAGCATACCCTACTTGCTACCGCCGCGGTTAGAAAACAGTGTTTCTAAAAGATTGTCAAACATTGTACTATAACGACACAAGAGATGAATGCAGGAGCGAGCCTTCCGACTGAACAGGGCTATCGGCGTTGGCGATCTGTGTAATGTAGCGCCCTCGCGTCAACCTGCCCTCGACACGGAGATGTGCCAATAGCCAACGGCGGTAGCACTCCACCTCAATTACTGCCTATTAGAGGTATCGAGATGTTATTCTTGGCGGTTACTACTTTTTATATTTTCAATTGTTAAGAGAAAACGCTATGCGCCAGCCTCTCGCTTCATCCAGCCTACTACGCGAAAGCGCACTGCGTACGCTGCAAATTGAGCAGGCAGCCATTGGCGGTCTCCAGGCTAAGCTCGACGAAAGCTTCGACCGCGCCTGCGAGCTGATCCTCGCCTGCCAAGGGCGTGTGGTGGTGACCGGCATGGGCAAGTCGGGGCACATTGCTGGCAAGCTGGCAGCAACGCTTGCCAGCACGGGCACGCCGGCCTTCTTCGTTCACCCTGGTGAGGCCAGCCACGGCGATCTAGGCATGATTACCCGCGCCGATGTGGTGCTGGCATTATCCAACTCAGGGGAAACAGCCGAAGTCACTGCTCTTCTGCCGCTGCTTAAACGCCTCGGCACACCGTTAGTGAGCATGACCGGCCGCCCCCACTCCACGCTTGCCAAACACGCTGATGCGCATCTTAACAGTGGCGTTGAGCGTGAGGCTTGCCCGCTCGACCTCGCTCCCACCAGCTCCACCACCGCTGCCCTCGCCCTGGGTGATGCACTGGCGGTTGCGTTACTGGAAGCACGCGGCTTTACCGCCGAAGATTTTGCCCTCTCCCACCCCGGCGGCAGTTTAGGCAAGCGCTTACTGCTACGCGTTAGGGACCTCATGCACGACGGTGCGCGTCTGCCCCAGGTCGCGCTGGGCAGCCCGCTGCGCGATGCGTTATTGGAGATTACCCGGCAAGGGCTTGGCTTTACCTGTGTGGTGGATAGCGATGGACGCCTCGCTGGTGTCTACACCGATGGCGATCTGCGCCGCACGCTGGATCAGTTTCACAATCTGCGCGATGTCCTCGTTGACGACGTTATGACCCGGCCAGGCAAACGCATCGGCCCCGACATTCTGGCGGCCGAAGCTGTACGCATTATGGAAGAGAGCCGGATTACCGCGCTCGCGGTGGTGGATGAACAACAGCGCCCTATTGGGGCTCTACATATGCACGACCTGCTCGCTAGCGGCGTTATTTAACCCATCACCGTTCTATGCCGACTGGTTTTAAAAATCACTGATATGGAGGCTCTATGACCCTACCTGCCGCGCTACTTGATCGACTCCGCCGCGTACGCCTATTGGCGCTCGATGTTGACGGTGTCCTCACCGATGGCCGCCTCTACTTTCAAGCCGATGGAATCGAAATCAAAGCCTTCCATACTCAGGATGGCCATGGATTAAAGCTGCTCAAACGCGTGGGCGTGCATGTTGCGCTGATTACCGGCCGCGATTCGCCGATGGTAAGTCAACGTGCTGCTGCCCTGGGTATCGACCATGTCCATCAAGGCTGTGAGGACAAACTGGCGACCCTGCGCGGGCTCTGCCAGCGCCTTGATATCGAGCTGGAGCAGGTGGCCTATTGCGGCGACGACCTACCCGACCTAGCGGCGATTAAGCGCTGCGGCGTCGGCATTACGGTACCTAACGCGCCGGATTATATGCACACCCACGCTGACTGGACCACCGAACGCCTGGGTGGCCACGGCGCCGTGCGTGAAATCTGCGACACGCTGCTTGAATCTCAAGGGCACTGGGGCGCGGTGCTTGACACCTATCTGCATGGTCGACCATAAATGTTGAAGCGACTTAACGTACGCCTTTGGCTCGGCGGACTGGTTATCGCGCTGGGCGCTCTACTGGTATGGCTTGACCCCGGCGGACCTCAAGACATTGCCATCGATCCTGAAGCGCAGGCTCAGGAGCCAGGCCATGTACTCGAAAACGCTGAAATCACCCTGTTTGGTGATAACGGCAAGGTATTGCAGTCGCTAAAAACACCGCGCCTAATTCATACCCCACAGCAAAGTGAAACCTGGACCGAAGAGCCCGAAGCCGTACTCTACGACAGCGAAAACCGTCAGTGGCTGGCCAGCGCCGATGTCGGCACGCTCAATACCGCTACCCAAGCCCTGCTGCTGTCAGGTTCGGCTCGTCTGGTCGCGCCGGATGAAGGCTGGCAGCTAGATACTGAGCTATTGCATTATGATGGCCTAACTCAGCATGCGTGGAGTGCAACACCGGTAATGCTGCAGCAACCGCCCCAGCAAATGAGTGCCTCACGCATGGATGTGTGGCTTAACAATAGCCAGGTTCGGCTAACTGATAATGTGCGCGGCACGCACCCCCCGGCCACGCAACGCTAATAGGAATTGTCATGAAAGCACTTATTTACACCGCCCTGTTTGCGCTCGCGATGCCGCTATCGGCTCTGGCCCAAACCTCACAACAGGCCCCGGTGGAAATCGAAGCCGACCGTTTAGATCTCGACCAACGGGCGGGCACCGCCGTGTATACCGGGAATGTGGATATTCGTCAGGGCGAGATGCGGCTGCGCGGGGAGCGGGTAGAGATCGAACGCAACGCGGCTGGTGAACTCTCGACGGCAACCGCCACCGGTGAGCGCGCCTACCTGCGCCATCAAGCCGAAGGGCAAGATGGCCCGACGGAAGGTTGGGCGCGAAGGATTATTTACCACGTCGCCGAGCGCCGCGTAGAGCTAATCGACCAAGCCGAACTGATCCAACAGGAAGATACCTTTACCGGTGGGCGCCTTGAGTATTTTATTGACCGCGAAGTGATTCAAGCGCGCTCTGACGTTGACGGCAGTGAGCCCCAGCGCATTCGTATGACGATTCAGCCTGAACAATAGGGAGCCAAGCTGTGGCAACTGCTGACACTGCGCCGATCAAAACCCTGTATGCCCACCACCTGGCGAAGAGCTACAAGCGTCGTCGAGTGGTCAAAGACATCAATTTAGAGATCTCCCAAGGCAGTATTGTTGGCCTACTGGGCCCCAACGGCGCAGGGAAAACCACCTCGTTCTATATGATTGTCGGGCTGGTGAAATCCGATGCTGGCAAGGTCGGAATCGATGCGGTGGATTTAACCCGCGCGCCGATGCACGAGCGCGCAGCGGCGGGTATTGGCTACCTCCCCCAAGAGGCGTCTATTTTTCGCAAGCTCTCGGTTGCCGATAACATTATGGCGATACTCGAGACGCGCAAAGAGCTTGACCGCGCAGGACGCGCACAGCGCCTGGAAGCGCTACTCGAAGACTTTCATATCACCCACATTCGCGACAACCTTGGCATGAGCCTTTCGGGCGGTGAGCGCAGGCGTGTAGAAATTGCCCGCTCGCTGGCCACTGACCCTGCCTTTATTCTACTGGATGAGCCCTTTGCCGGCGTCGACCCTATTTCGGTAGGCGAGATCAAAACCATCATCCGTGCGCTGAAGCAGCGTCATATTGGCGTGCTGATCACCGATCACAACGTGCGTGAAACCCTCGATATTTGCGATATCGCCTATATCGTGGGTGATGGGCAAATCATTGCCAGCGGCTCACCCAGTGCCATTCTCGATAATCAGAAGGTCAGAGACGTATATCTGGGCGCTGATTTTCGCCTTTAAACTGATCAACTGTGCCGACAATTATCGCCTGCCCTTAAACCTATTTTTTGGTTCTGTAAATAGCGCTCTGCAACAACTTTACTACCAATGGCATGCTTATTGCACTTGCACCGGGCACTCACTCGCACTAGGGTGGAGCATTCTGATTAACGAGTGGTTCTCAGATGGTCATGAAAGCTTCTCTCCAACTGCGTATCGGCACACAGCTGACCATGACGCCCCAGTTGCAACAGGCGATTGCGCTGTTGCAACTCTCGACGCTGGACCTTCGTCAAGAAATTCAGCAGGCCCTAGATGCCAATCCCATGCTGGAGCAGGAAGATGAATTTGATGAGCAGGCTGTCAGCGAGCCTAAAGAGGAAGAGTGGTCAGAAAGCATCCCCACTGAACTCTCGGTAGATAGCGACTGGTCAGATACCTATCAGGATATGGGTAGCCAGGGCGGCAGCAGCAGCGAAGGCCCCGACTTTGAGCGTCAGGCGGCCGGACAAAGCCTGCATGGGCACCTACTGTGGCAACTCGCCATGACCGACTTTAGCGCTCGCGAACAGCTTGTCGCAGAGAGCCTAATCGACGCGCTCGATGCGAACGGCTACTTAACCCAGCCGCTTAACGATATCCGTGAGGGCCTGCGCGCCCAGGGCGTTGACGGGCTTAGCCAGCGCGAAGTGGAAACCATTCTGCTCAAACTCCAGCAGTTTGAGCCGACCGGCATCTTTGCCCGCGACCTGCGTGAATGCCTGATGCTGCAGCTCGCCGCCCTGCCCGATGATACGCCGCTACTGGTTCCCGCCCGCCGCCTAGTGCGGCAGTTCCTTGAAGCGCTTGGCAAGGATGACATGCGTCTGCTAAAGCGCCGCCTGGGGCTCGATGACCAACAGCTGGCCGATGTCATCCTACTTATTCGCAGCCTCGACCCTCGCCCAGGCAGCGCCTACGGCGACACCGATGACAGCTATGTAACCCCCGACCTGGTCGTCCGCCACGATAACGAAGGCTGGCATTTAGAACTCAACCCAGAGGCCCTGCCACGGCTGCGTATTCAGCCCGACTACGCCAGCTTGATTAAGCGTGCGGACAAAAGCGATGACAACCAGTTTCTCAAAGAGCACCTCCAGGAAGCACGCTGGCTGATTAAGAGCCTCTCGAGCCGTAACGATACGCTGCTGCGCGTGGGGCGCGAAATCATCACCCGCCAGATTGGCTTTTTAGAGCACGGTGAAGAAGCCATGAAGCCGCTGATACTGGCCGATATTGCCGAAGCTGTGGAGATGCACGAATCGACGATTTCACGGGTCACGACGCAAAAATATATCCATACCCCCCGGGGCGTGTTCGAGCTCAAGTACTTTTTCTCAAGTCAGGTAAGCGGTCAAGATGGCGACAGTCACTCCAGCACCGCCATCCGCGCGCGACTCAAGAAATTGATTCAAGAGGAGCCACCCGGCAAGCCGCTCTCAGACAGCCGCTTGGTCACGCTATTAGGCGAAGGGGGGATTCAAGTGGCACGGCGTACGGTGGCTAAATATCGTGAGGCCATGGGCATTCCCTCCTCCAGTGAGCGGCGCCGTTTACGCTAGGTTATGTCGACGTTGCAGCGAATCTCTCGACAAGGGCTTTGCAACGCGGCAAAAAGGGTTACAATCGAAGTACAGTCCGATGGATAAGGAGCACGTCAATGCAAGTAAATATCACTGGTCATCACGTAGAACTGACTGACGCCTTGCGTGACTATGTCAACGAAAAGCTTGAGCGTGTAGAGCGCCATTACGACAATATAACCACGGTGCAAGTCACCTTATCAGTGGAGAAAGAGCGCCAGCAGGCCGCTTGTACGCTGCACGCCGCAGGTGCTGACTTACATGCGGAAGCCCTCGACAGTGATATGTACGCCGCTATCGACGCCCTAGCGGATAAAATCGACCGTCAACTCGTTAAACACAAGGAAAAAGCACAAGCTCGCGCCCAAGGCGCAGGTGTGCGTTAATTCAATGACGTTGGAAACCATACTCCCCCCGGAGCGCGTTCTGTTTGACGTACCCGGGGGCAGCAAAAAAAGGGTGCTGGAGTTTTACAGCACCTTTATCGCGCAAAATATCCCCAGCCTGGACAGCCAAGAAGTGTTTAGCCGTTTAATCGGCCGCGAGCGCTTAGGCAGTACCGGTATTGGTAACGGTGTGGCTATTCCTCATGCGCGTAGCCCCCACTGCAACGCTCCTATCGCTGGTTTTTTAAAACTCTCAGAAGCGATTGATTTTGACGCTATCGACGGTGACCCGGTAGATCTGGTGTTTGTCCTGCTGGTACCCGAAGAGGCAGATGACACGCACCTCTCTCTGCTCGGCCAAGTAGCGACCATCATGAATGATGCGGATACACGCCAGCAGCTGCGTAAAGCAGCCAGTCAGCGAGAGCTACTTGAGCTGATTACCGCCAAAATTCGTGAGCAATCCGCGTAAAGATCTTCAAACCTGTTTTAAGGTTCATTATGGCAGGTAATGTTTTGCTCACCACCCTCAACGCAGCTTGACCAAAGCAAAGAGAGACTCTATGCAACTGGTGATCATTAGCGGCCGCTCCGGGTCAGGCAAATCTATCGCTCTACAGGCGCTGGAAGATCTTGGCTATTATGCCATTGATAACCTCCCCGCTATGCTGCTGGGCTCGTTGGTGGACGAATTACGCGACCAGGGTGACCGTGCTCACTTGGCGGTCAGTATTGATGCCCGTAATTTGCCGGGAGCGCTGGAGCGCCTACCGTCTTTGTTAGAAGAGTTGCGCCAGCGTAAAATCGATTTTCAAGTTATTTACTTGACCACCGATGCCCGTATCCTGCTTGAGCGTTACTCCGCTACCCGGCGACGCCATCCGCTGACTCGGGATAGCGAGATGACCCTGGAAGAGGCGATCAACAAAGAAGAGGAGACGCTGGAGGATATTCGCGATCTCGCCGATCTATTGATCGATACATCACGCTTATCGGTACACGATTTGCGCCGTCGCATTACCGACCAGGTAGCGCACCAGCGCCGCGATAAGCTAACGCTGACCCTTGAGTCGTTTGGTTATAAACGCGGCGTTCCGTTAGACGCTGATTTGGTCTTCGACGTGCGCTGTCTGCCGAATCCTTACTGGGACCCAACGCTACGCCAGTTCACCGGCCGCGACGCTGAGATTGTGGCTTTTTTGAGCGGCTATCCCATTGTTGACGCCATGAGCGACGACATTCTGGCTTGGCTAGAGCGTTGGCTACCCGCTTACCAGAATAGCCAACGCAGCTACATGACTATCGCGATTGGCTGCACCGGTGGCCAACACCGCTCGGTCTATATGGTCGAGAAGCTGGCAGAAAGGCTGGCCACCAGCATGGGCGACGTTCAACTACGCCATCGTGAGCTGGGGCTGCACTACACCTTAAGCGATCAGCCGGCGGCTCCTCTCCTCAGCGCTACTCCAAACAACGAGCGAGAAGAGACTTCTTAAGCGCGCCTATCCATTAATGACACCACTCGGCGAAAAGGAACCAGGGTGCCAGAACGAATACTTACACTCACCAATCAACGCGGGCTACACGCGCGCGCAGCGACAAAACTGGTCAAATGCGGCCAACAATTCTCGGCTAAAATACGTGTTTACAAACAGCAACAGGTTGCCGACGCCGCCAACATTATGTCGCTGCTGATGCTCGCCGCCCCTTGCGGTACCGAGCTAACGATCAGCGCCGAAGGTGATGACGCCGAACAGGCACTTGAAGCGATTCAAGCGCTGTTCGACGCCCGTTTCGAGGAAGATCAGTAGCCGCACTTGGCTATTTGGACTTAGTCACCGGCGACCGTCATGGCATCGATTAACCAGCTACCCGTGTGAACACTGCCACGGGTATCGGTGTCATCGCCGATACCGACTAGCCCAGCAAACATCCGCTCTAGATTACCGGCAATGGTGAACTCTTCGACCGGGTACTGCACCTTACCGTTTTCGACCCAAAAGCCTGCGGCACCGCGAGAGTAGTCGCCAGTCACACCGTTAACACCTTGGCCCATCAGTTCAGTTACCCAAATCCCCCGCCCCATCTCCTGTAGCAGGCTTTCGCGTGATTGCAGCGGCGCCGCTAAACGCACATTACGTGCGCCACCGGCATTGCCCGTGGTCTGCATATCGAGACGACGAGCGCTATAAGAAGAGAGCATATAGCTGGCAATGCTGCCCTGATCGATAAAGCGATTATTGCGCGTTTGCACGCCCTCGCCATCAAACGGCGAGCTCGCCGTGGCACCGACCTCCATGGGACGCTCTTCTAAGCTAAACCAGTCGGGAAACAGCGGCGTGCCGAGTCGGTCGCACAAAAACGAGGCCTGCCGGTAGAGTGCTCCACCGGCCAAACCACTGAGAAGGTGGCCGATTAAGCCACTGGCCAGCGAGGGATCAAACAGTACCGGAAAAGTGCCCGTGGGCGGGCGTTTAGCGCCGAGCCTGCGTAGCGTTCGCGCGGCGGCCTCGCGGCCCACCTCGGCGGGGTCTCGCAGTGCCTTGGGGTCGCGGGCAGAAGTGTAGTCGTAGTCGCGCTGCATACCGGCCGCGTCTTGGGCAATCAGCATGCACGAAAGCGAGTGACTACTGCCCTTTTGGGTACCTAAAAAGCCGTGACTATTGGCGTAAACGCGTACCCCTTCGCCGCTGGAGAGTGACGCGCCATCCGACTGGGAAATGCCGTCAACGTCGCGTCCCGCCTGCTCACAGGCAAGCGCCAGCTCAATCGCCTCATCCGTTGTCAGGGCCCAGGGGTAGTGCACTTTTAGATCGGGCAACTCAGTAGCCATAAGGGAGGCATCGGCCAGCCCAGCGGCCGGGTCTTCGCCGGTATAGCGGGCAATCGCCAGGGCTTTCTCCACAGCGGCCTGAATTGAGGCGCTACTGGCGTCTGTGGATGAAGCACTGCCTTTACGCTGGCCCACGTAGAGCGTGACGGCAATGCCCTGGTCACGGGATAACTCAACCGTTTCTACTTCGCCCAGGCGTACGCTGACACCGATGCCCTGGTCTACGCTTGCGCCCACCTCGGCAGCATCTGCGCCCAAGCGCTTAGCCAGCGCGAGCGCCTCTTCGGCACGCGCGGTCAATAACGACTGCTGCGCGGATGCATTAAATGCCTGTGCCATATGGCCTCCTTTTTCAACCGAATGTCTCTCAAGCGAATGTCTTTCAAGAGCGTGTCTTTCAAGAGAGTCTCTTCGGCGAATCAATGTTGTACTCGCAGCTGGTATAATGCCGCCACGAATCTTGTCTGTGAGTCACACTATGCGTAAGCAACGTCCCGATACTGTCTCAAGTACTGTCTCAAATACTAATGAAGTAGAAGAGCAGGAAGAACGCCCTAGCAAGTCGCAACTCAAACGCGAAATGCATGCCTTACAGGCACTTGGGGAAACCTTGATCGCCATGCGACCGGCGGAACGCGCCCGTTTCCCCCTCTCTGACGATATGCTGCGCGCTATCGAGGAAACCTCGCGCATCCGTTCCCATGAAGGTCGCCGCCGCCATATGCAGTATGTCGGTAAGCTAATCCGTAAAGAGGATCTCACCGCCATTCAAGGCGTATTTGATTCCATCGATCAGGAACAGGAGCAGCGCGACCACGCGTTTCACCGACTGGAAAAATGGCGGGAACGCTTAATTGACGAGGGCGATCCTGCTGTCGACCTGTTTATGGCGGAGCACCCCGATGCCGACCGCCAGACCCTGCGTCAATTGATTCGCAACGCCCAGCGGGAACGCGAGCAGGGCAAACCGCCGACCAGCTCGCGCAAGCTATTCAAACACCTGCGCGAAACGCTGGCTCTTTAAAGGCGGCTCATTAAGACCGCCCTTCAAGACTGAGTACCGCCGACGGTCAGCTCATCCAATTTCAGGGTGGGCTGGCCGACACCCACCGGTACGCCCTGCCCCTCTTTACCACATACGCCAATACCGGTATCCAGCGCCATATCGTGGCCAATCATGGAGACCCGCTGCATCGCTTCTGGCCCGTTACCAATCAAGGTGGCCCCTTTTACCGGCGCCGTCACCTTACCATCTTCAATCAGGTAGGCTTCGCTGGCGGAGAACACGAATTTACCTGAGGTGATATCCACCTGACCGCCGCCAAAGCTGACCGCATAAATGCCGCGCTTAACGCTTTTGATAATATCGCTGGGCTCATCTTGTCCCGCAAGCATAACGGTATTGGTCATACGCGGCATCGGCAGGTGAGCAAAGGATTCGCGCCGCGCGTTGCCTGTGGGTGCCATACCCATTAAGCGAGCATTTAGCTTGTCCTGCATATAGCCGGTCAAAATGCCGTCTTCGATAAGCGGCGTGTATTGCCCCGGCGTGCCCTCGTCATCCACGCTCATGGAGCCACGGCAATCCGATAAAGTTGCATCATCGACAATGGTCACGCCTTTAGCGGCCACGCGCTTGCCCATCTGGCCCGCAAAGGCGGAGCTGCCCTTACGGTTGAAATCGCCTTCAAGGCCATGCCCCACTGCTTCGTGGAGCAAAATCCCCGGCCACCCAGACGCCAGCACTACGGGCATTTGCCCCGCTGGCGCATCGACGGCTTCCAGATTAACCAGCGCCTGACGCACCGCCTCTTTGGCGTACTGCTCGGCGACTTGATCATCGCGCAGCCTAGCCATGGAATAACGGCCACCACCGCCTGCGCTGCCGCGCTCACGGCGACCATTTTTCACCGCAATAACGCTGACATTAAAGCGTACCAGGGGGCGAATATCGGCAGCCAGAGTGCCGTCGCTGGCCCGCACCAGCACCACTTCATAAGTACCCGAAAGAGAAGCGCTCACTTGGCTAATGCTCGGATCCGCCGCGCGCGCCACACGGTCAGCCTGTTTGAGCATGGCCACTTTCTCTTCGGCGCTTAGCCCGGCTAGGGGATCAATCCCAGCGTAGCGCGACATAGCGGAAACGGGCTGAACCAACTGCCCAGGCAAACGTTGACCGCTACGCACAATACCTGCCGCGGTGCGGCCAGTGTCCATTAGCGCATCGGCGGTAATTTGGTTGGAGTAGGCAAAGCCGGTTTTTTCACCGGCCAGTGAGCGCACGCCGACACCGCCGTCAATATTGTAGCTGGCCTCTTTCACCTCACTATCTTCCAGCACCCAGCCCTCTTGCCAAGTACGCTGAAAATAGAGATCCGCGTAGTCAATGCCCGCGCCCAGGGCGTAGCCCAACCCCGTTTCCAGAGCCTCTAAATCGAGTCCTCCAGGGGTCAACAGAATGGCGGCAGCCGTATCTACATCACTTTTATATGCGGTCATTGGGGGCCTTCTAAAGTAACCTGCGGCGAGGTCCAAGGGCCTCGCACGCGATAATGGAGTGTCGTGGCACGATCTAAAGCGTCGCCAAACAGCTGGTCAGCAAGGAATAGCGCGCCGCCCACGATGGGTGCGCCAACGGCGATCGCCGCAATCGGTAAACTTTGCGACACTGGGAGTGTGACGCCAAGACGCTGGTCAAGTTCACGCGACACCAGGTCGACACTGCCGGTAAGCGTTAGGGTGGTGGCCGGGGCATCAATTTGCAATGGCCCGCGTAGCGTCAGCAACCCACCGGTAACGTCGGCGGTGCCCTGGACACGATCAAATGCCGTGCCCCGGCCGGTAACGTCGGAAAAATCCAGGCGTAGACGGCGTAAAATATTATCGAAATTGAGCAAGCCAATTAACCGCGCAGGTGCCGATTCCAGGGTGACAAAGCGGCCATCGCGAATGTCGGTACTGATAGTGCCATCCGAGCGGCTTAGCTCCAACTGCCAGGGTGCCCCCGGCCAATCAAGCGAGGCGGCCACATCAGTACTCCGGCTGCGCATGGCCACCGGCTGGTCAAGGCGCTCAAGGGCGGTGCCAATGTCTCCGCCCTGAATGGTAATGTCCGCCCGAGTATGGCTGGAAACAGCATCCCCTTCCCAATGTAGCTCGCCCCGCGCCGAGAGCTGCCCCAGGGTTAAACCAACGGGGGTAAGCGAAAAACGCTCACCGTCGGTTTTCCAGTAGGCCGTCAAGGGGCCAAAACGACGCGGCCCCATGGCAATTTCGGCTAAACGCAATCGCCCATTGGGCACATCGGCTAGCCAGTCAGGAATGGCCACCGGCGCCTGACGCTGCGTTTCGACCGACCCCATCCAGGAGTCTGGCATCGGTGCATCGCTGTCATGCTCAACATTGGCTAACGCCAGCAAGCGATCAAGCGCCAGCGCTTCAATGGCCATATCTAACGGTTGCGGAGATTGAGCATCGTAGTTTACACGCCCGGTGACCAGGTTACCGCTTAGGCCCAAATCGATCAGGCCTGCGTTGATGCCTCCGGAGGCGTTAAGAGAGCCTAAACACTCGCCTTGGTAAACCACGCAGGGGGTGGTTAACGAGACCGCCAGCGGCGTTTGAGTGCCTGCGCTTGACGCGCCGGGTGCCCCACCAGCCATCAGCGGTGCAATCGCCTGCTGCCACGCTAGCGGGTCAAGCCGTGGCACGGCAGCGTTAAGGCTAAACCCCGGTTGGGTGGGCCAGCCGGGCAGACGCTCCGCTTGGCTGCCTACATTTAGCGACCCGGCAAACTCGCCATTACGCTGCTGAATTCGGGCGGCGACGATATCGGCCAGCTGTGTCTCAAGCCGTTTGGCCTCTAAGTCAGCGGTCAAAGTCCAGGGCCAGGGCTGCTGTGGCGCTTTGGCAAACGGTTCGGGCAGGTGGCTAGTAACGCCGAGCAAGCGGCTTTCAAAGCGAAGGGTGGGCGTCGGCACTATGCTGACAAGGCCCTGCCACTCTATCGGCCCTTCTAAGGGCAGACGCCCTTGGCTACTGTCTAACCCGGCAAGCCCGAACAGCGCCGCGGTAGCGACACTCCCTTGCAGTTGTATGCCGTCGCTTTGAGTATCAATATCAGCGTTGACACTCCCCCCCAGCAACTGTCCTCTAGCCTCACCGACGAGCCCCGAACTCTCCCCATCTTGAAGCCAGGCGAGATCCCCCTCAACCGATTGAAGACGTAAGTCGAGCGGTTGATAAACCACTTCCGAGAAGCGCGGCTGAGCATTAATTTCCAGCTGCAGCGCCTCAGGGTTTGCCAACGGCAACGACAGCGCAATATCGCCGTTAACGTTCCCCGTCACGCGCAAATCACTTAGTTGGGAAAGGTCGATCTCAGGCATCGCCTGTAAAAATGATATCAGCGCTGGCCCATCCGAGGTTAACTGCCCCGAAAGGTTGAGCGTCTCATCCTCCATCACCACCTCGCCCTCTGAAGCCGTGACACCATGGCTCTGGGCGTTATCAATTTCAGCCTCTAACACCCTGTTTTGCCACTTCAGTCGCCCCTCGACATCGTCAAGGCGTGGCCAGCCTGGCGCGATCGGCAAGTGCCCTTGCGTCACCGCCAAGGCAAGCGTTGCGGTAAAGTCTTGGGCCGTCGCCCCTTCGCCTAACGGCTGGCTTAGCTGCAGCGAGCCTTCGCTGACGTAGCCACCCATATCATTAAGCAGCCATTCGCGCAGCTCATCGTCCATCACGCTGAGCGGCAACCACTGGGCAAGCGGACGCTCAAGAGCATCCACGTCGCTAAACGTTAGGTCCAAACCAAAATGACCACGCTGATTGCCGGTCACCAAACCGAAGCCACCCGCTATCTGGGCGCCGTCCCAGTCGACACTTAGCCGCTTGCCACTCACCATGGTATTGGGGCCGTCATATACCCACTCCACTTCCCCTTCAGCACGCCGAAGCTGCATGGGAGCGGCAAAAAACTCAGGAAAGTAGAGGGTGCTATCGCCGTTGCTGCTAAACAGCACGCGGCCACGGAAATCCCGCGCCTGCACCCAGGCATCCAGCGGGCCACCGCCCGGCGCCTGCTGCCACGGTGAAACCTCCACACCGGTTAGCGCCGCGTCCACTCCCCAGTGGCCATCCTGCTGCCCCACGTGTAACCCTTCGACTTGCCCGCGGGGGGCCAGGGTTTGCAATACCCGGGTGACGGATTCAGGGAGCAATACGTAGTCACGCCAAGCAGTCAGCGAGGCGAGTTCAAAGGCACTGGTGCGCACTTCCCACTGTCCTGGCTGGTGGGTAGCGTGCCAGTGGCGCGGCAAGGCTGGCCCCACGTTGCCGCCGGGGGGCTGGGCCCACTCCACACTGTCAGCATCACCGCTTAGCCACGCTTCACCGCCGTCGCCGTCGCGCTGCCATAAACCGTTGGCCTTGATGTCCCTTAACACCGCGTACTGAACCTGATGGCGTAGCGTCAACTGGGGAACATCGACAGCAATGCGAGACTCTTCAAGGCGTCCGGCGCTCCAGCGCCCCCAAAGCCGCGCACTGCCGCCGGCTTGCTCTAAATAAGCGGCATGATCCGGCCGGAACATATCCGCCAAAACGACTAACTGGTCAAGCTGAACATCCAGTTGCAACGCTGCCGAAAAATCGCTAAAGCCCCGTCGGCCGGGCTGCATTTCGACCTTTATTTCAACCGCGGGCAGATCCACTTCGCGCGCCTGCTGTAGCGATTCAGCGATATTGATAGCGCCTTCCAGCCGTGTCCGCCGCTCATCGCCGGTCAGCAGCAGTGTCTGCGCATGGAGCATCACGGTGTCTTGCTTGCCGTGCAGCACCACGCGGGTGTCATCCACCCAGAGACGTTGACGCAAAATCAAGCCTGCCCAATTATCAATCGTGGCCAGATCCACGTCGGGCTCCGCCGCCATCAATAGCGGTAACTCTGCGGGCTCAGGCCACCGCAAAGACGCCCCCGAGCCTTGATAAAGATGCAACTGGGTACCGCTGATGCGTGCGTCGCTAAAAATCGGCGCCATGTTGACAAGCGACGCCCAGGTATCCAAACGTAGCCCCGCATGCTCCAGGGAAAACAGCGCTTGGCCATCAGGGGTTTCCGCGTTTACGCCATCAAGGCGTAATAGAAGATCGCTCCGGGCGAGCGAAAGCGATAGCCGCTCAATGGTGACCGGCACGCCAATGCGCGCCTCAAGCAGCGCTTCAATACGGGGAGTTAAGGCATCGGATTGGCTAATCGCCAAGCGCAGCAGCAACAGCAGCACAGCCGTGCTGCCCAGTAGCCAGGCTGCGATCAGCAAACTCCAACGCACCAGCGAACGCATTAGCATGGTTACATCAGCACAATATCGTACTGCTCTTGGGAGTAGTGCTGTTCAACCTGAAAGCGGATGGTTTTATTGATAAACGTCTCCAGGTCGGCCACTGCGGCTGACTCTTCATCCAATAAACGATCAACGACAGGCTGCGATGCAAGCACCATGTAAGTTTCAGCGCTATAGGCGCGCTCTTCGCGCAGTATCTCACGAAAGATTTCGTAGCAGACGGTTTCTGGCGTTTTAAGCGTGCCGCGCCCACTGCAGGTGGGGCACGCTTCACACATCGTTTGCTCTAGGCTCTCCCGGGTGCGTTTCCGGGTAAGCTGAACAAGGCCAAGCTCGGTAACGCCGGTACACTTGGTTTTGGCATGATCACGCTCTAAGGCTTTTTCCAATACCCGCAACACCTGACGCTGATGCTCAACATCGACCATATCGATAAAGTCGATAATGATAATGCCGCCCAGATTGCGCAACCGAAGCTGGCGGGCAATGGCCGTGGCCGCTTCAAGGTTGGTTTTGAAAATGGTCTCTTCAAGGTTGCGGTGACCGACATAACCCCCGGTATTGACATCAATGGTGGTCATTGCCTCGGTGGGGTCAATCACCAGATAGCCACCGGATTTCAGCTGTACCTTGCGCCCCAAGGCTTTTTGGATCTCATCTTCGACGCTGTAGAGATCAAAGATGGGCCGCTCGCCGGGGTAGTATTCAATCCGCTCCACCGCGTCGGGCATAAACTCTTCGGCAAACTCCACCAGCTTGACGAAGTTTTCCCGCGAATCGATGCGCACTTTTTCGATATCGTCGCGCATTACGTCGCGCAGGGTGCGCATAAATAGCGGCAAATCATCGTAAATCACGCTTTGCGGCGTCGCGGTTACTTTACGCTCGCTGACCTTACGCCACAGCCGCAGCAGAAAGTGCATATCGCCTTGTAGCTCTTCGTCACCCACGCCTTCCGCGGCCGTGCGAACAATAAAGCCCCCCGTCACTTCCAGCGTCTGCTCCACCACGCTGCTGTCTAGCAGGGCTTTTAACCGTTCGCGTTCGCGCTCATCCTCAATACGCTGCGAAACGCCATGATGCGGCGAATCGGGCATATAGACCAGATAGCGAGAAGGGATCGACAGATGCGTGGTTAAGCGTGCCCCTTTGCTACCGATAGGGTCTTTGGTCGCTTGTACCACTAACGCCTGGCCCTCATGGAGTAACTGGCCGATGGTCTGCTGCTCATCGAGCGGTGTGCCGGGTGGCATCACTTCGTGGGCGTGAATAAACGCCGCCCGATCTAAGCCAATATCAACAAAAGCAGCCTGCATGCCAGGCAGTACACGAACCACTTTGCCTTTGTAGATATTGCCCACGATGCCACGCCGACGGGAACGCTCGATCAGTGCCTCTTGCAAAACGCCATTTTCAACCAGCGCGACGCGGGTTTCCATTGGCGTTAAATTGATGAGAACTTCACCGCTCATGCAAAATTCCTTGTTGGTTGACGTATTCCTTGCCAGCGATACAGGTGCTCAATACCTTCAACCCAAAGGTGTCAGACACGCTGCCAGATAGGAACTCCCTGTCGGCATAGCAAGTGCGTCGTCTCAAACAGCGGTAGCCCTACCACTGCCGAGTGACTGCCTTGAATCTGTTTTACAAATATGGACGCTAATCCCTGTATGGCGTAGCCACCGGCCTTATCAGCAGGTTCACCGGTACGCCAGTAGGCAGCGATTTCATCGGCGCTTATCTCACGCATCGTCACCTGGGTGGTCACGCAGCAAGAGAGCATTCCTGCAGGTCCACTCACTGCCACGGCGGTAAGCACCTGATGACACCGCCCCGAAAGCAGCTCCAGCATTTCAGCGCCCTGTCCAGCATTCGCCGGTTTACCTAGAATACGCCCATCGACCACCACCGCGGTATCTGAACCTAGCGTAGGTAGGTCAGTTAATGGCGCCGCCGCCTCAGCTTTAGCTATCGCTAAGCGCTGTACATAGGCTTGAGCCGACTCGCCGACCAGCGGCGTCTCATCGATATCGCAGGGATTAACCGTGACCGGCACCCCAATAGAGGCCAGCAAGGCCCGACGGCGTGGAGAGGCAGACGCTAAGCACAAAACAGGTGCCGTCATGAAGCCGCCAACCGGCGTTCTAGCGCCTGGAACATCGTCGCCAGCCACGGCCATAGCAACGCACTGATCAAAGCGGGAATCAAAAACGCTAAATGGATCGAAAAATCACCCACGATAGTGCGCAGCCACTGGGCGACTAGCTGCATCAAGCCCAACAGCACCAGCACCAGTGCCGACTGCTGTACCAACGAATAGGCCCGAAAACGGGGGTAGACCAGAGCACACAGAAACGCCAACAGCGCATAGATAAGCGCATGCTGCCCCAACACGGTGCCTTCAATTAAATCCATCAGAATGCCCAGCACAAAGCCATGGAAAACACCGACTCTGTCGGGAGCACGCATACACCAGTAGATGAGCATCAGCCCCAGCCACTCGGGGCGATATACCTGCCAGCCATCGGCCAGCGGCATGACTTGCAAGCAGAGGGCTAGGATCAGGCTAAGCCAAATAACCACTAATGGAACAATCGGTGCTCGCGGCATCAGGGCACCTCTGGAGGTGATGCATTTTGTGCGGGAAGCGCTTCGTCAGGACTGGCTAGCTGAAGAGAGGAGCGCAATGCCTCTGCCGAGATATCCAGCGTATCATCCCAGGCATTCTCTTCCACGTCTTCTCGCACAGGAGGAAAAAGCAACAAGAAGTGACGTGAACGCTGCAACTGCGCCATGGGTTCGGCCGTAACCCGCGCAAATGGCTGGCCTGGATCGTGATACACCTCAGTAACGCGCGCTACGGGGTAACCCGGAGGAAAGCGCCCGGCCAAGCCCGATGTAGTCAACAAATCACCTTCACGAATATCCGCCGTATCAGGCACGTGCATCACATTAACGCTACTGTAACGCCCCGCCCCTTGGACAATAAAGCGCAGCCCATTGCGGTTTAACTGAACCGGCAAGGCGTGACTGGCATCGGCCAATAGCAGCACGCGGCTGGAGTAGGCAGAGACTGCGGTAATTTGCCCCACCAACCCAGAAGCATCGATGACAGGCTGACCTACATAAGCGCCGTGACGATGGCCGCGATTAACCACCATCTGATGACTAAAGGGATCATTATCCAACGACAGCAGCTCAGCCGTGATATAGGGAATATCACGCCGCTTCGCCGCTTTCAGCAAATCGCGCAGCTCGCTGTTTTCCGCCGTCAGGTTGGCCATCCGCTGACCACGATGGGAAAGGGTGAGAATCTGCTCACGCAGGCGGCGATTTTCATCCACCAGCGCCTGTTGATCAGAGAGCGCAAGCGACCCCCAGTTCAACAGGTCGCTAGGCACACTAACGACCCATTGAATAGGAGCAACGACCATCGACATCTGCGCACGTACTTGCTCCATACGCGTGAAGTTCTGGTCGACAAACATCAATGCACTGGCAGCCAGGACACAAAAAAACAGCCGGTAGCCCGGCAGTGGCCCGTGCGAAAACAGCGGTTTAATAGGCAATCCCCCCGCAATTAACCGCTGCGATTAGTCGCTCGACAGCAACTCAAAGGTGTGCTGATCAATCATTTCCAGCGCTTTACCACCGCCGCGAGCAACGCAGGTCAACGGGTCTTCGGCAACGATCACCGGCAGCCCTGTCTCTTCAGCGATCAGCTTGTCCAGGTCGCGCAACAGCGCACCACCGCCCGTTAACACCAAGCCTCGCTCGGCGATATCAGACGCCAATTCAGGCGGTGACTGCTCAAGGGCGCTCTTAATCGCAGCCACGATAGAACCCAGGGTTTCTTGCAACGCTTCCAGGGTTTCGTGGGAGTTAAGCGTAAAGCTACGTGGGATGCCTTCGGCCAGATTGCGCCCGCGCACGTCAATTTCGCGCAGTTCGCCACCGGGGTAGGCGCAGCCAATCTCTTCTTTAATGCGCTCAGCCGTTGCTTCACCAATCAGGCTGCCGTAGTGACGACGCACGTAGGCGGTAATGGCCTCATCAAAGCGGTCACCACCCACCCGAATAGATTCGGAGTAGACGACACCGTTAAGTGAAATAATCGCGATCTCGGTGGTACCACCACCGATATCCACCACCATCGACCCCTGTGCTTCATCAACAGGAAGGCCTGCGCCAATCGCTGCCGCCATGGGTTCTTCAATCAAGAACACCTCACGGGCACCGGCACCTTCTGCTGACTCACGAATCGCCCGACGCTCTACTTGCGTGGACATGCAAGGAACGCACACCAGCACACGCGGGCTGGGGGTCAAGAAGGTGCTTTGGTGAACTTTGCGAATAAAATGCTGGAGCATCTGTTCGGTGACGGTGAAGTCGGCAATAACGCCATCTTTCATCGGCCGAATCGCAGTAATATTGCCGGGCGTGCGCCCCAGCATTCGCTTGGCATCAGTACCGACTGCCGCGACGCTGCGCATATTGCCAGACTGGCGGATAGCAACCACGGACGGCTCATCGAGCACGATACCGCGACCGCGTACATAAATCAGTGTGTTGGCCGTACCCAAGTCGATCGATAGATCGCTGGAAAACAGCCCCCTCAAACGTTTAAACATGGATGTTGTTACCTAGTGCAGACCGGGAACCCTGTGCGGATGCAAACGGTATCACCGCAACCCCCTGGCAGCAAGCACGAGTCGCGCCTAACACTGCCCGTTAAGGCCAAGATGTGGTACCTTTTGCGGCTATTTTCCACGTCTGCGACACAAGACGTTTTTTTGATATCGGTATGTATACCGCTTAAAGCGGATTATGTTCCATCACATTTACGAGGAAAACTCGATCATGGCGCTTGAAGAATCTCATGTGCGCCGGGCCGCTCACTTGGCCCGACTCGCCGTCAGCGATGACCAAGCCAGCGGCTTTGTAGACGACCTAAGCCGGATTCTGGACATGGTCGACCAGCTACAAAGCCTGGATACTGAAGGCGTGACGCCGCTCGCTCACCCGCTCGATGCGACCCAGCGACTGCGCGCCGATGAAGTAACGGAATCTAACCAGCGCGATACCTTTCAGCGCTGTGCTCCGGCAGTGGAAAATGGCCTGTATCTGGTGCCCCGCGTCGTTGAATAAACTCAGTGAACAAACACGCTGAGTAACGGCACACGAGCATTGGCAGCCACCACTATTGCCACTTTTTTTCTCCCCTGAACGGAGCTTCTGGGTCATGCATGAGAAAACCTTAACGCAACTCGCTGCCGCCTTGAAAAGCGGCGAGTTTTCCAGCCGCGAGCTGACCGCTCACTATTTACAGCGCATTGACAAGGCTGACGGCAAGCTGAACAGTTTTATCAGCGTGACCGCTGAGCAGGCGCTGAAACAGGCTGAAGTCGCCGACAACGCCAGAGCGGCGGGCAAAGCCGGGCCACTGGCGGGCATTCCTCTGGCGCTGAAAGATATTTTTTGCACTCAGGGTGTAAAAACCAGCTGCGGCTCGAAAATGCTGGATAATTTTATCGCTCCCTATAACGCCACCGTGGTTGAAAAGCTCAACGCAGCGGGCACGATCAGCCTGGGTAAAACCAATATGGATGAGTTCGCCATGGGCTCCTCCAACGAAAACAGCTACTACGGCCCGGTTAAGAACCCCTGGGATCTTCAAGCAGTGCCTGGCGGCAGCTCAGGCGGCAGCGCGGCCGCAGTCGCGGCGGGCTTGGTGCCCGCCGCCATGGGCACCGACACCGGCGGCTCTATTCGCCAACCGGCGGCGTTTTGTGGCATTACCGGCCTAAAGCCCACCTATGGCCGCGTCTCGCGCTTTGGCATCATTGCCTACGCCTCAAGCCTTGATCAGGCTGGCCCAATGGCGCGCAGCGCTGAAGATTGCGCCCACCTGCTAGGGGTGATTGCTGGCCATGACGGCCGCGACTCCACCAGCGTTTCCCGCGGTGTCCCCGACTACGTGGAAAGCCTTAACGCTCCCCTTTCGGGTCTCAAAATTGGCCTGCCCAAAGAGTATTTTGGCGATGGTTTAGACCCCGAGGTCGAAAAAGCCGTCCGTGAGGCGGTAAAAGTTTACGAATCCCTAGGCGCCACGGTGCGCGAAGTCAGCCTGCCGCATACTCACTATGCGATTCCGGCCTACTACGTGATTGCCCCCGCGGAAGCCTCTTCCAACCTGTCCCGTTACGACGGTGTACGATTTGGTCACCGCTGTGACAATCCCAGCGATTTGATCGACCTCTACACACGCTCCCGTGCAGAGGGGTTTGGCGAAGAGGTCAAGCGACGCATTCTCATCGGCACCCACACGCTCTCTGAAGGCTTCTTTGACGCCTACTATACCAAAGCCCAGCAGGTGCGCCGTTTGATCCGTCAGGACTTCCTGGACGCCTTTGAAGACGTCGATGTACTGATGGGCCCCGCCTCGCCTACGCCAGCCTTTGATCTGGGCGCCAAAAAAGACCCAGTGTCGATGTATCTGCAGGATATCTACACCATCGCGGTGAACCTGGCGGGTATTCCTGGCATCAGCGTACCGGCTGGTTTTGTTGGCAATCGCCCGGTAGGCCTACAAATTCTGGGCACCCACTTTGCCGAAGCGCAGTTGCTTAACGTCGCCCACCAGTTTCAGCAAGCGACCGACTGGCACTTACAACGTCCTGCCTTTGCCGAGGAGTACGCCTAATGCAATGGGAAACCGTGATTGGGCTTGAAGTCCACGTTCAGCTCGCAACACGTTCAAAAATATTCTCCGGCGCCTCGACGGCGTTTGGCGCTGAGCCCAACACCCAGGCCTGCGCGGTGGATTTAGGGCTACCCGGCGTGCTGCCGGTGCTTAACGAGCAGGCCGTGGCCATGGCCGTTCAGTTTGGCCTGGCGGTGCATGCGGATATTGCTGAAGTGTCGGTGTTTGACCGTAAAAACTACTTCTACCCCGACCTGCCCAAGGGCTATCAAACCAGCCAGATGTACCACCCCATCGTCGGCCCTGGCGACGTTGAGATTACCCTGGAAGATGGCAGCTCCAAGCATATCCGCATTCACCATGCCCACCTTGAAGAGGATGCCGGCAAGTCATTGCACGAAGATTTTCACGGCATGACCGGTATCGACTTAAACCGGGCGGGCACGCCGCTGCTGGAAATCGTCTCCGAGCCGGATATGCGCAACGCCAAAGAGGCCGCGGCGTATCTCAAGGCGATTCACTCCATCGTCACTTATTTGGGCATTTCCGACGGCAATATGGCGGAAGGCTCAATGCGTTGCGACGTTAACGTTTCGGTACGCCCCAAAGGTCAGGAAGCCTTTGGCACCCGGGCTGAGATTAAAAACGTTAACTCCTTCCGCTTTGTCGAGCGTGCCATTGCCTTTGAGGTGGAGCGCCAGATTGAGCTGATCGAAGATGGCGGCACGGTGGTTCAGGAAACGCGCCTGTTCGACCCAGACCGCGATGAAACCCGCAGTATGCGCACCAAGGAGGAGGCCAACGACTACCGTTACTTCCCCTGTCCTGACCTGCTGCCGGTGGTGCTGGATCAGGCCTACCTGGATCACCTGCGTGGCCAGTTGCCCGAACTGCCTGCGGATAAGCGCGAGCGCTTCCAGAACGCGCTGGGGCTGTCTGCTTATGACGCCAACGTCATCTCCGCCAGCCGCGATATGGCCGAATTTTTTGAAGCCGTACATAGCGAGTGTGGCGATGCCAAGCAAGCAGCCAACTGGGTTCAGGGTGAGCTTTCCGGGGCACTTAACCGAGAAAACCTAAGCATTGCCAATAGCCCGATTTCTGCCCGCCAGCTAGGCGAGCTGATCAGCCGCGTATTGGATGACACCATTAACGGCAAAGCCGCAAAAGAGGTCTTCCAGGCATTGTGGAATGGCCAGGGTGAAAGCGCTGATGAGGTGATTGACGCCAAAGGCCTCAAGCAGGTAACCGACACCGGCGCTATCGAGGCAATGATCGATCAAGTGATTGCCGATAGCCCCGCCCAGGTCGCCCAATACCGCGACTCGGAACCGGAAAAACGTGGCAAAATGATTGGTTACTTTGTTGGTCAGGTGATGAAGGCGTCTCGTGGCACCGCCAACCCACAGCAGGTGAACGGCTTGTTAAAAGAGAAGCTCGACGCGTTGTTGTAACAGGGAGACGATCCGAACAACTCTTCGCGGGGGCGCTGTGAACCCCTCCCTGGGCGCTACTTTCGCCATCCCTGGCGAAAGACCCCCGCTACGAGCTGATTCGGATCTGAAAGCTTGCAAATACTAGCGGCTGCATTGGCAGCCGCTTTTTTTGGCATTTAAGGTTCTTAAAGTTGGCTGGGCTGGGTAAAGCGCTTCAACTGTGCACACCCCGCCGCCCATACGTCAGCCTCAAGCTCGGCGATAGCGGCGGTAGGGAAGCCAACTCCCTGGGCTGGGCTACCCTCGACTAATAATCCGGCCAACTCTCCCACCAGCGGCATATGGCTGACCAGCATAATTGGCGCGCCCTCAGGCTGCTCAAGTAGCCAGTCGCTTACTGCACCAGGGGAATCATCCGGGGTAATAAAATCAAGCGTCTCAAGTGATGTTTTCAGCGCGTCACAGAGCGTTTGCGCGGTCTGCTGCGCGCGGGCATAGGGGCTGGCATAAACCCTCGGCATTGGCAACTCACCCGAAGCAATACGCTCGGCCAGCCAGCGCGCCATTTTTTCGGCTTCCAGCTCGCCGTGAGGCGTCAACCGGCGCGCCTGGTCGGGATACCCCGGCGCGGCCTCGCCGTGGCGCATCATTAGCATATCAGGCATGCCAGCCTCCATTTTCTCTATGCGCCTGCTGCACCGCTTCACGGGGCAGAATAAACTCTACATCACTGCTCTGCTCACCCATCATTAAGGTACGCGCCATATCCTGGGCAGGTACGCCGTCAAACAGCACGTGATTAAGGCCCTCAGCAAGCGGCATGTAAACGCCCATTTCACTCGCTTTAGCGCATACCAGCTTAACGGTATTCACCCCTTCTGCGACTTGACCAAGCGCATCAACCGCTTCTTCCAGCGTGCGGCCTTCCCCCATGGCGTAGCCGACCCGGTAATTGCGCGACAGGTTAGACGAGCAGGTAACAATCAAATCCCCCACCCCCGCTAGACCTAAAAAGGTCATCGGGTTAGCCCCCTGGGCGACGGCAAAGCGGCTCATTTCCGCTAAAGCGCGGGTCATCAGCATGCTGCGGGTGTTTTCCCCCATGCCCAGCGCTGCCGCCATACCGGCAGCAATGGCATAAATATTCTTCAGCGCACCGCCCAGCTCAACGCCGTGGCGGTCATCGCTGGCGTAAACGCGGAAATAGCGGCAGCCCAATGCCTGCTGAACCCGAGTGCGGGTTAACGGATCTGCACTGGCAATCACCGTGGCGGTTAGCTGTTTATCGGCGATTTCAGAGGCCAGATTGGGGCCAGCAATCACGCCAATATGGCTAAAGCCCGTCTCCTGCTCAAGCACTTGGCTCATCAGCAGAAACCCATCCTGCTCAATTCCCTTAGTCGTACTGACCAGGATCTGCTCGGGCCTCAGCCATGCTTTCGCCGCTTGCACGACGCTGCGAAAAGCCTTGGAGGGAATCGCGATTAGCACTAGCTCGGCGTCAGCCAGCACAGCTTGAAGATCGGTTGAGGCTTCTACAGCCGAATTCATAGCGTAATGCGGCAGATAACGCCCGTTACGGTGCTCTTGGTTGATTTGCGTGACCAACGTTTCATCACGCATCCACTGGCGAACCCGGGCGCCGTTGTCGGCGGCAATACTCGCCAGCGCCGTACCAAAACTACCGCCCCCCAGCACCGCTACGTTGATTTGCTGCTCAGCCATCATAATAGTGTCCTAAGAAGTCTTGCAGAACGTAAACCCTACTCTATCAAAACAGACGGCCCGCTGGGGTAACCAGCGGGCCGTCGTCGTTAAAGCAGCGTATTTTATTAAGCCGTTAGAACGTTATTCAGGCGCTTCACGTAGGCCGCAGGGTCATCCAAGTGGCCACCCTCAGCGATGATCGCCTGATCCAGCAAGATGTAGGCTAGCTGGGTAAACAGATCGCCTTCAGCACCTTCCAAACGCGCTACCAGCGCATGGCTGGGGTTAAGCTCAAGAATCGGCTTCACCTCAGGCAGCGGCTGACCCGCGGCCTCCATAATGCGGCGCATCTGGTAGCCCATCTCATGCTCAGGCAGCACCACGCAGGCCGGTGAATCGGTGAGGCGGTGGGTCACTTTGACCTCTTGAACACCATCGCCCAGCGCTTCTTTAACGCGCTTGACCAGATCTTCTTTGGCTTTAGCGGTCTCTTCCTGGGCTTTTTTCTCTTCTTCGTCTTCCACATCGCCAAGGTCAAGCTCGCCCTTGGCCACATCGGCAAAGGTTTTGCCGTCGAACTCGGTGAGATGGCTCATTAGCCAGTCATCAATACGGTCAGACAGCAACAGCACTTCGATGCCTTTTTTGCGGAAGATCTCCAGGTGCGGGCTGTTTTTGGCCGCATTGAAGCTATCCGCCACCACGTAGTAAATCTTCTGCTGACCCTCTTTCATACGCTCTACGTAGTCTGCCAGCGCATGCTCTTGGGTAGCAGTGTCGGTGTGGGTTGAGGCAAAGCGTAGCAAACCAGCAATTTTTTCGCGGTTGGATGGATCTTCACCCGGCCCTTCTTTAAGGACGCTGCCGAAGGTATTCCAGAAGGTTTGATACTGCTCTTTTTCCTTGGCGAGCTTTTTGAGCATATCCAAGCCGCGCTTGGTGAGCGCCGCTTTGATCTTATCCACATTGGGGTCTTGCTGGAGCAATTCGCGGGATACGTTGAGCGACAGTTCGCGGGTATCCAGCACGCCTTTGATAAAGCGCAGATAGAGCGGCAGGAACTGCTCAGCGTCGTCCATAATGAACACGCGCTGGACGTAGAGCTTAACGCCCCGGGCGCCGTCGCGGTCAAACATGTCAAAGGGCGCGCGACCCGGCACATAAAGCAGGCTGGTGTACTCAAGCTTGCCTTCGACCTTGTTGTGGCTCCAGGTCAGCGGGTCAGAAAAGTCGTGCGCAACGTGCTTATAGAAAGCCTTGTACTCATCGTCGGAAACCTCGCTTTTCGGGCGAGACCATAGTGCCGTCGCCTCGTTGACGGTTTCCCAGGTAGTCACTTCACTACCTTCGATGGGGTTGCCTTCGTCATCTTTCGCCGTTTCCGTTTTCGGCATGCGCACAGGCACTTCAATATGGTCCGAGTACTTGCGCACCAAGCCTTGCAGGCGATAATCGTCGGCAAACTCTTTGGCGTCGTCTTTCAGGTGCAGGGTAATTTCGGTGCCGTGCTGGGCACGCTCGATATCGGCTACGGTAAACTCGCCTTCACCTTTTGAACGCCACTCAACGCCCTCGGCGGCTGGCGTGCCCGCTTTGCGGGTACGTACCGAAATTTCATCAGCGACAATAAAGCCCGAGTAGAAGCCAACGCCAAACTGGCCGATCAGCTTGGCGTCTTTCTGCTGCTCGCCAGAAAGCTGCTTGAGAAACTCAGCGGTACCGGAGCGCGCGATGGTACCCAAGTTGGCAATCACATCTTCGCGGTTCATACCGACACCGTTATCACGCAGGGTGATGGTGTTGGCCTCTTTATCATGCTCGATTTCGATGCGCAGCTCGCTATCGCCTTCATAGAGCGCGTCGTTATCCAGCGCCGCGTAGCGCAGCTTGTCGCAGGCATCTGCCGCGTTTGAAATAAGCTCGCGTAAAAATATCTCCCGGTTGGAGTACAGGGAGTTAATCATTAAATTCAGCAGCTGCTTAACTTCGGTCTGAAAGCCAAGGGTTTCTTCGTGGTTGGCTTGTTTGTCGGTCGCTTGTTCGTGGGTAGCTGTCGTCATGCGCTTAGCCCTTATCAATCACGTTGAGTCATGTACCCCTGCGTGATACCTGCAGGGGCTTAAAGTGGTTTCGTGAACTTGATATGGGGCTAAGCAGGGATTTTTCAAGCAGCGGAATGTTAACAAATCATGGGTATTAAGAAGGTGTCATATCGGGATCGGTATATTTCCAGGCCCGATAGCCCTCTAAGCGCTGATCGATACGATTTAGCAGCCAGCCGACAATCAGTACATCGTCCACCACACCGATTAGCATCAGAAAATCGGGAATCAGATCGAAGGGCATTATCAAATAGCCCAGCGCTAATGCCATCATGCCAAAAGCTGACCAGGGGATAGGCCGAAAATCACCGCGGAGCACATCGCGGGTCATGGGTATAAACAGTTTTAACGCACGTACAATGCGTTTTGTCGCCCAAAGGCGGGATTTGAGTCGACGTAAGAACCACCAAGTGGATAATGGGGCCATCGTAATTAGATCCTTTAAGTATCTGGGCGGTCAGATCATGACTGCGGGTATTCGTTCAGTATAGCGGTTGCTCAGCAAACTAGGTGGGCTGCTCCCGAGCCCAGATAACGTGCCACCGATTGATAGAGAGAGAGCACCATGTTGGTTTCGCCATTTCGCTATACCGCTCGTCTGCTGTGTACAGCACTGCTGGCTGGGTTACCCGCGCTTTCCTGGGCGGCTTCAGACAGTGAGTTACGTGATGCCCTCGCTGCCGCAAGGGAGCAGCAGTGGGCGCGGGTAGATGAACGCGCCATTGAAGACCACACGCTGCGTGGCTACGTGGAATACCACCGCATAAGGGGACAACTGCCGAATGTCTCCCCTGAGCGAGTGCAGCAATTTATTGATCAATACGCCGACTCTCCGTTAGCGGGCTGGATACGCGGTCAAGCCATTGCCAAGTATGGTCACGCGGGGCGCTATAGCGACCTGCTCGCGGTAGCCGACGGTGAACCGGCGGGCACCGCGCGCCAGTGTTACTACTACACGGCGCTGCTAACGACTCAACCCCAGTTGGCGAGCGAGGCAGGGTTAGATTTATGGCACGTAGGCAGCTCTCAACCTGACGCCTGCGACCCGCTATTTGAGCGTCTGCGGGCCAACGGCACTATTGACGCTACGGCTATCTGGGAGCGCAAAATGCTCGCCTGGCAGGCAGGAGAAACACGCCTCTCAAGCTATCTTGGCGGGTTATTAAGCGGCCAGTGGCAAACTGCCCTGGACACGGTCGATAGCGTGGCAGCGCGCAGCAGCGCGATTACCCAGGCGCCCGCTTGCCTAGGCCCGGAGTGCGCCGCCACGGCAAGCTTCTACCAGGCTGCCATGCAGCGCTATACCCGCGAAGATACATCGGCAGCCTTTGCCGCTTGGCAAACACTATCACCACGCTTAAACCTGCTGCCCAGTGACCGTGCAGCCATCGAAGAAGAGCTTGCCTTTTACGCTCTGGTGCGGGATGTCCCAGGCACGCTTAGCTGGGTCGACGGCGTATTACCGACACTTGACAGCGAGAGGGTGTTAGAGCTGCGGGTCCGCCATGAGCTGGCCAGCCGTGACTGGAATGGGGTTATCCACTGGATCGCTGAAATGCCCGCTAGCCAGCAGGAGAATAGCCGTTGGCAGTATTGGCTGGGCCGCGCCAACGGACAGCTTGGCAATCAAGCAGCGGCAGAAGCGCGCTACCAGCAGGCTTCCCAGGATCGCAGTTTTTACGGCTTTGCGGCAGCAGAAAAGCTTGGCCAACCCTATCAACTGAATCTTGAGCGCAACCATTTTGACGCAGCGTCGCGCCAACGTGTTGCCCAACTCCCCGCCGTACAGCGCACCGAGGCCTTGCTACGCATTGGCGAAGATGGGCTGGCCAACAGCGAGTGGTTACACGCGGTACAGAGCGGCTCTCCCCAGCAGGCGCGCGCATTAGCCGACTACGCCGATCAGCAGCAGTGGCATGCGCGCTTAGTGCAGACCACCATTGCCGCCGAGATGTGGGACGCCTTGGACTGGCGCTTCCCTCAGGCTTACCACGACAGTTTTCAGCATTGGGGCCGAATGACGGGCGTTGATCCCTACTTATTGATGGCGATTACCCGGCGTGAAAGCGCTTACAACCCCAATGCCCTATCACCTGCAGGAGCCCGCGGGCTTATGCAGTTGATGCCCGGCACCGCTAGCCAAGTCAGCCGCGAACTGGGTATTAACGACCCTGGCCCCTACGGCGTGCTCGACCCCGAGCTTAATATCCGCCTGGGCAGCACCTACCTGCGCGATAAACTGCAACGCTATCAGGGTAATCGCCTAGCCGCCGCGGCGGCCTATAACGCAGGCCCTGGCCGCGTCGACCAGTGGCTTGGCGATGGCGTAGAAGCCTTCGATCTGTTTGTGGAGAGCATCCCCTTCCGCGAGACCCGCGACTACGTCCAAGCGGTGCTCAGCTATCGGGTGATTTTTGAGAGCCTTGCCAACGGCGGCAGTAGCGAAGGCGTTTCGCTGCTAAGCGATAACGAACAGCAGGTGCGCTACGACCGGGCGCTACTTGCCCGCCGCTAAACCGCATCCTCTGCTTTAGATTGACGCCAGCGCCCGGTTTATACCGGGCGTTGTGTTAATGCCAGCCGAATACCAAACACCACCAATACCGCCCCCGTAGCGGCGTTTAGCGTTTGTGCAAAGCGCGCACTGGCCAACCACTTACCGGCACTCCCCACCATTAGCACTACACCGATTTGCCAGATATTGGCGATGATAAAGTGCACCCCCGCTAACCACAGCGACTTCAGTAAGGCAGGGTCGCCGGGCGCGATGAACTGAGGCAAAAAGGCCATATAGAACACCACGGTTTTAGGATTCAACACATTGGATAAAAAACCCTCTTTGACCGGCTGCCAGCGAGAAACAGCCGATGTGCCCTCTAGCACGCCATTAACCGGCAGCGGCTGCCCGCGTCGCGCAGCCAACAAGCTGGTGATCCCCAGCCAAATGAGGTAGCCCGCCCCCACTAGTTTCAGCATATGAAACGCCCAGGCGGATTGCAGCAAGATCAGCGAGATGCCCAACGCCGAGATCGTGGCATGTACAAACAGGCCAAAGCAGATCGCAAGACTGGTGGTAACCCCATCCCTAATCCCCCCACGCGCCGTATTACGAATCACCAACAGGGTGTCAACACCGGGGCTAATCGTTAGCAGCGTGATCGCTACCAGAAAGGAAATAAATTGTGCATCAATCAAACCTAACTGCATCATGAGTGCTTACTCGCAACGAAATAAAAAATCTTAGGAATGTCGCTGGACGACAGCCGCGTTTGCATCTAGAGTGATTGTAGCGGGTGGACAATTGAGTTGCCCGTGATTACTAAGCATGTTAAGGAAATAGAAAATGGCAACTGGCACTGTTAAGTGGTTCAACGACACTAAAGGCTTCGGCTTCATCTCTCCTGATGACGGCGGAGACGATCTGTTCGCCCACTTCTCCGAAATTCAAGCTGAAGGCTTCAAGACCCTGCAAGACGGTCAAAAAGTCAGCTTTGAAGTGACTCAGGGTAAAAAAGGCCTTCAGGCTTCCAACATCCGCCCAGCTTAATTGCTAACGGATGGACAAAGGCCCGCATTTGCGGGCCTTTTTTATTGCCGATCGATAACGCCAATCGAGAGCCCCTCAGCGATCACTCCTCACTGCCAGAATCACCGTTCGCACCGCTTTCCTGGCTATCTTCACTGCTTTCAACATCGCTGCCAAGCTCGCCTGATGGCTCAACAACCGCGCCACTCTCAGCCTCTCGATTTTCCAACTCTTGATACTGCTCTTCAAGCCGCTGCTGTGCTTCTTCAAAGCGGCGTTCGGTATCTTCAATCAAGGCGTCAACATCGGTTGCCTCGCGATCATCCTGCAACGGCGTGCGCTCTGGCAAACTGCTTTCGGTTTCCCAACTCGGCGAGACATCCTCACTTTCCATCGGCTCTAGAGATGGCGCCTGCTGCTCTACCTCCTGAAACTGCTCTTCTAAACGCTGTTCTGCTTCTTCGAAGCGGCGTTCAGTTTCGGCAATGATCTCATCCACATCAGAACGGGTGGCCTCACCCGGCATAGCGCTTTCCTCATCGAGCACATCGTCAGGGTCAGCCGCCAGGGTATCTTCTCCAGCTTCAACCTCTTCACCACCTGCCGTCGTGCTGCTGGCGGCGTCGCTAGATTGTGTGTCATCCTCACGTATTGCTTCCGCTCGCTCAAGCTCTTCAGCGGCTTGGCGTGCTTCAATATCATCCTCTACTTCTTCCGGACTGGACATTTCTGCCGCGTTCTCAGCGGTGTCCGGCGCCTCTTCTTCGCCCGTCCCCTCGTCACGAGCTGTTTCTTCATCTGTCACCGTAGAATTCTCATCGGGTGTCACGGTGGGATCTTCCTGGGAGTCTCCGCAGGCACTCAGCAGCAGTGACACGGCGACGAGTACGGGTATCCACACGCGATTTGCCATTTGATTCTTCTCCTTTGTAACGTTAAAAATCTAAACCTATCCTGTTATGGGCGACTGGAGGAGAGCAATGGGCACTCCTCGGGCAGTAATACACGCAACGCAAGGGGTACTACTTCCGCACAGAACTGATCATAGTAGCGCGCCTCGCCATCTAACGTGAGTGGCCAAGGTGACTCATTTGGCTGAGTGGTCACCGTCAGCTGGGTCGTGGTGAAATAGCGCACAAACCGCCCGTCGTAGGGAAAGGTTTGCAGCTCGCTGATGAGCTTAGTCAGTTCCATTACCGAGCTAAAGTCTTTAACCAGCAGCACATCCAGGCGACCATCATCCAGCTTGGCACGCGGCGCCAGCACTTGGCCGCCGCCTGATTGACGACCATTGCCCAACGCCAATAGCAATAACGAGGCGCTCTCCTCTTTCTCGTCCCAATGCAGCGTGCCGCGATAGCTGCGATGGCGCCACGCTTTTAGCGCCCCCATCAAGGAGTAAGCCCCGCCCCCGAGCAACCGCTTTAAGGTTTTCGGTGTCGATGAGGTGACTTCAGCACCAAACCCACCGGTGGTCATATTGATATAGTAGCTAGTGGCCAAGTCACCACCGGCGCCTGCGGTCACGCGCACAACATCAATGGGATAGGCGCTCAACTCCCTTACCGCCGCCAAAGCGGCGCCTGGCTCCAGCGGCAGGCCGACCGAAGTCGCAAAATCATTGGCACTGCCTAATGGCACAATACCCAATACAGGGCGTCGATCATGGGGCAGGCGCATCAGCCCATTCATGACTTCGCTAACCGTGCCATCACCGCCACAGGCAATCACATGGGTAATCCCCATGGCGTCAGATTGCTCAGCAATATCAGCAGCGTCGCCCCCTTCCCAGGTAGCGCGAACGGTAATCAGCATCCCTGCCTGACGTTGTTCATCGACTGCTTCACGAAATGCCGGATTACCAGCGGATTTACCATTAATAATCAGTAAATAGTGTTGCTGAGAGTCTGTCACTATTGTTATTCCTTTCCTTAGAATACACGTTTAATAGCAATACCTTATGCCAATGCCTTCTCGACCACCTCGTAAACATTTGAAGAGAGTGGCTGCTCTTTAATCCGTTCAAGCTCCGACCGCATCAATGCTTGGCGGGTTTCATCAAAGCGCTGCCAGCGGGTTAGCGGCGTGATAAGCCGCGCGGCAATCTCTGGATTGAGCCGATTCAGCTCAATGACCACGTCAGCCAGTAGTTGGTAGCCTTGGCCATCCAAACGGTGGAAATTGACTCGGTTCTGAGCAAAGGCCCCCACTAGCGCACGGACTCGATTGGGATTTCTAAGTGAGAAGGCGGGGTGCTGCATCAGATACTTCACCCGCTCAAGCACATCTGGCTGAGGGCGCGACACCTGGACGGTGAACCACTGATCCATCACCAACGGGTCATGGGCCCACTTCTCACCGAAGGTTTTGAGTGCTGGCGAGGCCAAATCATCGCGATCACTGTGCACCAGCAGGGTGAGCGCTTGACGCACATCGGTCATATTGTGGTCGGCGGCGAACTGCGCTTCACACAGCGCCAGGCCCTGCTCATCTTCAATCGACATCAGATAAGCCAGCGCCACGTTTTTCAGACTGCGCTGAGCTATTTGCTCCGGCGTCGGCGCGTACGCTTCGTCTGACATATTAGCTTCGTAGATGGCGAGAAACTCATCACGCAGCGCCATGGCTAACGACTGACGCACAAACTCCCGTGCCGCGTGAATGGCATCAACGTCCACAATAGGCTGTTGCTCGGCGATATACGCCTCGGAGGGCAGCGTCAACATCTCTGCCAATACCGCCTTATCGCTCATTGGCCCGTTTAGCAGAGCTTTAAAGGCATCCACAACGCGGCTGTCCATGACCTTCTCAACCCCATTGCGATGGGCGGCAATCAAGTCATCCAAGGCCAGTAGTGCCAGGCGTTGGCCCGCATCCCAGCGATTGAAACCATCGCTGTCGTGGGTCAACAAGAAGGCAAGGTCTTCCCGTGAGTATGGATAATGGATCTTCACCGGCGCTGAGAATTCGCGTAGCAACGAGGGCACCGGCGCTTCGGCAACATCGGTAAACACAAACGTCTGCTCGTCATCACGCAGGTGAATGACCGCATCTTTGCCTATTTTCTCGCCATTGAGCGTCAGGGTAAGATCCTGGCCGGATTTGGTTCCCACCAATCCCATGCGCACTGGAATATGCAACGGCAGCTTATCTGGCTGACCTGGTGTGGAAGGCGTGCGCTGACGCAACGTTAAGTGGTATTCACCCTGCACGTAATCGTACTCACCATGGGCGTCGATATCTGGGGTTCCCGCCTGGGAGTACCAGCGCATAAACTGGCTAAAATCTTCACCGGAGGCTTCAGCCATACAACCGACGAAGTCTTCAATGGTCACCGCTTGACCGTCGAAGCGTTCAAAGTAGAGGTCTGAGCCGCGACGAAAATTCTCCTCTCCCACCAAATTACGCAGCATGCGGACAACTTCGGCCCCTTTCTCATAAATCGTCAGGGTATAGAAGTTGGTAATTTCAATATAATGATCGGGGCGAATCGGATGCGCCGTGGGACCGGCATCTTCGGCAAACTGGGCAGTCCGGAAAAAGGACACATCCTGGATGCGTTTAACCGGTGCTGAATTGGTATCCGCCGAAAAGCACTGGTCACGAAAGACCGTAAAGCCCTCTTTCAGCGAGAGCTGGAACCAGTCGCGACAGGTGACACGATTGCCCGACCAGTTGTGAAAATATTCATGGGCAACGATACCTTCGACGCTCTGAAAAGCAGCGTCAGTGGCCGTCTGTGGATGGGTCAGTACCGCCGCAGAGTTAAAGATATTGAGGCCCTTGTTCTCCATCGCCCCCATATTGAAATCGTTGACGGCCACGATCATAAATAGATCCAGGTCGTACTCGCGGCCATACGCCTGTTCATCCCACGCCATGGCTCGTTTCAACGAGGCCATGGCATGCTCGGTTTTATCCAGGTTATCTTTTTCCACCCAAATCTGCAGCGTCACGTCGCGCCCGCTCATGGTGGTGAAGTGATCTTCTACGCTATGTAGATTGCCTGCCACGAGGGCAAACAGATAACAGGGCTTGGGGTGCGGGTCTTCCCAGGTAACAAAATGGCGACCGCCTGATAGCTCGCCGCGCTCTATTGGGTTACCGTTGGCCAGCAAAATCGGCTCGCGCTGCTGATCACCGATCACGGTGACCTTAAAGGTCGCCATAACGTCCGGACGGTCGGGATAAAAAGTAATCCGGCGAAAGCCTTCAGCTTCGCACTGGGTGCAGTACATGCCATTAGATTGGTACAGCCCCTCTAACGCTGTGTTCTCCTGCGGGGCGATCTCCACCTCGCTTTCCAATGCAAATCGCTCGGGCACCTGAGCAATGCGCAGGCTTTCATCATCGAGTGCATATGCCGAGGCTTCTAGCGGCGCTTCATCAATCGCCAGGGAGATCAGCTTTAAGTGCTCGCCATTTAATACCAGCGGGGCATTAACGTCAGCCTCTGGATGTCGCTCCATCAACAGTCGCGCTTTCACACGGGTCGCGGCGGGGTCAAGATCAAACGTCAGCTCGGTATGAGTTACCCGGTAGGCGGGCGGCTGGTAGTCGCTTAAATAAACCGGCTGCGGATCAGACATAGTGCGTGACTCCTGTATAAAACGAATGTTACATAATTAAAAATGTTCGACAGCTGAACACCATCGCCTAGTCGCGGAAATTATCAAACTGGAGTGGCAGATCCGGCCCCTCTTCGCCGCGCAGCAGCGCCATAACCGCTTGTAAATCGTCGCGCTTTTTGCCCGTCACACGCACCTTCTCACCCTGAATTTGCGCCTGTACTTTCAGCTTGCTGGCTTTAATGCGCTTGGCCACATCTTTGGCTTCCGCCGCGTCGAGCCCCTCCTTGAGAGCGACTTCCTGGCGCGCTTTCACGCCGGAGAGTAGCGGGTCTTGCACATCCATACAGCGGGCATCGATGCCCCGGGCGATGAGACGTGCGCGCAGCACATCGAGCATTTGCTTAAGCTGGAAATCAACTTCCGCCTCGAGCTGCACTTTGTCGCCTTCAAGGGTGAAGCTGGCATCAACACCTTTAAAATCAAACCGCGACTGCACTTCTCGGTTGGCTTGATCAACGGCGTTAGCGCCTTCGTGTTTATCGAACTCTGAGACAATATCAAATGAGGGCATGATGTAATTCCTGATAAGAGATGGCTCCTATTCTAGAGCAGCCAGCCCCCTAGGGGCCAATTCTGTTGTTTTTTGTTGGTTTTCAGAATGAATTACTAAGACAAATGTTCACAAGACATAGCAAATATCTATACAAAAATTATCTCCAAGTACGACCATAAAGATGTTCAACCCTCGGCGGATGGCTTAGGCTAACGGATTATGAATTTTGGTTATTTTTTAGCTTGATGCTTTTACCAGGAGATATCATGAGTGACCGCGACACCCGCCACAAAGCCTCTATGGAGAAGCTCAAATCGCGCGTAGAGGAGAAAGTCGCCAGTGCCAACGAGCAGCGCGGCCTAATCATTATTAACACCGGTAATGGAAAAGGCAAAACAACGGCTGCCTGGGGCACGGTTACACGCGCCTTGGGCTACGGCTACAAAGTGGGCGTGGTGCAGTTTATTAAGGGCCTATGGGAGTGCGGCGAACGCAATCGATTGGAAGAAGATGCCAATCTAGAGGTGGCGATAATGGCCACTGGATTTACCTGGGATACACAAAATCGCCAAGCGGATACTGACGCCTGCCAGGCGGTGTGGAAAGAGGCTGAGCACATGCTGGCCGATCCAGAGACCTATCTGGTAGTACTCGACGAAATCACCTATATGCTCAAATTTGGCTATCTAGAGATAGAAACCGTTAAACAGGCATTGGAGAATCGCCCTGTTGAGCAGACAGTGATCATTACCGGCCGCAACGCTCACCGCGAACTCGTCGCCATGGCCGATACGGTGACCGAGATGCAGGAAGTTCGCCACGCCTTCAACAATGGCCTTAAGGCACGCCGCGGGATCGATTTTTAAATACCCACCATCAATACAAAAGGGGCAACCAAGTTGCCCCTTTTGTTCATCTGCTTATCTGATCGCAAACAGTGACCAGCGTGCGAAACACTCTTAACTATCGAAGGGGTTACGCAGCACGATAGTTTCCATGCGGTCAGGACCGGTGGAGATAATATCGATGCTGGTACCTACCTGCTGTTCGAGATAGCTGATATAAGCGCGGGCATTGGCGGGTAGATCCTCTACCTTTTTGGCGCCTAGGGTCGACTCTTTCCAGCCTGGCAGGTCTTCGTAAAGCGGCTCGACAGCTTCGTAGCCTTCCGAATCCACCGGTGTTTCCAGCACGTCGCCATCTTTACTGCGATAGCCAACGCAGACACGGATATTTTCCAGGCCATCCAGCACGTCCAGCTTGGTCAGGCAGATGCCGGAGACCGAGTTAATCTGCACCGCGTGACGCAGCGCCACGGCGTCAAACCAGCCACAGCGGCGGGCACGGCCGGTGGTAGCGCCAAACTCATGGCCACGCTCAGCAAGGTGGCGCCCATCGACATCAAATAGCTCAGTGGGGAACGGACCTGAACCCACGCGTGTTGTATACGCCTTGGTGATACCCAGCACGTAGTCCAAATAGAGCGGGCCGACGCCAGAGCCTGTCGCTGTGCCGCCTGCGGTGGTATTCGAGCTGGTCACGTACGGGTAAGTACCGTGGTCGATATCCAGCAGCGAGCCCTGGGCACCCTCAAACAGGATGTTCTCACCCGCCTTACGCAGGTCGTGCACCATACTGACGGTATCGCATACCATGGGGCGCAGCTCTTCGGCCATCTGCATCGCGGTATCCAGCACTTCCTGGAAATCGACCGCCGGTTCGCCGTGGTAATTCACCAACACGAAGTTGTGGTAGTCGAGCACTTCGCCCAACTTGGAAGCGAAACGTTCACGATGCAGCATATCGCCCAGGCGCAGGCCGCGGCGGGCGACTTTGTCTTCGTAGGCGGGACCAATACCCCGGCCTGTGGTGCCTATTTTGGCAATGCCACGGGCTTTCTCACGGGCCTGATCCAGACGCACATGGTAAGGCAGGATCAGCGGGCAGGCCGGCGACAGGCGCAGACGCTCACGCACAGGAACGCCTTTGGCTTCCAGTTCACGGATCTCTTTGATCAGTGCTTCAGGTGAAAGCACCACACCATTACCAATCACGCAGGTTTTGCCTGGACGCAAAACGCCGGAAGGTATCAGGTGGAGAACAGTCTTTTCACCGTCGATGACCAGCGTATGACCGGCATTATGACCACCTTGAAAACGCACCACGGCGGATGCTGATTCGGTGAGCAGGTCAACGATTTTACCCTTGCCCTCGTCACCCCATTGGGTGCCCAGCACTACGACATTCTTACCCATTATGATGCACTCGTCTCTTGTGTCAGGGCCGTTGGCTGCCAACGACCATCGATAAGCTCAAGACGGCGGTCACACTCATGCTCCGCCGGCCCAGTACGCTGCCCTGGCAGCGCTTGAATCACGCGTTCACCCTGCTCACGCAGCGCGACAATGGCAGCGTTAAGCGACTCATCCTGAGTCGCGGGCGCCCAAATTGCCCCACGACTTGGGGCTGCCAACGCCAGCGATGCCAGCTGTTTCAGGTCCATCGAGAAACCGGTGGCCGGACGCGCACGCCCAAAGGCCCGCCCCGTATCATCATAGCGCCCGCCTTTCGCCAGCGCATGGCCGTAGCCTGGCACGTAGGCGGCAAACATCATTCCCGTGTGGTACTGATAGCCGCGCAGCTCCGCCAGGTCAAAGTAGAGCGATACATCAAAGCGTGCCAGCACCCCTTGATAAAGGGCATCCAACTGATCCAGTGCCGCCGAGACTGAAGCGGGTGCGCCGGCAAACCGCTCCCGCGCCTGGCGTAGAATATCTGCGCCACCGTGCAGTTCACCCAGCGCCAGCAGCATATCCGCCAGTGCCGGGTCGCTGACACTGGCGCCAACAAGTTGCGCCAGTTGACTCGGTGACTTTAGCGCTAGCGCCTCAAATAACGCACGCTCTTGTTCGTCGTTGAGCGCTGCGGCCTCTACAAGACTGCGGTAAATACCGATATGCCCCAGCGCCAGATGAATTTCCTCAGCGCCCGCGGCTTTCATGCTAGCCAGCGCCAAGTGAATAATTTCACTATCCGCCTCAAGCCCGGCATGACCAAACAGCTCAGCGCCCACTTGCACCGGGCTACGGCCACCTTGATGCTGATCCGCCTTAGCGCGCAATACGTTGGTGCAATAGCACAGCCGTACCGGCCCCTGACGCTTTAGCGAGTGGGCATCCATACGTGCGACTTGCGGCGTAACGTCAGCCGAGGCGCCCATCATGCGACCCGTTAACTGGTCGGTCAGCTTGAAGGTCTGAAGATCCAGATCCGTACCGGTGCCGGTTAACAGGGAGTCCAGAAACTCCACCGGTGGCGGCATGACCTGGTCATAACCCCAGCAGTGGTAAAGATCGAGCAGCGCGCGGCGCAGCTCTTCCATACGGCTTGCCTGAGGCGGAAGCACCTCATCCATGCCGTCGGGCAGCAGCCAGCGGTCAGCAATGGTCATGTAAACAATCCTGCAAGACGATGAAGGCCCAACAAATTCAATCAGTAACGTAGCATGGTCATGGGCGACATTAGCGTTAAACGAGGGCCACAAAAAAACCGGGCGACGCCCGGTTAATAAATTCTACCACGTTTATGGGCCGGGTGAACCCCGCTTGGCTATCAACAAACCAAGACGAGGATCACCGGCCAACGGCGGTTTACTCGCCGTTGTCTGCATCGTTTTCCGGGTCAGCGCTGCGCAAGTAGCGGAAGAAATCGCTACTCGGTTCCAGCACCATCAGGTTGCCATCGTCGGCGAAGCTTTCGCTATAGGCATTCAGGCTACGCCAGAAGGAGAAGAACTCCTGATCCTGGCCATACGCTTCAGAGAAGATCGCAGCGGCCTGGGCATCACCTTCACCGCGCAGTGTCTCTGAGCGCTCATTGGCCTGAGCAAGCAGCACCTGACGCCGACGATCCGCGTTGGCGCGAATACGCTCGGCCTCTTCCTGACCCTGGGCACGCCATTCGCGGGCTTCACGCTCACGCTCAGAACGCATCCGTTCAAATACCGCGGCCGACACGTCTTCCGGCAAGTCGATACGCTTAATACGGATATCACGAATGGCCACCCCGAGCTCATCGCGCATAAGCGCGTCGAGTTCTTCGGTGGGACCCGTCATCAGATCATCACGACGTTCGGCAATAATTTCCTGAAGGTTTAAACGACCAAACTCATTACGCAGGCTTTCATCCACTCGCGGCTGAATCAGGCGAATAGCCATCAACTCATCACCCGCCGTCGCCTCGTAGTAACGCGTGGGATTCACCACCTGCCACTTAACGTAGGAGTCGACGATCACCGCTTTCTGCTCGAGGGTCAGATAGCGGCTGGTATCGGTGTCCAGCGTCAACAAGCGCGTATCAAACTTACGGATCGTTTGCGCGATCGGCACTTTGGTGTGCAAGCCAGGCTGAATATTCTCTTCGATGACTTCACCAAAGCGCAGCTTAACGGCGCGCTCGGTTTCGTCTACCACGTACAGAGTGTTGCTTGCCAGCCACGCCACGGCAGCCAGACCACCAACAATCAGCAGGGATCGATTATTAATCATTTACCGGCCCTCCCTGCGGATGGAGCTACTATTGGTATTCGATGAAGAGCTGGAACTGCCCTGGGTGTTGCGTAACCGCTCAAGCACACTCGGGTCTAGCTGTTCATCGCTATCGGCACTTCCGCTGGAAGCGTTGCTGCGATTACTGCTGCCACCTCTAAGCTGATCTAGCGGCAGATACATCAACGGCGCGTTTTCGCTCACGTCCAGCAACACCTTCGGTGTTTTGCCGAACACTTCTTCCATTGTGTCTAGGTACATGCGCTCACGCATGATCTCCGGCGCGTTAGTGTACTCGGAAAGCAGCGAGTTAAAGCGGTTGGCTTGACCCTGCGCTTCAGCGACTACCGATTCACGGTAACCCTGGCCTTGCTCAACAATACGCTGCGCCTGACCTTGCGCCTCAGGAATAATCGCGTTGGCGTAAGCAATACCCTGGTTGATCGTACGCTGACGATCTTCACGGGCCCGGATAACGTCATCGAAGGCGTCAATCACTGGCGCGGGCGCCGAAGTGGACTCGATGTTGATAGTTTGCAGGCGAATACCGGCACCGTAGTTGTCGAGATAGGACTGTAGACGACTAGCGACCGAGCTACCCAAAATCTCACGACCCGAGGTTAGGATATCGATCATATCAGTACCGCCGACGACGTGACGTAGCGCCGAATCCAGCGCATTCTCAATCGAGATAGCAGGATCACGTACGTTAAGCACGAAATCGCGTGGGTTAGCCACTTGGTACTGGGCAGATATTTCCACTTCGACGATATTTTCGTCACGCGTCAGCATTGACTGTGTCTGTGACAGCGAGCGCACACGCGTCACGTTGACCATACGCACATCGTCAATTAAGGGCGGATTCCACTGGAGACCGGGGTCGACAATGCCCTGGTACTCACCAAAGCGGAGTACAACACCTCGCTCAGATTGGTCCACCAAATAGAAGCCCATCGCCGCCCAGATAGCCAGCGCAACGATAATCAGCAAGCCTGGCAGCGCAAAAGGGTTGCGGTTTTTATCACTACCACCACCGCCGGTTTTCTTGCCACCGCCTTTTTTACCGCCACCCAACATACTGTTAAGCTTGTCCTGAAACTTTTTCAGCGCTTCATCCAGGTCAGGAGGCCCTTGGTTGTTGCCCCCTTTATTACCGTTATTGCCGCCGCCGTTGCCATTGTTATTGCCACGGTTTCCATCACCATCATTTCCACCGCGTCGGCCGCCGCTACTCCAAGGGTCGTGCTGGTTGCCACCACCAGGCTCATTCCAGGCCATACTTCTTCTCCACTAAGGGTATTCGCTCGCGCATCTGGCTTCGTAAATCAACGAAGCGCTGGCGTTTTGATATTATTGCTATGTAAATCTTGTACCGTTTTTATACAAAAGCAGATACTGACAGCGTACTAGACATTAAACGGTGAGGCTACCAATCTTCAGTTTCCTGCAATGCTGCAGGTAAATAGGTATTGGCACGCTCGCCTAGCTGAGCCATTAGCTGGTTGAAATCGCGCCGCGGCAAACGCACATCCAGCACCGACTGCCCCTGCTCGTCAAAAGCCTCTTCGCGAACAGCATTCAGCTCATGAAGGCCAGCGCGCAGCTTACCTTGCTCAGGAGTGAGTGTCAGCGAAAAGCCAATGACATCGTTGGCCAGGCGCTCGGTTAACGCTTCATGGAGTAGTTCAAGGCCCTGCCCCTGCTGGGCCGAGAGCCAAACCACCTCGGGTACGCCATGGCCATCACGCTCTATGCGCGGGGCACTATCGAGCTTATCAATTTTGTTCATGACCTTGAGTACCGGCACATCATCCGCGCCGATCTCTTTGAGCACTAACTCGACCTGCTCCACGTTTAACTCGCGGTCAGGGTCTGCGGCATCAATGACGTGTACCAACAGCGACGCTTCCGATGCTTCTTGGAGCGTGGCTTGAAATGCCTCAACTAACTTGTGTGGCAAATGGCGAATAAAGCCTACGGTATCGGCCATCACGACGGGGCCAACGTCTTCAATTTCAAGCCGTCGCAGCGTCGGGTCAAGTGTCGCAAACAGCTGGTCGGCGGCATACACCTCGGCGTTGGTCAAGGCATTAAACAGTGTCGATTTTCCAGCGTTGGTGTACCCCACCAGCGATACGCTATGAATTTCCGCACGCGCACGCGCGCGACGATTCTGGTCACGCTGACTGCGTACTTTATCGAGGCGCTTATGAATCGATTTAATTCGCCCGCGCAGCAGGCGACGGTCAGTTTCAAGCTGCGTCTCACCTGGGCCGCGCAGGCCAATCCCGCCTTTTTGGCGTTCAAGGTGTGTCCATCCGCGAACCAGGCGAGTCGACATATATTCAAGCTGAGCAAGCTCTACCTGCAGCTTACCTTCATGGGTTCGTGCCCGTTGCGCAAAGATATCGAGAATCAGACCGGTACGGTCAAGCACTCGGCATTTGAGCTCTTGCTCAACATTACGCTCTTGAGAGGGACTTAAGCTATGGTTGAAGATAACCAGCTCAGCCTCGTGAGCCGCGAGCAATGCCCGCAGCTCTTCCAACTTACCTGACCCAATAAAGGTGCGCGAGTCAGGTCGGTGGCGGCTAGCAGTGAGTAGAGTCGCAGGCTCTGCACCCGCAGAGCGTACGAGCTCTAAAAACTCACCCGGGTCTTCACGTTTTTGTTCATCATGAAAATCGACATGAACAAGAACTGCCGTTTCACCGGCGTCTGGGCGTTCGAAAAACAATCAATACCTCGTGGACTCTCTTGCTGCTTCAGCGGTGTTAAATCTCCGCATCTTGCTCTGCCGGATCTTGCGCAGGCAGGCGTACGTTGCGAGATGGAACAACCGTAGAAATAGCGTGTTTATAAACCATCTGACTGACGGTGTTACGCAACAGGATAACAAACTGGTCAAACGATTCGATCTGGCCCTGCAGCTTAATGCCGTTGACCAAAAAGATAGAGACCGGAATGCGCTCCTTGCGCAGAATGTTCAAGTACGGGTCTTGAAGGGACTGCCCTTTGGACATGTTGCTCTCCCTAAAACTGTCGTTGGGGTTAATTATCAAATGGCGTGCCCTACTGGTGCTACGCCGCACTATTTATTACTGCCCGAAAGGCCGAGTGAATGCCCGAAGAGCTTTGAGGTTCGCGACAGGCCTAATCACTCAGCCAATCGAAAACACACTTACTAAGTTACTATCTTAGCGGCTATCTTACGCTAAGCACCGCTGTCACGCACGAGTTTCAGCACCTGATCCAGCGCGTCTGAACGCTGTGAATCTACCCAATGAAGCTCTGACCAGCTTCTTAACCAGGTTAATTGACGCTTGGCTAGCTGACGAGTGGCGATCACGCCTCGCTCAATGAGAGAGGCATAGTCATACTCCCCTTCCAGGTACTCCCACACTTGGCGATAACCAACACTCTTCATCGCCGGCAGGCCTAAATGTAAGTCATTACGCTTTCTGAGGGCGGCGACTTCATTTATCAAGCCCTCACCCAACATTACTTCGAAACGCTGGGCAATGCGTTGATGCAAAAGCGCCCGATCATTAGGTGCCAATGCTATCGACAACACACGCCAGGGAAAGGTTTCAGGCTGTTGCTCCGCCCAGAGTTCACTCATCGGCCGCCCACTGGCGTAGTACACTTCCAGGGCGCGCATTAAGCGCTGTGGGTCATTGGGATGAATGCGCTGAGCGGATACCGCATCCACTTCGGCGAGCTGCTTATGCAGTGAGATTAGCCCCTCAGCCTGCCACTGGGCTTCAAGCCGTTGGCGAATAGCCGGATCTGCAGACGGCAGATTTGCCACCCCTTCGACCAGCCGTTTGTAGTAGAGCATGGTACCGCCGACCAAGAGTGGCACCCTGCCTGCCGCGCTGATTTGTCGCATAAGCGAAAACGCATCTACACGAAAATCGGCGGCCGAATAGGGCTCCGCGGGGTCACGAATATCGATCAAATGGTGAGGCGCACGGGCAAGCTCCGCCGCGCTGGGTTTGGCACTGCCAATATCCATACCGCGGTACACCATGGCCGAGTCAACGCTGATCAGCTCATGTCCCAGCCGTTCGTGGAGCGCTATCGCGGTATCGGTTTTCCCGGCGGCCGTTGGGCCCATCAAAAAAATCGCCCAGGGGCGGGTATCAGCCATGCGCGGTTCCGTTAGCTAAGAAAAAGGTGATTACTGATCGCGCAGCTGTTGTTCAGGCATCTATTGGCCTCGCAAGAACAGCCGATCAAGCGCTTTGAGCCCCATCTGCGTCCAGGTGGGACGACCATGATTACACTGGTCGCTGCGCTCGGTGCGCTCCATATCCCGCAGTAGCGCGTTCATCTCGTCGATAGTAAGCCGACGGTTGGCACGCACGCTGCCATGACAGGCCATAGTAGAGAGTAGTTCATGCACCCTAGCCTCGACTTGATGGGTACGCCCATAGCGTGCCAGTTCTTCCAGCATCTGACGCACCAGCGCCTCAGGGTCAGCCTGGGCAAGCAAGGCGGGCAATTGGCGCACCAGCAGCGTCTCTGGCCCGGCAATATCGAGCTCAATGCCCAGCTGGGAGATCGCCTGTTGCTCGCTCTCAGCAGTGGCCACCTCTGCCCGGCTAGCGGCAATGGAGACGGGCACCAGCAACGGTTGCGCATCCAACCCTTTAGCAGCGGCCAGCTGTGTTTTCATACGCTCATAGACAATGCGCTCGTGGGCGGCATGCATATCCACCAGCACTAGCCCTTCGGCGTTCTGGGCCAGGATATAGGTGCCGTGCAACTGCCCCAGCGCAAAACCCAGTGGCGGCGCTGCAGTGGGGTCGTTATCGGGCATTGCCAGGGGCGCTTCACGCACCTCACCACCTCGCTGGGGAGCGCTCGGCTGAGGCGTTAACAGCGTTTCTTCGTGATTGGGGTGCAGCGCCTGATAACCCTGCATAAAGCGGCGCACGCGCTCAGCACCAGGGTGGCGATCCGGCGAGTGGGTTAGCGCAATTCCCTGCTGCTGCCAGCGGGGCTGTTCGTCGCCCACTTCTGAAGCTTCGCCCTGTGGCGATGCGCCTGACGTATCAGCCACCTCGGCATCACCAACCTCCTCTGTGCTCTCGGCGGGTTTAGCTGACGCCAGGGAGTGATGAAGGCTCGAATAGAGAAAGTCGTGAACCATACGACCATCACGAAAACGCACTTCGTGCTTGGTGGGATGGACGTTGACGTCCACAACGTCTGGATCAAGCTCCAGATAGAGCACAAACACCGGATGACGGCCGTTAAACAGCACATCACGATAGGCCTGGCGCACCGCGTGGGCAACCAAACGGTCACGCACCACCCGCCCGTTAACAAAAAAGTACTGCTGGTCTGCCTGGGAGCGCGAGTGGGTGGGCAGGCCCACCCAGCCGCTTAGTCGTATACCGCCCGCTTCGCGCTCGATATAGCGGGCGTGCTCGATAAAATTTTTGCCTAGTAGCGAGGCAATCCGCCGCTCCCGGGCCGACGCTGAGTGACCGGCAGGCAGTTGGTGTATGACTTTTTGGTTATGGCGCAACACCCAGGTGATGTCGTAACGCGATAGCGCCTGGCGACGAAACGCTTCTTCCACGTGGGCAAACTCGGTCTTTTCAGTACGCAGGAACTTACGCCGAGCGGGGGTATTAAAAAACAGATCGCGCACGCCAACGCTAGTGCCTCGGGGATGTGGCGCGGGGGTCACCCGTGCATCCATGCCCCGCCCTTCTGCGACTACCCTCCAGCCATGGCGGGGGTCGTCTTCGGCATTGGAGATCAGCTCCAGCCGGGAAACGGAGCTAATCGACGCTAGCGCTTCGCCACGAAAGCCTAACGAACTAACGCCCTCTAAATCTTCCAGGCTGCCAATCTTGCTGGTGGCATGGCGGGCCAAGGCCAGCGGCAAGTCCTGTTCGCCAATGCCGATACCATCATCGCGCACCTTAATCAGCCGCGCGCCACCCTGCTCAATTTCCACCTCGATGCGCTGGCTACCGGCATCGATAGCGTTTTCAATCAGCTCTTTGGTTACCGATGAGGGGCGCTCAACCACCTCACCGGCGGCTATCTGGTTAGCCAGCCGCGGGTCGAGCACATGAATACGCGGTGCAGTAGCGGTCACATCAGTCAACACGACACCTCATGAACGGGGAATCTGTAACACTTGGCCAACGCGAATCACGTCACCATTCAGGTCATTGGCCTGCTTCAACTGATTCACCGGTACGCCGTGGCGCACGGCAATCGCCGACAGGGTATCTCCCGACTGAATACGGTACTCATTACCCGACGGCTGGCGTTGGTTATCACGCTGCCAGGCAAGCAGACTGGCCGGCGGAGGGAAGCGCTCGAAGTGTTCGCGCAAACCACTGAAAATCGCCTGAGAAAGCCCCGACTGGTGCACAGGGTCGCGCAAGCGACGCTCTTCGTCGGGGTTCGAGATAAACCCCACCTCAATCAATAGCGAGGGGATATCAGGAGATTTAAGCACCATAAACCCAGCCTGTTCGACGCGGGACTTATGTAGCCGATTTATCCGCCCTAATTGTTCCAACACCTGCCCGCCGATAGACAGCGAATCGTTTAAGGTAGCGGTCATGGTTAAGTCCAACAATACCCCGCGCAGCACCTGATCTTTATCGCGCAAAGAGAGGTTGCCATCAACGCCGCCAATCAAGTCGGAGCGGTTCTCGCTATCCGCCAGCCACTGGGCGGTTTCCGAGGTAGCGCCGCGCTGGGAGAGCGCATACACCGAACTGCCTTGAGGGCGTGGGCTAGTAAAGGCATCGGCATGAATGGAGACGAAGAAGTCCGCCTTCTGCTCCCGCGCCAATGCGGTACGCTGGCGCAACCCTATATAGTAGTCGCCGTCGCGCGTTAGCACCGCCTTGAAGCCCGGCGTGTCATTGACCTCCGAGGCCAAACGACGGGCAATTTCCAGCACCACGTCTTTTTCACGGGTACCTGAAGGGCCGATGGCCCCTGGGTCTTCGCCACCGTGACCGGCATCGACGGCGATAATAATGTCTCTACGCGGATGCGGCTTGGCTTCCTGAACCTCAACCGGCACTGAGTCACTGGGTGGCTCTGCTGTGCCCGGCAACTGGTTTTGCGCCGATGCCCGCTGGGCCTGAATTTCCTGATCCCGAATCATCGCCTCGATAGGGTCGATCGGGTTCTCAACGGCGCTTTCACCGGGATATTCGAGATCCACTACCAGGCGGTGCCCGTATTGATCATTGGGCGTCAGGGTGAAATGACGCGGCTCAATCTCACGGTTAAGTTCAAGCACCACCCGCAGGCCACCGCCCTCCCGTACGCCAGTGCGTACCGATTCAATCGCACTGTCATTCAAAGGCAGCGTGCTTGGGTCGGTACCCATTTGGGTATCATCTAAATCAATCACCAAACGCGCAGGATTCTCCAGCGAAAACACGTTGGCATTGGTGGCAGCGGAGAGATCAAATACCAGCCGGGCATGATCCGGCGCCGCCCACAAACGCATACTTTCGACGCTGGACGCTTGAACATTAACCGCCGCTAGGGCAAAAAAACTGGCGGCCAATAAACGATATACGCGTGCCGCTATGCCCTTTATTTCCATTGAATCACACCACTCTCCAACTGGTCGGAACTTAGCTTACTTGCGTTACTTAGCTGACGTTGCAAGGAGGTCAATATGCATTCACCTTGCTCACTACCCGCGGCCAAGGAGACCAAACGCCCTGGATCAGCCACTTCCAGCACCAGACGAAGATCCGGCACTGGCAGCCATCCTTCACCGCGGCTGGGCCACTCAATAATGCAAATCGCATCGTCGGCCAGCACGTCACGACCACCGATAAACTCTAGCTCTTCTGGATCAGACAAACGGTACAAATCTAGATGATAGATCCGCTGGGAGCCCAGTTCGTAAGGCTCCACCAGCGTATAGGTAGGACTTTTAACCGCCCCTTGATGCCCGTAAGCGCGCAGAATGCCACGTGTTAGTGTCGTTTTACCGGCACCCAGTTCACCCTCTAGATACACCCGTCCGCGTCCTTGCAACACTTGCCCTAATGCTTCGCCAAAAGCTACCTGGGCCTCTTCACTGTCTAATCGCACCTGCATGTGGGCTGCCTTCACGGATTAATCAATTTTCGCGCATAGGATGCCAGATCGCTGGCCAGCAGGCCACGCTCGCCTTCTTCCTCGGCTGCGCGATCTGCCGCTAGCGCGTGCACCATGGTACCCAGCCAAGCGCTAAACTCCACGTCACCACGCTGCGCCATAAGTGCCCCCAGCATGCCGCTGAGCACATCGCCCATACCCCCGCTGGCCATGCCTGGGTTACCGTAAGGGCACACCACCAAGCCACTAGGGCCAGCAATTAAACTGCCTGCACCTTTTAGAATCACCACGCCCCCCCGGGCACGTTGCAGTGCCAGGGCGGCGGCAGGCCGATCCGCCTGAATATCGGCCACTTCACAGCCCAGCAGTCGCGCGGCTTCACCGGGGTGCGGCGTCAATACCCAGTTATCGCGGCGAACATCCGGCCACTGACGCGCCAAAAGATTCAAGCCATCGGCATCGACCACCAAGGGTGCGTCTGACTGCAGCGCACTCTGTAGCATCGCCTGCCCCCAAGCAGCCTGACCCAGCCCTGGCCCGACCACCACAACGTCAACGTTGTTGGGCAACTCAGCGGCTTCAGCGCCACCGCGAACGCCATGGGCCATCACTTCCGGGCAGCGCACCAAGCTGGCGGTAATATGTTCAGGCGCCGTTGCCAAACTCACTTTACCCGCCCCCAACCGCGCGGCGGCCTGGCAGGCAAGTAGCGCCGCCCCGCCAAATCCAGGCGCCCCGCCCATCACCAGTACGTGGCCCATATCCCCTTTATGGTGGGTACGTAGGCGGGGCGCAAAGGCCTCTGGCAGTAACGAATCATCCAGCCGCCAAGCCGTGGGCGGAATATCAAAATAGGCCTGCGCCTTGACGCCTAGGGGGCGAAAGTCTATTTCGCCGGTATAGGCAGGTGCATCCCCTGTGTGCAAACCCACCTTATCGCCAATAAACGTCACCGTGCAGGCGGCTTTAACGGCGATACCCAGCACGGCGCCAGTATCAGCCACTAACCCGGAAGGGATATCAATCGCCAGTACCGGCTGATCTGCGGCGTTAATCATTTCAATAGCACGCTTGAAGCGCCCTTCTACCTCACCGGTCAAACCGGTACCTAGCAGTGCATCGACAATTATTTCGCCAGTAAGCACTATCCCGGCGCTCCACTCTTCGCAGCCTACGCCTGCGGATGTCGCCAGCGCTGCTGCACGTGCCGCGTCGCCGCTTAGTTCCTCAAGGGGTTTAAGGGTTACCCGCTGCACTTTAAGGCCAGACTGCATGGCCAGCGCAGCCAGCACATGACCATCGCCGCCGTTGTTCCCGCTGCCACACATCACGGTGATGCCACGCGCTTGGGGCCAGCGCGAGCGGAAGCTGTGCCAAGCACTCGAGGCGGCGCGTTGCATCAACGCAAATCCATCGATACCACCGGCAATGGTGCGGCGATCGAGCTCCTGCACCTGGGCGGCTTTATATAATGGGCGTAGCATGGAAGTATTCGGGATCGACACGATCGCTCCTTTCACATGTTTTGATGGCTGCCAATGCGTTAGCATAGCGCGGCTAACGTCTAGCCGTTGAGTATCAACTTCCAATTCCTTTGGCTTTTCATTTTTCGCGACAAAACGGCGCTCATGCTTTCAGAAAACACTCTTACCGATCTTGCCGACCTGATTAAAACCTGGGGACGCGAGCTGGGCTTCCAGCAGGTAGGTATTACCGATACTGAACTGTCCGCTCATGAAGCCCACCTAGACACGTGGCTGGAAAACGGCCATCACGGCGAAATGGGCTTTATGGCCAAGCATGGCACCAAGCGTACCCGTCCTGCAGAACTTGAACCCGGCACTCAGCGCATTATCAGCGTGCGCATGGATTACCTGCCCGCCGAAGTGGAGAGCACCAAGGTGCTTGGCCAGCCCAGCCGCGCCTATGTTTCGCGCTACGCTTTAGGGCGTGATTATCACAAGCTAATACGCAAACGGTTAGCCCTATTAGCAAAAAAAATTGAGCAGGAAGTCGGCGACTTCGGTTATCGCGCCTTTGTCGACTCCGCGCCGGTCATGGAGCGTGCCCTAGCGCAAAAAGCCGGGCTCGGTTGGTTCGGCAAAAACGCCATGCTACTCAACCCCAAGGCGGGCTCGCTATTCTTTCTGGGCGAACTCTATACCGACCTCCCGCTACCCATTGATGCACCCTTTGAGCATGAACACTGCGGCAGCTGTAGTGCCTGCCGAACGGCCTGCCCCACCGGCGCCATCGTTGACGACAAAGTGGTCGACTCACGCAAGTGCATTTCCTACCTCACCATTGAACTGCACGGCGCTATTCCGGTTGAGTACCGTCGCGCCATGGGTAATCGTATTTACGGCTGCGACGACTGCCAGCTTGTGTGCCCGTTCACTCGCTTTACCCATATGACCCAGGAAGATGACTTTGCACCGCGCCACGATCTAGACCGCGCAACGCTTATCAGCCTGTTTTGCTGGGGTGAAGCGGAGTTTCTGGATAAAACCGCCGGCAGCCCCATCCGGCGCATTGGCTACCAGCGCTGGCTGCGCAATATCGCCGTTGGCCTGGGCAATGCACCCTGGAGCGGGGCTGTTGAAGCCGCGCTATGGGCCCGTAGAGCCTACCCAAGTGCCCTGGTACGCGAACACGTCGCCTGGGCGCTTGAGGAGCAGCGCCTTAAACGCAGTGAGCGCATTGCCACTGACGCGTCTTAAAGGCTACTCTTCTTAGCTATTCTTCTTCGTCGCTGCGCTGATCAACGCGCAAAAACGTATTGCGATAATGAGCGAGCTCGGCAATCGACTCTTTAATATCGTCCATGGCCAAGTGCACATTTTGCTTACTAAAGCCGGCCAGCGCGCCGGGGTTCCAGCGTTTGGCGACCTCTTTAAGTGTCGACACATCGAGATTGCGGTAGTGGAAAAAGTTAAGCAGCGCAGGCATCTCACGCTCCAGAAAACGCCGATCCTGGTGGATACTGTTACCGCACATCGGCGACGAGCCTGCCACCGCGTACTGCTGTAAAAATGCCAGGGTTTGCTGCTCGGCTTCTGCTGTTTCCACTTGGCTGGCTTTAACACGGGCAACTAAGCCCGACTCGCCGTGGGTTTTCTGATTCCAGTCATCCATCTGCGCCAGCAAGCTGTCCGGCTGTTTCACCGCAATCACCGGCCCTTCCGCGACCACGTTTAAATCCGCATCAGTAATCAGTGTGGCCACTTCAATGATGCGCTCTATATTAGGATCCAGACCGGTCATCTCTAGATCAATCCACACCAGCAGATCATCCCGTGGCACCGCTGAATCCGTCTTTTCGTTGCTCATTACCGTTCTTCCTTTGCCCAAATGGCCATTAATATCATCCAAGTGTGCCTTAAATAAGCCCATCAAGCAGCTATACAGGACAGCTTGGCTAGTTGGTAGGTACAATGACCGCCATTGTAACGATCATCAGGTGGTCATGAGCAAACGTAAATTAAGTCGCCAGCAGCAGTGGCGAGTCGAGAAAGTCCAGGCGGAACGGGCCCAGCGTGCAGAAAAGCGCGATGTGCAGGACGCTGAAAAACTCGCCGCGGGCGAATACGGCGCCGAACAGCCGGGCCGTGTCGTTGCTCACTTTGGGCGCACTCTAGAGGTGCGCAACAGCGACAATGAACCGGTGCGCTGCCACTTGCGCGCCAATTTGGACGGCCTGGTCACCGGTGACCGGGTGATTTGGCGCGCCGGGCAAGAAGGCTCCGGCGTGGTCGTCGCTCGAGAGGAGCGAGACAGCGTGCTCAAGCGCCCTGACGCCCGCGGCCTGCTCAAACCGGTAGCTGCCAATATTGATCAGCTGTTGATTGTGTTCGCAGTGGAACCCGCGCCCCACGCCAACCTTATTGATCGCTATCTGGTGGCTGCCGAAGCCACCGGCATTGCGCCGGTGCTGGTGCTCAATAAAACCGATTTGCTGCCGGAAGATGGCGGTGAGCTGGGTAAACTGCTGGAGCGCTATCGCGAGTTGGGCTATCCCGTCGTCCGCACCACCACCGCCACAGAAACGGGGCTAGACGAGCTGCGCAGCCAACTTGAAGGGCGTACCTCGGTGTTTGTTGGCCAGAGCGGCGTCGGCAAGTCATCGCTGATTGACCTTTTGCTACCCGACGAAACCCTGCGCATTGGCGCGCTTTCGGAAGATTCCCGTAAAGGTACCCACACCACCACCACGGCACGCCTCTACACCATGAGTCGCGCCGAGGTGGCCGACGGCGACCTGATCGACTCACCGGGTATTCGCGAGTTTGGCCTGGTGCACCTTAATGAGCAGGAAGTCACCGACGGCTTTATTGAGTTTCACGACTATATTGGCCACTGCCGTTTTCGCGACTGCCGCCACCGCAATGAGCCCGGCTGCGCTTTACTTGCAGCGGTTGAGGCAGGCAAGATTCATCCAGCACGCTTTACCAGCTATCGGCGAATTCTCGATAGTTTGGATAGCTAGGATTTACAGGAGTTAGTCATGAGCACCGCAAGCCAATCGTCGGAAGCCAACCTGCTGCCGCTGATCGTTGAACCCGAACAGCTGCAGGAGCATTTGGGTGATTCACAGCTGCTGATTATCGATGTGCCGGTCAACGGCGACAGCTATCGCCAGGGCCATGTACCCGGCGCTATATTCCTCGACTTCCGCTACTTGATGCGCGGCGAAGGACCGGTACCCAGCGACGTTCCCGATGTGGATGCGCTATCAAGACTATTTAGCGCCTTAGGCCTGACACGCGATACCCATGTAGTGGCTTACGATGACGAAGGCGGCGGCTGGGCGGCACGGCTATTGTGGACGCTAGACCTGATCGGCCACACCCGCTACTCCTACTTAAACGGTGGTATTCACGCTTGGCGCGATGCAGGATTCGACGAGAGCATCGAACCGACAGCCCCGACACCCAGCGATTACCATGCTGAGATCCTCAACCCCGATGCCCTGATCACTTGTGAAGAGATCAAAGAGAAGCTCAGCGATAAGCAGTTCGCGGTATGGGATGCACGCTCTAAAGATGAGTACGATGGCGTACGCGGTAACAATAAGCACTTGGGCCACATTCCCGGCGCGGTCAACATGGACTGGCTGCAGGCCATGGATCGCCACCGCGCGCTGCGCATCCGCGATTACGCCGAGCTTATCACCGAGCTAGGCGCACTCGGCCTAACGCCCGACATGGAAATTGCCACCCACTGCCAGAGCCACCACCGCAGCAGCTTTACCTGGCTGGTAGGTAAAGCCCTGGGCTTCAATATGCGCGGCTACGCGGGCTCCTGGGGTGAATGGGGCAACCGCGACGACACACCGATTGAGAAGTGAAAATATTATTGTGACTCTTTCCCAAAAAGCCTTTTCGCTACTCCAATATCCGCTGCCCCACCACGCGCTCTCGCGCCTGACTGGCAAGTTCGCCCAGTGCAATAACCCGTGGGTGAAAAACACCCTGATTAACGCCTTTATCAAACGCTTTAATGTGGATATGAGCCAGGCGCTGGAGCCCGACCCCACCGCCTACGCCACGTTTAACGACTTTTTCACCCGCGCCCTAAAAGCCGATGCGCGCCCACTGGGCGATGGCATCCTGAGCCCCGCCGATGGCACGCTCTCCCAATACGGGCTGCTACAGGCTGGGCAACTGGTACAGGCAAAAGGCCACACCTACTCCGCCCAAACCCTGCTCGGCGGCGATACCGCTCTGGCAGAAGAGTTTCTGGGTGGCAGCTTTGCCACGGTTTACCTATCGCCACGGGACTACCACCGGGTGCATATGCCGGTAACCGGCACCCTGCGAGAAATGATCTACGTCCCTGGGCGATTGTTCTCGGTCAACCAAGCCACCGCCAACTACGTGCCCGGCCTGTTTGCCCGCAATGAACGATTAGTCTGTATCTTTGATACCGAGCAAGGCCCCATGGCGATGGTATTGGTCGGTGCCATGATCGTCGCCGCCATTGAAACCGTCTGGTCGGGGCAAGTAACGCCGCTTTCGGGTCATCCCCAGCGCATGCAGTTTGGGCAGCCCATTACGCTAGAAAAAGGCGCCGAGATGGGCCGCTTCAAGCTCGGCTCCACGGTGGTCATGTGCTTTGCCAACCAAGTCAATTTCGCAGCGCTTTCCCCCGCCACCATGGTGCAAATGGGCCAGACACTGGGAGAGGGATAGGAGACGCTGGCTCTAGACGACGGCTACGCCCGATAGAAAAATCGCGACACAGCGCCTTGCCCGGGCGCTACACTGCGCCTCGTCAAGACACAAACTGCGGCCAAGCAGCGCGTCAATATGCCACTCACCGAGCAACATACCCATAAACATACCGGCCGCTTCGCGGGGATTATCGAGGTTAAGGCGACCGGCGGCGGCCTGTTCGCCAAGATACATCGCTAACGCCTGACGCGTCTGGTCGGGGCCGCGAGTAAGGAACAGCTCGCAAAGCTCGGGGGACCGCTCGGCCTCAAAGGCCAAGCCGCGAACCAGACGAATCACACCAGGGTCACACACCAGCGTCAACATGCGGCGGCCCAGCTCATAAAGCACCTGCTCTAGGGCATGATGATCCCGCCGCCCCTCTTCCAGCACGGCCCAGGCGGTAGAGATATGGCGCTCCATGGCCGCGGTAAATAACCCCTCCTTGCTGCCAAACTGCTTGTACAGTGTCGCCAGTGACCCACCCGCGCGAGCAACCACTTCATTAACACTAGCGCCTGCATAGCCCTGTTCAAGAAAGACATCTCGGGCAGCGTCCAACAGGCGTTCGCGACGCGCCATACCCCGTGAAGTCACTATGGCATCCGCCCTATTAGGGCAATCGGGCGAACCTGATATTGTTGAACGAGGCATTTCCACTCCCGTTGAAGCATACGAGTAATCGTCAATGATATAGGCGCTAAGCGTGAATGACATGTGTTAGCGCTAGATATGTAGTGTAGCATTCATTACACTATGCATCTTCACTTCCAAGGGCGGTGTCTGCACCTCCCAGGAAAGCCCCTTTGTGACGGTAGGTATTGAGGAGTGGCCATGACAACGGATGGCAAGCGCAGCGAGGCTCAGGCCAAACACCAGAGCGAACACCAGCGCGACGATTCAGTCACGGGTCGAAAGGCAGGATCCAACGGAAAAGCTAAGCGCAAACTACTCATCTTACTGGTCGGGCTTATTGCCTTGTCGGCGTTAGCCTGGTGGGGGCTGGGCTGGTGGCAAACCGGTCGTTTTATCGAAGAAACCGACAACGCCTATGTGCGCACCGACAGTGTCGCGGTGCGCGCCGAGCTTTCAGCGCGGGTCGCCGAAGTAGCGGTGGACGACAACCAGATAGTGAAACAAGGCGATTTACTCGTACGCCTGGACGCCGAAAGCTACCACGACCAGGTCACCCAGGCTGAGGCGCAGCAGGCCGTGGCGGCGGCCTCGATTGCTCAGTCCCGTCGCCAGGTGGAACTCCAACAAGCAGCTATCGATCAAGCTATAGCGGAGCAGCAGGCCACCCAGGCTAACGTTGATCAGGCGCGTCAGCACCTCGAACGCTCCTCCTCCCTGGCTGCCAACAACTATGCCTCGCGCCAGCAGCGCGAGGACGACCAAGCCACACTGCGGGTTGCCGAAGCCAACCTGGCTAAAAGCCGTGCCGCCGTCGTATCGGCCCGGCGACAGTTGGCCGTCGCCGAGAGCGATGTAACCCGCGCCGAGGCTAATCTAGACGCTGCCAGCGCCGATCTTGACTATGCTCGCCACCAACTGGACAAGACCCAAATCGTCGCCCCTCGCGATGGGGTGATCGGTAACCTGAGGGTCGAGACCGGTACGCTGGCACAGCCGTCGTTGACACTTCTGCAGTTAGTGCCGATTGATTCGGCCTACGTGGCGGCCAACTTTAAGGAAACCCAGCTCGCCCGGATCCGCGTCGGCCAGCCGGTCGAAGTGCACCTGGATGCCTACCCGGACATCACTTACCAGGGGGTGGTCGACAGCTTGTCGCCAGCCACCGGTACCGAGTTCAGCCTGCTGCCCCAGGACAATGCCACCGGCAACTTCAACAAAATCGTCCAGCGGGTACCGGTCAAAATTCGCGTTACCGGCCCCGCCGAGGCGCTAGGCAGGTTGCGCGCTGGGTTATCTGCAGTGCCAGAAGTCGATACCCGTGATTTGAACCCTCGAAAGGATGATGCGACCGAAGAGAGTCATCGTCCGATGGCCACAACTTCCGGCACTCTGGCCGATTCGTGAGCAACGTGGCCGCAGGTTCAGTCCCAGGCGTCAGCGATATGCCGCCCTGGCCGCAGCGCATCGGCTTCATCGCCGCAGTGTTTGGCATGTTTATGGCGATTCTGGACATTCAGATTGTCGCCAGTTCGCTCAACGAGATCCAAGCGGGTCTGTCGGCTAGCGAAGACCAGATCTCCTGGGTGCAGACCGCCTACCTGATCGCCGAGATTGTGATGATCCCGCTGTCGGGCATGCTGATGCGGATCCTCTCGACCCGAGTGGCCTTCACCCTCTCCTGCGTCGGTTTCACCCTGGCGAGCCTCGGCTGCGCGCTGGCCACTTCGATTGAGCAACTCATCGTGCTGCGGGCCATTCAAGGCTTTATGGGCGGGGCGATGATCCCCATTACCCAGGCAGTGAGCTTTTCAATTTTTCCCCGGCGGGTGATGGGCAGCGTCCAGGCAGTGATCGGTATGGTGGTGACCATGGCCCCCTCGGTCGGCCCCACGGTAGGCGGCTATATTACCGACACACTGAGCTGGCACTGGCTGTTCCTGGCCAACGTGATTCCCGGTGTGCTGGTCTGCTGGCTGGCGTGGTCTTACTTAGATATCGACAAGCCTAACCACGCGGTAGCGCGCAACCTGGACGTCATCGGGCTGATACTGATCGCCTTGTTTCTCGGCTCGCTGGAGTTTGTGCTTGAGGAGGGGCCCGGCGACGACTGGTTCGCCAGCCAGCGGATCATACTGTTCAGCCTGACTTGTCTGGTAGCGGGGGTGTGGTTTTTTACCCGCACCTTGCGCCACGACCACCCGATTGTCGATCTGCGCGCTTTTGCCAACCGCAACTTCGCGATCGGCGCGGGAATGGGTTTTATCATCGGCATTGCGCTCTATGGGCTGGTCTACATCATGCCGCTGTTCTTCGGTTTTGTGCGCGGCTATTCGAGCCTGCAGATCGGCCAAGTGATGTTTGTCACCGGGGTAACGATGTTTCTGTGTGCACCGGTCGTCGGTCAGCTGACCAACCGCCTTGACCTGCGCATTATGCTGTTCATTGGCCTGCTGCTGGTTGGCGTGGGCACCATGATGAACAGCAACCTCACCGTCGAGTCGGGTTTCTGGCAGTTCTGCGTGCCCCAGATCGTACGCGGCATGGGGCTGATCATGTGTATCATCCCAGCCTCACGTATCGCCATGGGCACGCTGCCGCCCAGTGAGGTGGGCAACGCCAGCGGGCTGTTCAGTGTAATGCGCAACCTGGGTGGCGCTATTGGGCTGGCGCTGCTTGATACCGTGCGCGATATTCGCGAGGACTTTCACTGGAACCAACTGATTCCGGCCATCGATACCAGCCGTGAAGTGGTGGTGGCAGAGATCGCCAAGTACCAGACGATGCTCGCCGGCTCGGTGCCCGATGCCTACCACGCCGCCGTCGCGATGCTGGCCCAGAGAGTCTCACAGCAGGCCCAAGTACTGGCCTTTAACGACATTTTTACCTGGCTGGGGCTAATCTACATCGCCACGGTGCCGTTGGTGTTCCTACTTAAACGCATCGAGGCTTAAGCTTAGGCCCTAGGCTTACGCCGCCCCTAGCAATTGGGTGTCGAGAACGCCAGCACCTCTTCCAGACGCGCCTTACCTAGTGCCAGTTGAATCAAACGATCAATCCCCAGCGCCACCCCGGCACCTGCCGGCATCCCGTGTTCAAGGGCGGCCAGCAGGCGCTCATCGATATCCACTTCCGGTAAACCTAACCGGCGGCGCTCGGCGTTATCTTCAGCAAAGCGGGCGCGCTGCTCAGCCGCATCGGTCAGCTCATCGTAGCCGTTGGCCAACTCAATACCGTTTAGATACAGTTCAAAGCGGGACGCTACCCATTCACCGTCGGCATCTTGGTGGCGGCGCGCCAAGGCTGCTTGGCTTGCCGGGTAATCAATCACCACACTTAGCTCATGCTGGCCTAGCTGCGGCTCGATCACCATGCTCATCAACAGGTCAAGGCAGGTATCACGGCCTTCGCCAGCTAAGGACTGGGCAGTCATTTGCGCCCGCTTAGCGGCCAATGAGCGCAGCTTTTCCAGCGAGGTGGTAAAAGGGTCAACCTCTAAGTGAGTATGAAACAGCTCCCGGTAGCGGTAATGCACAAGCGGTCCCGGGAAACTGGGTAGCAGCGACATGACCAGGGTAGCGGCCTCATTAATCAGCTTTTCCAGCGTAAACTGTGGTCGATACCACTCCAGCATGGTGAATTCGATATTGTGGCGGGCGCCGATTTCAGCGTCGCGAAAACTTCTGGCGAGCTGAAAGATCGGCCCACTGCCAGCCGCTAACAGCCGCTTCATATGAAATTCAGGGGAGGTTTGCAGCCACAGGCGGCGCTGACCTTTATCCGTCCGCGCCAAGGTGTGCAGCGACACCAAATGCACATCCGTACTGCCCCCCTGCCCCAGCACCGGCGTTTCTACTTCCAACACGTCACGCTGGGCAAAAAAAGCTCGCACTTTGGCCATTAACCGCGCGCGAGCGTGGAGCGTTTCAATTGACGCCGAGGGTTGCCAGTCAATGGCCATCACTGCTCCTTAGACACACGATTCCCAAGTAAAAATGGCCACGCACAAGGCGTGGCCATCAAAAAGTGCGAGTAAAAAGTGATTAAGCGCGGGAGACGTAGTCGCCACTGCGGGTATCAATTTTCAATACTTCGCCCTGATTAATAAATAGCGGTACGCGGACAACAGCGCCAGACGACAGCGTCGCAGGTTTAGAGCCACCTTGGGCAGTATCGCCTTTCAAGCCAGGATCTGTTTCAACGACTTCCAACTCAATGAAATTGGGCGGCGTCACAGAGATCGCCTTGTCATTCCAAAGCGTAATAATGTAGGGCACCTGCTCCTTGAGCCATTTCTCGGTGTCACCTAAGGCTTTCTTCTCCACCGCGTACTGCTCGAAGGAGCCATCGGTTTTCATAAAGTGCCACATGTCACCGTCGGTGTAGAGATATTCCATCTCCAAATCCATGACATCAGCACCTTCCAGCGAGTCACCGGACTTGAAAGTCTTCTCACCCACGCGGCCGGTCATCAGGTTGCGCAGCTTAACGCGGTTAAACGCCTGCCCCTTACCCGGCTTGACCAGCTCATTCTCAACGATCGAACAAGGATCGCCGTCGAGCATTACTTTCAGACCGCCTTTAAATTCATTGGTAGAATAGTTCGCCATATTGCCTCTCAATTACCTATTCTTAACGACTTTGTCTGCGAAGCCGCAGCTTCACGCTTGTGATCAGTGCGCCGCATGATAACCCGAAGGAGGGCTTTTTTGCAGGAGAACATCATTATTGCCGCGTCTGAAACGCAAAGCCATGGCAGCTCAATGGCACGACCCACTTGGCAGCAGCAACTTTCCCATGCCATTCGCGACCCTCAGGCACTATGCCAACGGCTGGGGCTCAGCCGCGAATGGTTGCCCGGCGCCAAGTTAGGCCACGAACTGTTTGAGGTATGCGTGCCTGAAGCGTATCTCAACAGAATAGCCTATGGCGACATAAACGACCCGCTGCTGCGCCAAGTAATACCGCTAGGCGAGGAAGCGCTCACACCTCAGGGCTATGTTGTTGACCCCCTGGAAGAGGCCGACCACCGGCCCGCTAAAGGGTTGATTCATAAGTATGCGGGCCGGGTGCTGCTGATCGCCAGCCCTAACTGCGCCATTAACTGCCGCTACTGCTTTCGCCGCCATTTTCCCTATAGCGACAATTCGCCTTCCAGAGCCCAGTGGCAGGAAGCCCTCGACTACTTACGCAACGACACCACTATCCACGAGGCGATTCTTTCTGGCGGCGACCCGCTGGCCGCCAATGACCGCCAATTGGCATGGCTGGTGGAACAGCTAGAAAGCATCCCGCACCTTAAGCGGCTACGCATTCATACCCGCCTACCGGTCGTGATTCCTGACCGCATTGATGACGCCCTACTCAATTGGTTATCCACCACCCGACTACAAAAAGTCGTGGTGCTGCATATTAACCACGCCAACGAGATTGACCAGGCAGTCGTTGATGGCTGCACGCGGCTTAAACAAGCCGGGGCGACGCTACTCAATCAGAGCGTACTGCTGCGCCGAGTGAACGATAGCGTCAGTGCGCTTGCAGCGCTATCGGAACGGCTATTTGAAGCGGGCATTTTGCCCTATTACCTACATGTATTAGACCCCGTGCAGGGCGCTGCGCATTTTGATGTGCCGGATAGTGAAGCCCGTGAGCTCGTTGCTCAACTGCGCGATCATTTACCGGGGTTCTTGATGCCACGCCTGGTGCGGGAAATTCCTGGTAAGGGCAGTAAAACACCTCTTTGACGCTAACCAGGCGACACAAATCAGTGCAGAAGCCTACTTTTTCGCACTATTAAGATGCATGCAGCGGGCCCATGCCCCTGCCGCTCTGCAGGCTTCTGTACGGTAATTATCTGAAACGGAAAGATTTAGATTGAATCGGCCACGATTTTGCCTTGTATCTAAGCGTAACAAACGGGGTATCGGTGGCTAACGCTGCCACACAATTTAGTTTCCAATAGATCGCTAGGGTTCCGACACCATCAACGTACGCCCCCTGATGGCTGTGGCTGGTCCGAGAGCAATCGACCTAACGCTAAGGCGTTAGGTTACACGGCGGGACAAAAGCCCGGGAGGATAAGGTGCAGTGATGCGCCGATGCCCCCGAGTTTTCTCTTAGCCGCTGGAGGCTGCCATGACCCGTTGCAAGCGTATTTCCCCAAATCGTGTATCCCTAAAGCGTACCTCGAAAAGCCTATCTCTTGCGCCGCTATCGGCTGCCCTGGTGATAGCCGCTCTTACCTCCCCACTCTCGGTTACTTCTGCCCAGGCCCAAGAGCGCGATGAATTCAGCGTCTGCTGGTCGATTTATGCGGGCTGGATGCCCTGGGCCTACGCCGATGTTGAAGGCGTCGTCGACAAATGGGCCGACGAGTACGGCATCAGCATCGATGTGGTGCAGGTCAACGACTACGTCGAGTCAATTAACCAGTTTACCTCGGGAAACGTTGACGGCTGCGCCATGACCAATATGGATGCGCTGACAATCCCCGCCGCCAGTGGCGTTGACTCCACCGCACTGATTATTAACGACTACTCCAACGGTAACGACGGCATTGTGCTCAAAGGCAGTGACGATCTCGCCGATATCGAAGGCCGCGAGGTCAATCTCGTTCAGTTCAGCGTCTCCCATTACTTTCTCGCTCGCGCCCTTCAGAGCGTCGGCCTAACCGAACGCGATATCGAAACCGTCAACACCTCCGATGCGGATATTGTTGGTCTTTTCTCTAGCGACACCACCGAAGCCGTGGCCGCCTGGAACCCACAGCTAAGCGCTATTGCTGAGATGCCCGACAGTAACGTGGTGTACACCTCAGCGGAAATTCCCGGTGAAATCCTCGACATGATGGTCGTCAACACCCAAACCCTGGCGGACAACCCAGAACTTGGTCATGCCCTGGTAGGCGCTTGGTACGAAGTGATGGACTTGATCGAAGCAGACGACGAGAACGCGCTGAGCATTATGGCTGACGCTGCAGGCACTGATGTGGAGGGCTATCGTAATCAGTTAGACGCCACCTACCTCTACACCGACCCTGCCGAAGCTATCGAGTTGATGGAGAACCCCGAACTGCTTGACACCATGGAGCGCGTCGCCGAATTCAGTTTTGAGCACGGTCTACTCGGCGATATGGCACCCAATGCAGGCGTGGTCGGCATCGAAACCCCCAGTGGCGTATTCGGCGATGAGAGCAATGTGCAACTGCGCTTCGACCCTAGCTTTACCCAAGCTTACCTTGATGCTCAGTAACAGGTTCCTCCTGCATTAGCGCGATGGGAGCGGCGCCAGCCGCTCCCTCTGCACTCATCTTCTGTGGACAACCGCCATGAAGCGATTGATTAACCTAGCGCCCTCCCGGGGCAGCCGCTGGCTTTTAGGCCTACTGCCTTTTTTGCTATTGGCGATGCTGTATATGAGCCTCTCCAATGCAAGGCTGGCGGAAAACCCTGATGACCGCCTGCTGCCTACGCCCTCGACCATGGCCAGCACTTTTTACCATTTAGCCACCGCTGAGAACGTGCGTACAGGAGAGGTGGTGCTGTGGACAGACACCTTCGCAAGCCTGGAGCGCATCGTCATTGGTGTGGGTATCAGCGCGTTGATTGGCCTGGTCGTGGGCATCTTAAACGGCGGCATTCCCATCCTTCGTGCCAAGTTCTCGCCGCTGGTCACCGTCGCCTCACTGATTCCCCCCATGGCGATACTGCCGATTTTATTTATCGCCTTTGGCACCGGCGAAGCCGCCAAGATTGCACTGATTGTGATTGGGGTAACGCCCTTTCTTATTCGTGACCTACAAGGCCACGCCCTGCGGCTGCCTGATGAGCAGTTAATCAAAGCGCAAACCTTAGGCGCCAGCTCCTGGCAGGTGTTGTTAAGAGTTCTGCTGCCACAACTTACCCCACGGCTACTAAACGCCACCCGTTTGGCGCTGGGCACCGCTTGGCTGTTTTTGATCGCCGCCGAAGCCATTGCCGCCCAGGAAGGGCTTGGGTACCGCATTTTTCTGGTGCGCCGCTACCTCTCCATGGACGTGATTCTGCCCTACGTGGCCTGGATCACCCTGCTGGCGTTTTTGCTTGACCAGCTGTTGGCCTGGGTATCGCGACTGGCATTCCCTTGGTACCACTCAGGTGAAGGAGATAACTCATGAGCCTGCTGGCGGCCAAACGGCTAGAAAAGCACTACGGCAATCATGTAGTGCTCGAAAATCTTAATTTCAGCGTTGAGCCTGGGGAATTTGTCACCTTAGTGGGTGCTTCAGGCTGCGGTAAAACGACTTTTCTGAAAATGCTGTTAGGTACCGAAGCCATCTCGCGCGGCAGCTTAACCCTGGATGATCAGCCCATTCCCAATGAGCCAGGACCAGATCGCGGCGTGGTGTTTCAGAAGTACTCGGTGTTCCCCCACTTAACCGTGCTCGGCAACGTAATGATTGCCGATGAGTTACACAGCTCAAAACTGCTGGGCAAAAGCTTCGGTGCCGCCAAGCGCCGCGCAATAGAAAAAGCGCGCGCTCGGATTGAAGAAGTCGGCCTGGGCCACGCGCTTAATAAATACCCTCATGAGCTTTCCGGCGGTATGCAGCAGCGCCTGGCCATTGCCCAGGCACTAATGATGCGACCACGCATACTGCTACTGGATGAGCCTTTCGGCGCCCTGGACCCAGGCATTCGCCAGGACATGCACGTGCTGATCAACCGCCTGTGGCAAGAGCAGCAGTTGACGATTTTTATGATCACCCACGATTTAAAAGAGGCCTTCGAGCTGGGTACACGGCTATGGGTATTCGATAAAACCCGCCACGACCCACAGGCACCGGAGGCGTATGGCGCCACGATCACCTACGACCTGCCCATCTCGCGAGACCGCCCATCAACAGCACTCCAAGAAGCGCTTAGCCAAGGCGGCTTGAAAACCCACACCCAGGAGACGCTGCTATGACAGACGCTGTTATAAATAGCCAACCCGCTTACACCACCCATTTACCCGGCGGGCATCACTGGTCGCTGCGCCTGCGCCGCGGCACCACCTTGACCCTGACCGCGCAGGATGCCGACAGCAACGTGGGGCTTTTATGCTACAACCCGGAAAACCTGCTGGAACGCTTAAACCTGCCCGATACCTTGAAGGGCCAGCACACCTTTAAGCTTACCCAGGGCCACTGCCTTTACTCAGATATGGGGCGCATTTTCGCCTCTATCACTCATGACGATCTGGGCTGGCACGACAGCGTTGGCGGCAACCTGATGCCCCATCATCTGCTGAAAAAAGGCTGGCAGCCGGTCAGCTATCAGCAGGCTCACAACGACTGGACGCTTACTGGCTTCGACGCCTTTTTGGTGGAGCTTGCTAAGTACGGCCTGGGCCGTCGGGATATGGCGGCCAACCTCAACCTGTTTTCTCGGGTAGAAAGCGACGACGAAGGCAAGCTGCGCTATGTGCCCGGCCACTGCCAGCCGGGCAAAAGCGTCACGCTGCGCTTTGAGATGGACACGCTTGTCCTGTTACATACTTGCCCTCACCCCCTAGATCCCAGTGCTGACTACCCCCACCGTGGCGTGGACATTGCCCTCGGCACCGCCGAGCCAGTGACAGAAGACGACCCCTGCTACCGCTCACGGCCTGAAAACGCGCGTGGCTTTGCCAATAACCGCCTTTACCACCTCGGCTTATAAGGGAGACGCCACATGATTATTGAAAGCACCCTACGCCCAGAAAACGCCTTGAGCCGCACAACGGTGAACGCAGGCGATCACTACATCGGCACCGTCAAGCGCGGCCAAACCCTGCGCATTCTCGATTTAGAGGGTAACCAGGCCGCCGACACCCTGTTCTTTAGCGCTGACGATACCAGCGAACGCTATAGCGCTATGGATACGGTACGCGAACAGGGCGCGGTTTATCTCACCGCAGGCACGACGCTAATGTCCAGTGAAGGCCGCGCCATGCTGACGATCAGCGCCGATACCTGCGGCCGTCACGACACTCTGGGCGGCGCCTGCGCCAGCGAAAGCAACACCGTGCGTTACGACCTGGAAAAGCGTCATATGCACTCCTGCCGGGATAACTGGATGCAGGCCATCGCCAACTATCCGGAGTTCGGCCTGACCAAGCGCGATATCACCCACAACATCAACTTCTTTATGAACGTGCCGGTAACTGCCGACGGCGGGCTGACCTTTGAAGACGGCATCTCCGCGCCGGGCAAGTATGTGGAGATGATCGCTGAGATGGATGTAATCGTGCTGGTCTCCAACTGCCCTCAGCTCAACAACCCCTGCAACGGCTACAACCCAACGCCCATCGAGCTATTGGTTTGGGGCTGATATGAGAATAGGCGCTGATCAAGTCAGGAGAGTAAGCGAAACGTCTTTTTCAGGGCCGGAAAGACCGCCATGCAATTCCGGCATTCCCGCCATCCATGGCGGTCAGATGAAAAAGCCGAGCGCCCACGGATGGGTTCACAGCGTTTTCGCGTCTCTCCTGACTTGGCCACAGCACTAAAGCCCTGGAGACGACTCCGGAAGGCCTATTATTCTGCGGGACGACCCGCCTTTGTTTGCAGGCAGTGCCATGTCCATCAATACAACGTTTAGCAAAGTTCTGATTGCCAATCGCGGCGCCATTTCCGCACGCATTTTACGCACGCTGAAAGCGCTCGGTGTGGGCAGCGTGGTGGTTTACGCCGATGCGGATCGTGACGCGCCCTATGTTCACCAAGCCGATGAGGCTTACTCTCTCGGCGAGGGCGGCGCCAGCGATACCTATCTTAATATCGATAAGTTGATCGCCATTGCCCAGCAGAGCGGCGCCCAGGCAGTGCACCCCGGCTACGGCTTCTTGTCAGAGAACACCCGCTTTATCGCTGCCTGCGATGCCGCAGGGCTGACCTTTTTAGGCCCAACCGTCGAACAGATTGAGCAGTTTGGTCTTAAACACCAAGCGCGTGCGCTGGCCGAAAAAGCCGGTGTACCGCTAGTACCCGGCTCCGAGCTGCTTACAAACGTTGATGAAGCACTCAAAAATGCCGAGCAGATTGGCTACCCGGTGATGCTCAAATCCACCGCCGGTGGTGGCGGCATCGGTATGCAAGTGTGCCAAACCGCTGCAGAGTTAGAGCGCGCCTTTGACTCGGTCAAAGGCCTTGGCGAGCGCAACTTTGGCGATGGCGGCGTGTTTCTGGAAGCCTATATCGCCCGCGCCCGCCATATCGAAGTGCAGCTCTTTGGCGATGGCCAGGGCAATGTGGTCGCGCTCGGCGAGCGAGACTGCTCGACCCAGCGCCGCCACCAAAAAGTGCTCGAAGAGTGCCCGGCCCCTAATCTGCCGGAACATGTTCGCCAGGCGCTGCACGCCACCGCTGTTCAGTTGGGCAAAGCGGTCAACTACCGCAGCGCCGGTACCGTCGAGTTTATTTATGACACCGAACGTGAAGCGTTCTATTTCCTTGAAGTGAATACCCGGCTCCAGGTTGAGCACGGCGTCACCGAGATGGTGTATGGCATTGATATCGTTGAGTGGATGGTAAAACTGGGCGCAAACCAACTGCCCACGCTTGAAACACTGACAAAAGATCTCGCCCCCAGCGGTCACGCAGTGCAAGCACGCCTCTACGCCGAAGACCCCGCCCACGATTTTCGCCCCAGCGCAGGTTTGCTGACTGAGGTTGATTTCCCACAGGCTGACGGCCTGCGTATCGACCACGCCATAGAAGCCGGGCTTGAGATCTCAGCGCTCTTCGACCCCATGCTAGCCAAAGTAATCGCTCACGCCGACAGCCGCGACGCTGCTATTGAGCAGTTAGCTGCAACGCTTGATACCGCCAGTGTTTATGGCATCACTACTAACCGCAGCTGGCTGGCCCATGTGCTGCGTGCCGAGCGTTTTCAACATGCCGACCTGGATACGCACTGGCTTGCTACCCTTGAGTGGGCGCCCCCCGTCGTAGAGGTGATCGCTCCTGGCACAATGACGACGATTCAGGACTTCCCAGGTCGCCAGGGCCACTGGGATGTGGGTGTGCCGCCTTCCGGGCCATTTGATGACTGGTCATTTCGCCTGGGCAACCGCCTGCTGGATAACCCCACCGATGCCGCCGGGCTTGAAATCACCCTCACCGGCCCAACGCTACGCTTTCACCGTGCGACCCAGATCGTGCTGGCAGGTGCCGAGCTGCCGACCACGCTGGATGGAGAAGCCATCGCCTTTTGGCAGGTGGTGGATATACCTGCCGGTGCCACCCTAACCCTAGGCAAAGCCGCCGCGGGCGCCCGCGCCTATCTATTGGTACGCGGCGGTATTGCCTGCCCTCGTTACCTGGGCTCCCGCAGTACCTTTACCCTGGGCCAGTTTGGCGGCCACGGCGGCCGCGCGCTAAGAAGCGGCGATATGCTAGATTTACCTCTGCTCTCGCCTACCTCGGCGGCTCAGCTTGATAAGACGATCATTCCAACCTTTGGCAATAAAAGCAGCGGTAAAACCTGGCAAGTGGCGGTACTTTACGGCCCCCACGGTGCGCCGGACTTTTTTACCGATAACGATATCGAGCGTTTTTTTGATCATGAGTGGGAGGTTCACTACAACTCTAGCCGCACCGGGGTTCGGCTGATTGGCCCACGCCCCGAGTGGGCACGCGCCGACGGCGGCGAAGCAGGCCTGCACCCCTCCAATATTCACGATAACGCCTATGCCTTTGGCACTATCGACTTTACCGGCGATATGCCGGTTATTCTGGGCCCCGATGGGCCTTCACTTGGCGGCTTTGTCTGCCCCGCCACCGTAATCCGCGCCGAACGCTGGAAGCTGGGACAGCTCGCCGCGGGCGATAAAGTACGCTTTGTCCCGGTCAGTCTTAACACCGCTCGCACCCTGGAAGAGCGCCAGCTAGACCAACTGGCATCTCTCACAGCAGCGCCCGTCGAAGAGATTCAGCCAGAGCGTGACACCCCTGTTGTGCGCGACGTAGCCGCCGAGCAAGCCGGTGAGCGAATTGTCTACCGCCGCGCCGGGGATGATTTCCTGCTGATCGAGTTCGGCGCCATGGAGCTGGATATCGCGCTGCGCTTTCGGGTACACGCCTGGATGCTGTGGCTGCGGGAGCATTCGCTGCCCGGTCTGCGGGAATTAACCCCTGGTATTCGCTCGCTGCAGATTCACTATGAGCCCTTGGAACTGCCCCTGGATGAACTGCTCACCCATCTGCAACACGCCGAGCAGGCGCTGGTCGATGTGGAGTCGCTGGAAGTGGAGTCGCGGGTGGTTCATCTGCCGCTCTCCTGGGACGACCCCGCCTGCCAGGAAGCCATCGACAAATACCAGCGCAGCGTGCGCCCGGATGCGCCCTGGTGCCCCAGCAACCTCGACTTTATTCGCCGTATAAACGCCCTGGAAAGCGAACAGCAAGTGCGCGATATCGTCTTCGATGCCCGCTATCTGGTCATGGGGCTGGGGGATGTCTACCTGGGGGCGCCGGTCGCCACACCGCTAGATCCGCGCCAGCGCTTGGTCACCACCAAATACAACCCCGCGCGCACCTGGACAGCGGAAAACTCCGTGGGCATTGGCGGCGCTTACCTGTGCGTTTACGGTATGGAAGGCCCCGGCGGCTACCAGTTTGTTGGCCGTACGCTGCAAATGTGGAACCGCTACCGCACCACGGCACACTTCGAGAACCCTTGGCTGCTGCGCTTTTTTGATCAACTGCGTTTTCATGAAGTCAGCCACGAAGAGCTTGAGCAAATTCGCCGCGACTTTCCCCATGGTCGATATGATCTATCCATTGAAACCGCACGTTTTCGCCTAGCGGACTACCAAGCCGAGATCGATAAAAATGCTGAAGCGATTGAGACCTTCCGCACCAAGCGCGAAGCCGCTTTCCAGGCAGAAATGGCCGCTTGGCGGGCCAATGGCCAGTTCACATTCGAAGATCAGGCACCGGAAAGCGCCGAAGTAACAGCGCTGGATGACAACGAGCTAGGCATCGAAAGCCCCGTCACCGGCAGCCTTTGGAAGTTACTGGTTGCAGAAGGTGAGCAGGTAACCGCTGGCCAACCGGTGGCACTGGTGGAATCGATGAAAATGGAAGTTGAGATCACCGCCCACTGTGGTGGCCGCGTCGTTCGCCTGCCGCTTGCAGAGGGAGCATCGATTGCCCCCGGGCAGCCCATCGTGGTGCTTAGCAGTGAAGCGGAGGCAACCCCATGAGCCAATCAACGAACGATCAGCGCCTCGCCGATTTTCAGGCGATCCCAGTGATCGATATTCATGACCTGCTACATGGGGATGTAAGCGCGCGCCAAGCCGTTGCCGAGCAACTTGGCCGCGCCGCCCGCGAGGTGGGTTTCTTTCAAATGGTGGGGCACGGCATTGATCGCTCCCTTCGCGAAGGGCTAATCAGCCAAGCCAAGCGCTTCTTTGCCCAGCCAACCGAGACCAAAATGGAGCGCTATATTGGTCTTTACCACCACCACCGGGGCTATGTGCCGCCCGGTGAAGAGTCGCCGGATCCCAAAAAGCCGGATATGAAAGAGGCTTTTGATCTCGCCTTTGAACTCCCCAGCGATGATCCTGAGGTCTTGGCAGGCACTCCCCTGCTCGGCCCCAATCCCTGGCCCGACCTTGAGCACTTTCGCGAGCCGGTCGCAGCCTATTATGACGCGGCCTACCAGGTTGGCCGCACACTGATGGGCGGCTTTGCCCTAGCGTTAGGGCTTAAAGAGAACCACCTACTTCACCATGTGACTAAACCGCCCAGCCAGCTGCGCCTGATTCACTACCCCTATAACCCCGATGCCGAAGATGCTCAGGGCATTGGTGCCCATACAGATTATGAGTGTTTCACCCTATTGCTCCCCACCGCACCGGGTCTTGAGGTGATGAACGGCGCGGGTGAATGGATTGATGTGCCGTTTCGAGACGACGCCTTGGTGGTCAATATCGGCGATATGCTGGAGATATGGAGCAACGGCGAGTTTGTCGCCACCTCTCATCGGGTGCGTAAAGTAAAGGAAGAACGCTACTCTTTCCCGCTATTTTTCGCCTGCGATTATCACACCGTGGTCGCCCCGCTGCCCGAGCTGGTGACCCGCCACAGCCAAGCATATTACCCACCGCTTAAAGCGGGGGATCATCTCTACGCGCAAACGATTCAAACCTTTAAATACCTGCGTGAACGGCTAGCCCAGGGAGAAATCGCGCTGCCCGATGGCGCCCGCGAAGTGGGCAGCCTTGGCCAGCACGGCAAGCATAAGGAAACCCCATAATGAGCGCTTCCTTACCCAGTATCCCGCGCGAATTTCGTGGGGGTTGGCAGCGCACGCTTTATGCCGAGCCCGCCACCGAGCCCTACCAACAGACCGATACTACCAGCCAGGTTGTCTGGCTCCAGGGCGAGCACTGGCATGCTGATTTACGCCTACCTGCCAACGGCCCGGATTTTTCCGGCATTACCGGCCTAGAAGCGTGCAACCGATCACAGCTTGAGTGGTTGGCAAGCCTGACCGCCTTTGCGGGCGTTACCCAAATCGAAGAAGGGCTATGCATATGGCACCGCTATCAGGATCTTTGCCCCAGTTTAGAGCGTGATGTTGGCCTACTACGCTGGCTTGATGACACCACCCTAGAAGAGCGGCACCCCCATGGGCTCTACGTTGAGCACTGGCAGCGGCTTTCCGGTAACGCCGTTGAAGAAGTAGTTCGTTGCGATGAGCAAGGCCACCTTCGCTGGCTGCAGCTGGGCGAATACGCCATAGCGATTACCCCTCGCTCAGCAACGGCCAATCTAGCAGCTTTATTTGAACCAGTAAGTGACTTAACTGAAGGCGCTTTACGCTGGCGCGCCAGCCTTTGCTTCGACTACTTAGAGCGCAGCCAAAACGGTTGGCAGATAGTGCTTTCGACTCACCCCTGGCGGGTGGGTGAGCTACTTTCAGTATCAACGTTTAATGACGGTCACCGTTCACAGATAGGAGTTTAATAATGTTACCCATCGCATCACTGGATATTGCGACCCTTCACACCGCCTACCAACAGGGTGAGCTTACCCCCGCTGCGTTAATCGACGAGCTGCTAGCCCAAGCTGAAAGCCACGGCAAAGAGCCTGCCTGGATTACTCGTTTAACGCGAGAGCAACTGGCGCCTTACCTACAGCGCCTGGAAGGCGAATCGCCGGAAACACTGCCGCTTTACGGCATTCCCTTTGCGATGAAAGATAATATCGACCTCGCAGGGATACCCACCACCGCTGGCAGCCCGGCGTATGCCTATACGCCAACCGAAAATGCTTTTGTGGTGCAGCAGTTGATCGATGCGGGCGCGATCCCGATGGGTAAAACCAATCTGGATCAGTTTGCAACGGGCTTGGTCGGCGAGCGGGCGCTGGAAGTTTATGGCACCCCAGCTAATGCCTTCGATCCAACGCTGGTGCCCGGTGGTTCCAGCAGCGGTTCGGCGGTGGTCACCGCGGCGGGGATGGTCAGCTTTGCGCTGGGCACCGATACCGCAGGCTCCGGGCGCGTGCCCGCCTGTTTCCATAACCTTTACGGGGTCAAGCCAAGCCTTGGGCTGCTTAGCACCCGAGGCGTGGTTCCCGCCTGCGCGACCCTAGACACCATTAGCCTATTTACCTTCACCGCCGACGATGCCGCTAAAGTGCTCGGCATTACCGCTGCCTATGATGATCAGTGCGCTTGGTCGCGGAAGCATGACTTTGCTGTGCACGGTAAACGCTATGGCAAAGCCCCTGCGGCGTTCCGCTTCGGCGTGCCGCTGGAATCCCAGTGGCAAACCGATGAGGCGTATACCAAGGGAATGCACCAAGCGATTGCCGAACTGGAAGCTCTCGGCGGCGAGAAAGTCGAGTTGGACTGCTCGCCATTACTCGCAGCAGCACGCCTGCTTTACGAAGGCCCTTGGGTGGCGGAACGCTACCATGTTATTCGCGAGCTGATGCAATCCCATCCTGACGCTATCCACCCGGTAACGTTTGAAATTACCCAAGGCGGCGCTACACCACTGGCCGTGGATGCCTTCGATGCGCGCTATAAGCTCGCCGAATTTAAGCGCCAAGCCGACGCGTTAATCGCTAACGTCGATATCATGCTTTCGCCCACCACAGTCACGCACCCAAGCAAGGCCGAAGTGGCGGCGGACCCCATCGGCGTTAACTCCCGCCTGGGCACCTGGACTAACTTTATGAACCTGCTCGACTACAGTGCTCTGGCCGTGCCTGTAGGCTTTAGCGAGCGCGATTTGCCAGTGGGCGTGACACTGTTTGGGCCGGTGTTTGCTGACTTAACGCTGCTCTCCCTCGCCCGAGCCATAGAAGCCCGCTTAATGCTGCCGCTAGGTGCCACAGGCGTTGCCCATCCGGCGTTATCTGAGCCCTTAACCAATGCCCAAGACGGCACCATGGAGCTGGTAGTGTGCGGTGCACACCTGCAAGGACTGCCGCTTAACCACCAATTGACCGAACGCGGCGGCGTATTAGTGAGCACCACCCAAAGCGCGCCGCGCTATAAGCTGTTTGCCCTGGCAGGCGGGCCGCCCAAACGCCCAGCATTGCTACGCGACGAAAACGGCCAAGCCATTGAAGTGGAAGTGTGGCACCTGCCCATCGAAAGCGTGGGCAGCTTTTTAGCAGGCATTCCCGCCCCGCTCGGTTTAGGCCAAGTGGAGCTTGCCGACGGTAGCTGGAAGTGTGGCTTTATTTGCACCGCCGGAGCGCTTAATGAAGGTGGCGAAGCACAAGACATCAGCGAATTTGGCGGTTGGCGCGGATGGCTGGCGAGTCGTTCATAGCGCCAACATATCAGGCCCATCTAGTCGATGGGCCTTTTAAGCGAAACAGATTTTTAACCTACGGCTCACGAACGAAACGCTCATACTTTTCTAATTGGGCCAGCGTACTGAGCCACCAGCTCATCCGCTGTGATTAGCAAAAAACCCTCAGCCTCTGCCTGGGCCACCAAAATCCGATCAAAGGGGTCTTTATGAATGCTAGGTAAATGAGCGACGTTAAGTGTATGCAGTGAACTGATGGGGAGTTCTAAATAGCCATTATCCACCAACCCTCTTCGCAATAAGTGCGGGTCAACTTGAAAATCAGGGCGCTGCAGGCTGTTCTTGATCACCACTTCCCAGATGCTGGCGGCGCTAAAGTAGAGCCTATTATTCTCGTCGTTGATCAGCGATAGTGCATCCGCCGGGAGTTGCTCCGGTGACGCCGCTGCCCAGAGCAAAACATGCGTGTCCAGAAGCAGATTCACATCAGCCTCCAAACATCTCAGCTATTTCCTCCTGCCCCATCCGATCAAAGTCATTAGGCACTTTAAACTGGCCTGCCAAAAAACCTAGCCGCTTCTGCTGACCAGGCACAGGGCTGTCAATCGCCGTTACCCGCGCCATCGGCTTACCCGCTTTGGCGATAATAAACCCCTCGCCCTCGGCAGCCCGCGCGACTAGCTGCGACAAGCGCGTTTTGGCTTCGTGTATGTTGATAGCCTCCATATGAAGTTCTCCCGATAAACACGACTTAGTTCAACTAGTTTAGTTTATTCGAGATAGGCAATTTTGCAATGCCTCACCTCCACTGAAAAAAAACAGTGCGACGTGTTGCGACATTTGATCAGGTTACGGCCCCCAGATCATAAAGGTACCGTTTTCTGCTAAAGTTATAGTGCTAACGATTTCTGACGTTGAATTAGCCTCAATGTCAGGCTTTCCACTCAGCAGGAGGCCAACACGTTATGTCGTCACCCCTCTCATCAAAATCGGGCGCTATCGTCCTTCTGATAGCCTCACTCGCCGGGCTTGCAATCGCTCTATATGCCTATTTCACACCACTTACCGGGGTCACGGGAACACTCGGGGCACTGGTTGCCATTGTGGCCTGTTGCGTTCTTGCGGTGATGGCGCTATTGCTCATGAAAGTCAAAACACGCGGGGCTTCCCTCACACTGAGAGGGCTTATTCTGCTAGGGCTCGCCGGTACATTTTTTGCCGCAATGCTGCTCCATCAGTGGTGGATTGGCGTTGCCATGGTGCTCGGCCTGATCGGTTTGATTGTGGATATAGTTCGCCCAGCGCGTCACGCACGCCTCACCCACACCTAAGGAGCTGCCCATGCCAACTTTATTATCCGCCCCGAGCACTCCGTTTAAATTTGTTACTTCGGGCTTAGGCGCGATTACCGCTCTGGCTATTGGCTTTACGCCCTTGCCGCTACTCGCTCAGGAGTCATCAGTAGATACACAGCAACCCACTGCTCAAGAACCGTCCGGTGAACAGGCATCGCCAGGGGAGCAAGAGAACGACACACCGGAAGACGCGACTAACGCCGCCCCCATTCCGCTGGTGCCTGGAGAGCCGACCTGGGACAGTTTTCATGGTCAGCTCAACGCCCAGAAATATAGCCCGCTTGATCAGATTAATGCCGACAACGTTGGCGAATTGGAAAAAGTCTGGGAAGTGCATACTGGCGATGTGGCGGATGGTTCAGGTGATTTACCCGCGACCGTTTGGTCTGCCACGCCGGTATTTGCCAACGACACGCTGTATATCGGCACACCGTTCTACCGGATCCTGGCCCTAGACCCCGCAAATGGCGAAGAGAAATGGAGCTTCGATACCCAGTCCTCTCTCGAAGCGCTGACCCAGCCCGCCCTGAAGAATCGCGGTGTGGCTTATTGGGAAGCGGACACCCCGGAAGCAGGCGAGCCCTGCCAAAAGATCATCTACATGGGCACCATGGATGCGCAACTGTTCGCGGTCGATGCCGATAGCGGTGAACAGTGCGCAAACTTTGCCGATAACGGCGTGTTGGACGTCAACCAGTGGAATGACACCAATGAAAAATGGCCGTTGTCGCTGCTACAGCCACCCACTGTGGTGGGCGACCATCTAATTCTTGGCTGGGCAGGCATGGACTGGGCCTATGAAGAGGCTCCCCCTGGCACCGTATTTTCAATCAATGCCCGCACCGGCGAGCTCGAATGGACGTTCCAGGCGCTGTCTGATGAGATGCGCGAGCAGAGCGGCACCGCCAATGTCTGGACGCATATGTCCGCCGATGAAGAGCTTGGCCTAGTCTATTTACCGGTTTCCTCCCCTTCACCGAACTACTGGGGCGGCAATCGCACCGAGGAGGTGCCCTTAGGCACATCCACCACCGCGGTGGATATCGAGACCGGCGAAGTGGTGTGGTCACGCCAGTGGGTGCATCACGATATTTGGGATTACGACATTAACGCAGCCCCAACGCTGATGGACATTACCGTCGATGGCGAAGAGATCCCGGCGCTGATTCAGGCGACCAAAATGGGCTTTCTGTTTGTGGTCAATCGAGAAACCGGTGAAGATATTTGGCCAATTGAGGAGCGCCCAGTACCCAGCGGCGACGGTAGTGTTGAGGGCGAAGTCTATGCGCCGACTCAACCCTTCCCCACCAAACCCGCGCCACTGTTAGATCAGTCCGAGAAACCCAACGTCTGGGCGCTGGCTGATGCGGTTAGCTTTGGGGAGTGCTCGGCGCTATGGGACGAACTCACTTATGAAGGCATGTACACCCCACCGACGACCCAAGGCGAAGGCACCCTTGGCTTTCCCATCAGCGCGGGTGGCGTTCAGTGGGGCGGCGTAGCCTTCGACCCCGAAAGCCAGACAGCGATCGTCAATACCTCGCACATTGTGCAGTACATAAAACTCTATAATCGCGAAGATTATGACAAAGCGGATAGCGGCTCCGGCAATGAAAGCGGTTTTGCCCCACAGGAAGGCGCGCCCTATGGAATGCGTTTAGAGGTCGCACTCAATCGGTTGGGCATGCCCTGCTGGGAACCACCCTTTGGTGAGCTTGTTGCCCTCGACATGACGACAGGTGATATCAAATGGCGTCGTCCCATCGGCGCATCGCAACAGTACGGTTTCTATATGCCAGAGAGTTGGGGCTCGCCCACCATTGGCGGCCCAGCGGTCACCGCTGGCGACGTTATCTTTATTGGCGCTTCCATGGATGCCAAGGTGCGTGCCTACTCGCTGGAAACCGGTGAGGAGCTGTGGTCAGATCAGACCGAAGCCCCCTCCGTCTCGAACCCTGCTGTCTACGAGTACAACGGTCGCCAATACGTCGCCTTTGTTTCCGGTGGCAACAGCATTTTGAAAGATCAGGTAGGTGATCAGGTTGCCGTTTATGCCCTGCCGGAATAACGCTTGCGGTTGATCAATAGAAAACAAACGGGGCGGCCTTAAGGCCGCCACGTTTATGTTACATCCCATCTTCTTAGTTAGTCTCGTCGACTTGCCTTGGAGTACGTTTGGCTAACGCATGGTTAGCAGTTTTAAAACATACCCGCATCAACGGCACTAGCAGCCACAGCAGCGGCGTCAACAGCCAGCGATAGGCAAATCGCGCCACTATCAGCACCGGCAGTAGCACAACCAGCCAAATAAGAAACTGGCCCAACCATACCGGCCAGCCTAGCCAGGTAGAAAGGTTGGCGCCCAGCGCGCTGACCAGGCTTGGGTGGCGAACCACCACATAGGCGGTGCCCGCTACCGCTGCAATCTTGGCCATACGCGGCAGGGTCGCAAAACGCCCGCTGGTGGCAACAACTCCCTGGCGCAAACCAACGCGAGCGCCCTGGGCTTCAACGCTCCCCACCCGCGCAGCACGAGCGGCCCTGCCCGCCCGCAGCACCTTAACGGTGCTGGCCATGACCAGTAGATCGACACCGGCCCAGCCTAGATCGGCAGCGCCAATGGCGTCGCCCCGCCGCCACTGGCTTTCTAGATCGCGTAGCCCGCTGGTAAAGAAGTCACCGACGCCTGCGACGACTCGCTCGCCCTGCAACCACTCAATCTCGCCTTGCTCACTGACCACAAACTGGTTAAGCAGTGCGTGGCCATTGGCTTCCAGCAGCGCAATGCCCATCTGGCCGCGACGGTAAAGGGTGAACGCTGAATCCGCACTGCCCTCCTCATCGTCCCACCAGCGGCTAAGCTGCTGGTAGCGCTCTCCAAGCCAGTGCTGAGCCCTTAGCGTTGCGACATCGTGGCTGCGAAAGTAGCTGATTGGCAATATGGCATCGGCCCCATAGCGCACCAGCACCTGCTGAAACTGGGGCGATAAGCCGTACTCCACCAGCACATCGCGAGCCATATCGCCGTGGCGTAAAATCGCCAAAGAAGCGCTCATCCACAGCGCCTGATCATCGGCGTAGCTGAGAAAAAGCGCGTTGAGCTCTGGCGACGCCTGCTCAAGCGATGCCTCTAGCGTGGGCAGCGCCCGCTGAGCTTCCAGGCGCACCAGCTTGGACTCGAACGGTTCATGTGAGGCTACGGTGGTTAATACCCCCGCCACCACAATGGCTGTCGCTACTATTAACCATCCCGTTCGTACCGACCATCCTGTACGCATGTCTATCTCCCGCTGCAGCGCTACTATCAGGCTATTTATACGCGTAACGCTGACAATTGACAGCAGTTACTCTTTACAACGTTTGCTCTTTACAACGCTTCCATTAGGCAATTTGCGCAATTATTTACAGCAAATTGCCGGATAGAATAAGATATCCTATACTTAAGGTCATAAACCATTAGAAAGGAGCTTTTCAATGGATACTATTGATGCAGTGGAAAGTGACGTTATTGCGCTAATGGGCGGTATTGCGGGTGCGCGCTCGGATGACCTGATCCGCAACGGCGTGCCACTTGATGCCCTTGAACGGCTACGTAAAGAGCACGGCATTGATGCTTATGGTGTCGGAATTATCAATCGCCGCACCCATGATCATCGGCGCTCAAAAGGAAAACCCTTAACGCCCGACGAGGGAGACCGCCTCTACCGAACGAGTAGAATCGTTATTCTCGCCGAAGAGGTATTCGGCAACCGTGAGAAAGCTATTCGTTGGTTAGAGAAACCTCGCCGTGCGCTGGGGGGAATCAGCGCCTTGGCAGCTGTCACCACCACGCCTGGCTATGAAGCGGTTGAAGAGCTACTTCAGCAACTCCACTATGGGTTTACTGCTTGACCAGCGTTTACTGGCGTATATCCAACTACACAGATCTCTCTGGCATAGGCGGCACGATCACTGCTGGCCGATGGCATCACAAAGGCCAACCGGTAGTGTACCTGGCAGACTCGCCCGCCACGGCGCTGCTTGAAGTGCTCGTTCACTTTGAAATGAGCATTGATGAGCTACCTGATCGCTTTACCCTACTGCGGATTGAGCTTCCGTCATCTCCCAGCAAGGCCTGTGTTGAGAAGCAACTGCCAGAAAATTGGCATCAGCAACAGCATCTCACCCGCTCGCTCGGGTCACAATGGCTGAGTGAAGGCAGCGCTTTACTGCTCAAAGTACCCACGGTGATTGTGCCGCATAACAGCAACTATCTGTTTAACCCGCGCCATCCTGAAGCCAGCCTAGCTAAGCTTTCGGTTGAGCAGTTTCCTCTCGACCCCAGGCTAGTGAGCTAGCAACTCTCCAACCAACCCAGCAACTCACGCTGCACCTCTTCCACCGGCAGATACTCCTGCTCCAAGCGCCCCTGGGGCTGGGCTTTAAGAAACTTAAAAAAGGCCATTTCGCGCTCGTTCAGGCCAGCGGCAGGCAACTCGGCGGGTACCGGCTCCGGCACTGCGCTGTCGTGGCAAAATGCCGTGAAGTGGGTCTCGCTCATCATTAATGGGGTAATCGAGGGCAGCGCCTGCCTGGCCCTGGCCAGCATCACTAGCCCCCAGGTATCCATATCGCCCCAATAGGCCACCGCTTTGTGCTCCAGCGCCTCCCCTGCCAGCCAGTGCAGATCCAGCCCTGCGCCAAGAATCGCCACGCTGCCGGGCATGGCGGGTAGTAAATGTTCACACTGCTCATTTTCGACCACCACCACCCGCGAGCCTGGCAAGCTGACCTCCGCCAGCTCCCTGGCGGTAATGCGCTGGCGCTGAAAAGGCAATAGACCCTTTTCCAAGGGCACGACTAACAGCCAGTGGTCCTTATCGTCGGGGGCATCCAGAAAGCCGCTTAACCCTTGTTGGCTCACCATGCCGTCGTAGCGTTCATCAAGCAGGCGTGTCAGTAAAACGCTATGGCGCTCGATAAATTTGGTGTCCACCCCCAGCCCTTTGAGCAGCCTTAATGGGCGGCCCTCGGCCATGCCTGGCTGCAGTAAATCCGCTAAGCGGGCGGCGTCAATCAGCTCGTCAATCGCTTTGTTGCGCCATAGGGCACGCTCGCGAACGAAGACTTCCCGGTAGCGCTGATTGACGCCTGCCACCAGGGTTTCCAGGGCCGCAAACTCGTGTTGCACCTGAGCATCATCGGTCGCGGCCGCCCACGCCGAGGGTTGAGGCAATATCCACTGCACGGGCATAGATACCGGCTCGGCGGCGGCGCGGAAACGCACCTCATCCCACACGACCTCGCCCACCGCCACCTGCCGCCAGCGCTGCACATGGGCCTGCACCTGCGCGGTCTGCTCGGCGAACTGGCGGCCGGTTGGTTTGCCAATCGTCAGCACCAGCGGCCAGCTATCGGCGGACAACAGCCGCTCCACCCGCCAAAAGGGCTGCTGCCACTGCTTGGCCAGGCGGCCAGCGATATCAGCGGGGGACTTCATCTTGCCCCTTGCGGCGCTTTTCCCGCACCGCATCCAGCGCCTGCCAACTGATCGGTGTCAGGCTGGAGGCATTGCCACGCCGATGCACCACCACCGCCGAGCGGGTGTGCTTGCGCAGCAAGCGCATCTCTTTATTGGGAGTAATAAACAGCGCGTGGAGGTGAAACTCATTGAGCGCGGCAATAATGCGACCGGCAACGGCATTCGAACTGCGCGCAAAGGCTTCATCTAACACGATGGTGCCGAATAGCGGCCGCGGGCTGCCATCCGGGCACAGCGCGTAACTCAACGATGCGGTGAGGACATAGGAGGCAATAATTTCTTTTTCACCACCGCTGCCGCCTTGGGATCCCGAACGGGTTTCAATCACCCGCCCATCGGCGCGGTCGATCATCGCGACCTTAAACTCAAGCCTGAAACGCGGATCCAATAACGCCCGTGCCCCCAAGGTACGCTGGCGTTCGCAGGCATCGCGCAGCAGGGCGATAATATGTTGCAGCGCCTTGTACTGGCTTTCGCCGCCATCCTCGACAAACCGCGACGAGGCAAGCGCCGTATTGGCCCGGGTAAAGGTGCGTAGGCTTTCATGCACCACCTTGTTCGCCACCAGCTGCAGGTAACGGCCGCGCTGGAAGTCCACCCGCCGCAGGGTGTTATTGAGGTCGTCCAGCCGCTCTTCGATGCGCTCCACTTCCCCCTCAATGGTGGCCAGCAGCTGCGATACGCCTTGGTCGGAAGAGTCGGTCAGGTAGGCCTGAAAACGCTGCTGCTTCTCCGGCAGGGCCTCTTCGGTGAGCACCTTGAGCCGGGCCAGGTAGTCGGGCACATCCTCCAGCTCGCGCCCGACCTCGGATAGCGCCCCGCGGTCTTCGCGCTGGGCATCCGACATGGCTTTGACCAACTCCTTTTCCAGCCGGCTTTGGGTGGCACGCAGGGTGGTTAGCTGCTGTTGCAACGCGGCGGCGGCTTGGCGCTCCAGTTCATCAACGTTGGCCAGCTGCTGCTTATCAAGGGGCGAAAAATGGCCATCGGCAAGGGCGCGCTCAGCCTCCTTCAACCCCGCTTCGCTTTTGCGAAACGCCCGCTGCTGCTCTTTTTGGGCGGTGTTCAGCTGACTGTTTAACTCAGCACTATGCTTGATGCACTGGGTCTTTTGCTGCTCCAGTGCGGCCAACTCCTCGCGGGCTTGCTCCAGTTGGCGTTTGGCTAGCGCAGCATCGGAATCCGGTGCGGTCAAGGCCGCCAGTTTGTCCCGTTGCTGCTGCCATTCACGCTCGGCGTGGGGCGTGTTAATCAGCGCATAGTCCAGTTCCACCAGCGACGTCAGCGACACCACCTGCTGTTCAAGTGTAGCCAGTAAGGCCTTCGCCTGCTCTTCTGCCGCCTTGGCGCTCTGCAAGCGCGCTTCCGCTTCGCTGATTTGCGCGCTTAACGCCGCCAGCCGGTCGCGGTTATCAAAGCCGGTTTGCCAATCATCGCTTAGCCGCTTTTGATCCTGCTTGTCAAAAAAGCGCGCCTTGCCCGACATCAGCCCTTCCACCGTCATGGCATGGGGTGTCTCGCGCAAAATCTCCGGCGAGGCAACGCAGTGTCTGTCCAGCCCGGCCAGGAGCTCTTTCACTGCTTCGCGGTAGGGGTGCTCCTTGTAGTCGAGCTTGCGGGTAAAGCCATCCTCGAAAAAGCGCGGCTGGCGCGATGGCGGTTTCACTTCCAGGATACGTACATGCAGCGCATTGTGGCGGCTATTGATCCAGTCTAGCGCTTGGCGGCTGGCCTCCGGCGGTACCAGAATACGCAGCCGGTGGCTGCCGATTGCCCGCTCAATCGCGCCGCGCCAGGCCTGCTCGCCCTCTTTCACCTGCACCAGCTCAGCCACAAAGGGCAGGTCATCTTCAGTGAGTTCCAAGGCGTCGGCCAGCAGGGCGCGGAACTGTTGAAAGCGCCCCGGAATATTCGACCCTGGGCGCGCTTTTACCTGGGCCAGCTCATCCTGCAGCTCACTGCCTTCGCGCTCAATCTGAAAGCGTTGGCTACCCTGCTCAAAGGCGGCCTGTTTGGCGGCTTCAAGCTCTTGCTGGGCGTGCTGTAACTGCTCGGCGGCCAGCATCTGATTGGTGGCGACTGCTTCACGGTTGAGGGCATCATCAAGGGAGAGCGAGCGTGCCAACCGCTGGTAGTCTGCCGCATGGCGCTGACATCGCTCCAGGTTGGCTTGTTTTTCCCTGACCAGCGCTTCCAGGGTCTGAATATCCGAACCGCCCAGGCGCAGATAAGCCTCATTTAAGCGCTCACAGCTTTGATACTGATGAGCGTACTGCTCCTCAGCCGCTGCCAACTCGGCCTCGGCCTGCTGGGTTTGTTGCTGCAGACGCTCTGCTTCGGCCTTCCACAGCAGGTGAGCCTGTTCGCCAAACCACACCGGTAGCACCCGGCTAAGCGTTTCCTGGTCATCCAGCTGCGTTTGGTTGCGCTGGTACTTTTCCCAACCGGTGTTGATGGGTTCCAGGGAGCGCTGCTGACGGCGGGCGATTTCAAGCTCTTCGTGAATGGCGGTCAGGTCATCGAAACTGTCGGCGACTTCCCGGGCGCGCTGGAACTGAGCGTTATCGTCCAGCACCAGCTCGCGAAAAATCTCATCGATACTGTTGAGCTGCTTCAGTCCTGCCGCCCGATTAAGCAGGTTAAAGGCGTTGTCAAGCACTTCAAAAAAGTCGCGCAGGCGCGCTAGAAAACCCTTTTTGCTGGGGTACGTCCAAATCCCGGTGTCGGTTTTATCCTGTTGCCGCAAGGCGCGCATGCCGCCTTCCTGTTGCAGCGTCAGCCAGCCTTGCAAGGTATGCTCGGGGGCGGTACTGAACAGCCATAGCTTTTTCATATCCGACGGCGACATGCTGGTGCCGTCAAACCACAGCAGCGCACCGATACGCACCAGGCTTTCGCCATTGCTAAGTGTCGCCACCAGGCCGGTGACGGTTTTGCCCGGCCGTGCGATATGCGACTGTCCCTCGCCGCCATCCCCTGGGCCACTCACCCCGCGCACATAAGAGACAAGATCCCGGTCACTCTCATGGCCACCGGTAGAGGCGAGGTTGTATTTGGGGTTGGCCGTGAGCAACGTCATCAGCGCATCCACCAGGGTGGTCTTGCCGCTGCCGGTGGGGCCGATGATGGCGCTGCCCTGGGCGTCGATATCGGCCCTATGCATACCGCCAAAACCGCCCCAGTTAAACAGCTCCAGGGTCTGCAAAATATAGGTGGGAGCCAGTTGCCAACCGCTCTCTTGAGGCTCTTCCAGTAGTGAAGGCTGGCTAAGCGTCGTGGTGGTCATTACACGCTCTCCCCGTGGTCACTACTCTCCGCGGCTACCCGCGCCTTTAACTCATACAGCAAGGCGGTAAGGTTTTCCGGGTTGGCCAAGTGGGCGATCATTGGCCGGATGGCCACCCGCTCATGGCTATCCGGCGCCGATACCAGGCCATGGCCTTTGAGTTGATCCAACAGCTGCAGCACTCGGGTACGCTCACGGGCCTCGCTACCACTTTCACCCAGGTATACCTGCATCTGCGGAATTAGCTCGTCAACGGCGACCATGGCGTCGCCAGCGCCGGTGCCCGCGTCCTGCTCGTAAGCAATAAAGTACTGACGCAAAATCGCCACCAGTAGCGTCTGTTCCAGGTTCAGCCGCTGCTTGCGCACCAATGGATGCGACCAATCATCCTGGGGCGCGTCGGCATCTCCATGGCGTATCGCCAGAAAGACCAGTCCACGGATCTCATCGGCGCGGGCGATTAAATCCAGTGGCTCTAAGGTGGCATTAAGCCGCTCCATGGCGACCAGGGCTGCGCGGTACAGCTGGGGTCGTTGGCTCTCTTCCAACAGCCCCATGCGCAGCAATTCTTGAGCTACTTCACGCAGCTTAAGGTCGGTGCGGGCGGAGGTTTCACTGTTTATCTCCTCACCAGCAGCATCCAGTGCGTTACTTTGATGCGCTGAAGCCGGTTCACGGGGCTGATCAGGCAATTCCTCTTCACTGGCCTCATCCACGCCCTGTTGCTTAACAATTCGATCAAATACACCCGCCATGCTTAAAACTCCCACTCAATACCGCTTAAGGCCTGTTCACTCAAGGTGACCATGGGCACCCGGAATAGCCAGTCGCACTGCTCCTTATCGGTGAGCACCAGCTCCTGCGTCTCCGGCCCGGCAATCTCGATGCCCGCTTCCCGCGCCATGCCCAGCCATAGCGCCAGGGTTTCCAAGTCGTGGCTGGGCGGCAAGCGCTCGGCCAGTTCTGCCAGGGTCAGCGGGCGTCCCTCTGCTGCCAGCAGCGCCAGCGTCTCCTGTACCAGGGCGTCACGGTCTAACCCATCCAGGGAGTCCCAGAATTCAGCCTCAATATCGCTCAAGTCACTCGCCTGCTGGTCAAGGTTAAGTACCTCGTCCTGCTCGTTTTCCAACGTTTTGAAACGCAGCCGCTCGACCACCGACAGGTTACCCAAGGCAAAGCCCAGCGGCGGCAACGACGCTACGTCTGACCGGCGCACCTTTTGGCGCTGCCAATCTAGCGCTTGGGCAGTATTAAAGATGTCGTTGAGCAACTGCCCCACCCGGTGGTGTTCGGCGGCCAGCCCGGTTTTGATAAAGCCTTTAACATCCTTTTCACTGCGCGCCCGGGCCTGCAAAACGGCTTGGCTTTCCAGTATCAGCCGCATACGCAGAAGTTTAAGATCCTGCTGCTGTAAACGATTAAGCGCTTTTTCTGCGGCGGGATGAACGAGAATGGTGCGTAGCTGCTGGCGCATCATATCCAGCGCGGCAGTCTGGCGTAGCTGTTGGAGGAAACTATCGAACACGCGCCCTTCCGGGGTATCCAGCAGCGCTTCCTGACCATCCAGCAAGCGGTCAACAATATCGCCCCGGTGGTACTTTTCGGACATGATCGACTGGCGCAACGAACGATCGGCCTCGCGCCAGGAGTCTTCCACCCGGCGAAAGTCGGCTCGCAACCCGGTGGCTAGATTAAACACTTCGCGGATACGCTCAACGGCCTCCGCCTCGGCAAGCACCGGCACATGCCCGGCTTCCGCATCGGCTAGTTCGCTCTCCAACTGTTGGATTTTGCGCCGGATCGACGCCTTACGGCTCTCGGGGTTGGGGTTGAGGCCCACTTCCAGGTTTTCGATCTCACGCTGCACCACCGACAGCCGCGAGGCGGTGGAGGTCATAATGCGGTTATCCAGCGAGTCGATAAACTGGATCGCCGATGACAAGGCATCGGTGGCATACAAACGCTGACCACGCTCAGTAACCAAGCCGCGCCGGATCCACTGGCGCAGCTCTCGCCCGGCCTGCAGCCGCGTATTGTCAGGGTCGATCGCGTACTCATCCTGCTCGGCGTAGCGCCCCAGCATCTGCGACAGCGCTTCCAGGGCATCCGCCTCGGCAATACCGTCTTCGCTGAATTCAAACAGCGATGTCAGGCACCCCAGCACCAACGGCGCACGGGGCGACGCCAGCAATAGCCAAGCGGGGTGCTGCTTGCGGGCAGCGATATAGTGTCGAGTGCGTTGCTGGGGGTTACTGTCCATATTGATATCTAAGTCGCTTAAGCATTCAAGCCTTGTTTATCCCAACGTCTCCGCCGTCACGTTCGCCGCCGCGGGCTGGGTGGAGTGGTGGCGATTGATCGCGCTAAGGACGCCTTTCATGGAGGCACTGGTAATGCTCTCATCGGTGCCTACACCAAACACCGCTTTGCCATCGATACGTACTTCCACATAAGCGATAGCTTCGGCATCCGCGCCCTGGCCGCGGGAATGCTCATGGTAGTCGATAATTTCCACATCGTGCCCGGCGGCGGCCAGCGCTTTGACAAAGGCGGCTAGCGGGCCGTTGCCTTCGCCAGTAAGCGTTTGTCGCTCACTGTTTTGTTCGACCACGGCATCCAACGTGACTTTGGGGCTGTCGGGCTCCGACGACAAACGATGGCTCACTAGCGCAAAAGGTGCGCGCTGCTCTAAATACTCATCGGCAAAGGCCTGATAAATCATTTGAGAGGTGATTTCTTTACCTGTGCGCTCTGCCACTTCCTGCACTACCTGGCTGAACTCGATGGAGAGCCGACGCGGCAGCTCAATGCCGTGCTCCTGCTCAAGCAGGTAAGACACCCCGCCTTTGCCCGACTGGCTGTTAACGCGAATCACTGCTTCGTAGCTACGGCCTACGTCCAGGGGGTCGATAGGCAAATAAGGGACGTCCCAAACGGCGTCAGGATTTGCGCGCCGATCCGCCATGCCTTTTTTGATCGCATCCTGGTGAGAGCCGGAGAAAGCGGTAAACACCAAATCGCCCACATAAGGATGACGGGGATGTACCGGTAGCTGATTGCAGTACTCCACTTCGCGCATGATGGGAGTGATATTGGAGAAATCTAGCGCAGGGTTAACCCCCTGGGTGTACATATTCATCGCCAGGGTGACGATATCAACGTTACCGGTACGCTCGCCGTTGCCAAACAGCGTGCCCTCAACCCGGTCGGCCCCGGCCATCAACGTTAGCTCGGCTGCCGCTACGCCGGTGCCGCGATCGTTATGGGGGTGAACGCTGACGATCAGATGATCACGGTTTTTGACGTGGCGGCAGAACCACTCAATTTGATCGGCATAGTTATTCGGCGTGGCGACTTCTACCGTGGCCGGGAGGTTCACGATCATGCGCTTATCAGCGCTGGAACCATAAGCCGCCATGACCGCTTCGACGATCTCAACGGCAAAGTCCATCTCGGTAGTGGTGAATAGCTCAGGCGAGTACTGAAACGTCCAGTTGGTTTCCGGTGCAGCATCCATCTGGGCACGTATCTGCTGGGTAGCCTCCACGGCGATTTGCACGCACTCAGGCTTATCGACGTTGAATACCACCCGGCGGAACATGGGGTCAGTGGCGTTATAGACGTGGACAATGGCGTTCTTGGCGCCTTTCAAAGCTTCAAAAGTGCGTTCAATCAAGTGCGGGCGCGCCTGGGTCAGCACCTGAATGGTCACATCCTCAGGAATTTTATCCTGCTCAATCAGCGAACGTACGAAATCAAAATCGGTTTGTGAGGCAGAGGGAAACCCCACCTCAATCTGTTTGAAACCGACACTTAACAGCATGTCGAATAAGCGCTGCTTGCGCTCCTGATCCATAGGGTCAATCAGCGACTGGTTGCCGTCGCGCAAGTCAACGCTGCACCAGAGTGGCGCCTTCTCGATACGCTTGCTTGGCCACTGGCGGTCGGGCAGATCAACGGCCACGAAGGGGCGGTACTTTTTGGCAGGATCAGTCAACATCATGGCGGCTCTCCTAAAATCAGTCAGTTGTGGGTTTATCGGTGTGCTTACCGCCCGCATCATTCTGGTGTGTGGGGGCTGTTCGAGTAGGCTTGAGTGAGCGCTGACTCCATGCGGTCCAGCTGGGCTTTCAGCCCGTGCACATCATTGCGCAGCGACTGCAGCTCGGCTTCTTCGCCTTCGCCATTGTCCAGCGCCATTTGCGCGCTCTCTTTCTGCATTACGTCCAGCACAATACCAATCATCATATTGAGAAAGATAAAGGCGTTCAAAAAGATAAAGGTGAGAAAATAAATCCAAGCGTAGGGGTAGACGTCCATGGCCGGATACAGCACAGCAGTAGCCCAGCTCTCAAAGGTCGCCACCTGAAATAGCGTTAGCATGGCCAGGGAAATATTGCCCCACAGACCCTCGTCTACATTGTGAAATAGAAAGCTGCCAATGGCTGCGTATATATAGAAGATGATAAACATCAGCAGCACCACATAGCCCATCCGCGGCACCGACTTGACCAGGGCGCTAAGTAGCATCTGAAGCTCTGGAATCATCGACACCAGGCGCAGTACCCGGAAAATACGCAGCAGCCTGGCCAGTAGCACCATTTCCGAGTCATCCATGGGGATGAGACTGGCGGTCACAATAAGAAAATCAAAAACGTTCCAGCCCTTTTTAAAGAAGTCCAGCAGGGTGCGCTCTGCGGCCATTCTGATTAAAATCTCAGTCAGGAAAAATAGCGTTACCGCAATATCGAGATAGAGCAGCCACTGCTCAACCTGAGTGGTTTCATCGTAGGTCTTTGCCCCGATCACCAGGGCAGAAATGACGATAATGGCGATCACTGCCGCTTCAAAAAATTTGTTTGACCGCAGCTTTTCAAATCTGGACTGCCAGGTAGTAAAGGGCTCGCTCATGTAACAAAAAATCTCTCAACGGTTAATCCGCACACTTTATACTAAAATTACACACCTACTACACAAGTGATATCCTGTTGTTTCACTTGATGTATCCTACGCCACCAGAACGCCTCTTTAGACGCCCTGTTGGTACTCTTTTGACTTTTTTACTTTAGCCGCTGGATGACCCCATGACACTGCTTTGGATAGCCTTATTGCCTCTGCTAGGCGTACTGGTACCGGCACTCACCGCACAGCGTGGGCGAAGTTTCTGTTCCCTCGCAACGGCGGTGCTGCCAGCTACCGCCTTAGTAATGACGCTACTCAACGTGCCAGCTCTTTTAGATGGCGAGCAACTGCGTTTTTCGGCCACCTGGATGCCAGAGCTGGCGCTGAACTTGGCGTTTCGCCTGGATGGGCTATCGCTGCTGTTCAACTTATTGATACTCGGCATCGGTCTGCTGATTATTCTTTATGCTCACTATTATTTAGCCAAAGATGAACCATATGGCCGATTCTACGCCTTCCTGATGCTTTTCATGGCGTCAATGGTGGGTATTTCAATGTCGGATAACCTGATTCTACTCTGGCTATTCTGGGAGCTAACCAGCATTTCCTCGTTTTTGCTGATCGGTTACTGGTCGCACCAATCGGATGCCCGTAAAGGCGCACGCATGGCGCTCACTGTTACCGGCGCAGGCGGCCTTGCGTTATTGGCGGGCTTACTGCTGTTGGGCGATATGGCGGGCAGCTTTAATATGGGCGATGTACTGGCTAGCGGCGAAGTGATTCTGGCGGATTCCCGCTACCCGCTAATGCTCGGCTTGGTATTGCTGGGGGCGTTTACCAAATCAGCCCAGTTCCCGTTCCACTTTTGGTTGCCCCACGCCATGGCGGCCCCCACGCCGGTATCGGCCTACCTGCACTCAGCCACCATGGTGAAAGCAGGCATTTTCCTGATGGCGCGGCTGCACCCAGCCATCGCAGGTAGCGAGCTGTGGAGCGTGGTGGTCTCGTTGGTGGGCATCGTGACCATGCTGTATGGCGCCTGGTTTGCGCTAATGAAAACCGACCTCAAGGGCATTTTGGCGTTCTCCACCGTTAGCCATTTAGGCTTAATTACCGTGCTGTTGGGCATCGGCAGTCCCATGGCGATCTTGGCGGCACTGTTTCACATTCTGAATCACGCCACTTTTAAAGCAGCACTGTTTATGAGTGCTGGCATTATCGACCATGAAACCGGCACCCGGGAGCTAAAGCAGCTCGGTGGGCTGAAAAAAGCCATGCCGGTGACCGCACTATTAACAACCTTCGCAGCGGCAGCGATGGCGGGCGTACCGCTGCTTAATGGCTTTTTATCCAAAGAAATGTTCTTCACCGAGGCGCTAGAGACACCCGTTTTAGGTGGTCTAAGCTGGCTGCTACCTACGTTGGCGACGCTTGGTGGTATCCTTTCCGTCGCTTACTCGCTGCGCTTAGTGCACGCCGTGTTCTTCAAACCAGCCCGTGAAGCGCCGCCAAAATCGCCCCATGAACCGCCGCACCTAATGCGCCTGCCGGTGGAAATATTGGTGGCGCTTTGCGTTGTGGTCGGCTTATTTCCAGCCTTTATGGCCACAGGATTGTTAGCGCTCGCCAGCCAAGCGGTGATTGGCAGTCCGCTCGATTTTCACTTGGCCATCTGGCACGGCGTGAATCTGCCGCTTATCATGAGTATGCTCGCTTTTGTAGTGGGTATTGCGCTGTATTGGCGCCATGGCGAAGTGCGTCGATTTACCCAGCAGTTTGCCGGGGTGGATGCCCGACGTGTGTTCGAGCGTATTCTTATTTCTATTGGCTATCGCGCCGAACAGCTTATCGCAGCCCTGGAAGGCAATTCGCTACAGCGTTATGTGGGCTGGCTCTGGCTAGGCGCATTAGTCATGGGTGGGATCGGCTTGGTTCAGATCACCGACTTAACGGGTGCTGCTGGCAATCAAGAGCTGGATGGTATTCTCCTGTTAGGCGCGGGCATGCTGATGTTTGGTGGCATAGCTACCGCCGCCACCCATCGCTACCGGCTCATTTCACTGCTGATGCTCTCGGTAGTGGGGCTTTTTGTAGCCCTCACCTTTGCTCGCTTCTCGGCACCGGACCTGGCGCTGACGCAGCTTTCGGTGGAAGTCGTGACCATGATTCTGCTGATGCTGGCGCTATTTTTCCTACCGCAGAAAACGCCCCGCGAATCCAGCCCGCTGCGTAATGTCCGCGATATGCTGCTAGCAGGTTCACTGGGTTTGGTAATTGCCAGCCTGAACTACGCGGTGATGACCCGCGACACACTGTCGATTTCCAGCTTCTTTGTGGAAAACAGCAAGCCCGGTGGCGGTGGCTATAACGTGGTTAACGTTATTTTGGTCGACTTCCGTGGTTTCGATACCCTGGGTGAAATCACTGTGCTGGCTCTCGCGGGCTTGGCCATCTTCAAGCTGCTGAATCGCCTACGTCTGTTTATCCCCCACAGTGACGGAGAAGGCCGGGTATGGTCACCCGACCGCTACCCTGCAGTACTGACCTCAATTTCCATGACGCTGCTGCCGTTGGCATTGCTGGTTTCCGCGTTTATCTTCCTGCGCGGCCATAACCAGCCAGGCGGCGGCTTTATTGCCGGGCTTATTACGGCGGTAGCGCTGATCCTGCTATACATGGCCCGAGGCGTTGCATGGGCACAAGAGCGTTTGGACTTCCCCTTCCAACCGGTAGCCGTTATCGGGGTGGCGATTGCCACCTTAACCGGGCTGGGTAGTTGGCTATTCGGCCATCCGTTCTTAACTTCGGCCTTCGGTTACTTCTCGCTACCACTGATCGGTACCTTTGAACTGGCCACCGCGCTGCTCTTTGACCTGGGCGTTTATTTAGCGGTAGTGGGTGCCACGCTGATGATTCTTGCCAACCTGGGCAAGGTCACCACCGCCCACCGCCCGGTTACTGAAGCTTCAGAAAAAGATGCCGACGCCAGCGCGGCAACGCCCTCTGCCAAGGAGCCTCGCTAATGGAACTGCTCTATGCGATGACCACCGGTGTATTGACCGCCTGTGGCCTTTACTTGACGTTGCGAGGCCGCACCTTTCCGGTAGTGGTGGGCCTTACGCTGCTCTCTTACGCCGTGAATCTATTCCTGTTTTCGATGGGCGGCTTAACCACTGATGGCCCCGCGATTGTGTCTGAGGGAACTGACTACGCCGACCCGCTCCCCCAGGCGCTGGTGCTCACTGCCATTGTGATCGGCTTTGCGATGACGGCCTTTGTAGTGATCCTGGCGATGCGGGCGCGTAGTGAAGTGGGTAACGACCACGTCGACGGTAAAAAGGAAGACCGAGAATGATGCAGCACCTGATTGTTTTTCCTGTTGTTCTACCGTTAGTGGCGGGCATCTTACTGCTCTATCAACGCCAGGGACTGGTGCGTTATAAGCGTATTGTCAGCGTTGCCGCCACTGCGCTACTGCTGCTGGTAGCGATTGGTTTGTTAAGCCAGGCCGCTAGCGGTGAAATCACTTACTACGCACTCGGTGACTGGCAAGCCCCGTTCGGCATCGTACTGGTACTTGATCGCCTCTCGGCGTTAATGCTGCTGCTGACCGCTGTATTGGCCGTTGGCGCAGTGGTCTTTGCCTGTGCGGGTGACGACGAGAAAGGCAGTAACTTCCACGGCCTTTTTCAGTGGCAGTTGCTGGGCATTAATGGGGCTTTTTTAACCGGCGATTTGTTCAACCTGTTCGTCTTCTTTGAAGTACTGCTGCTAGCCTCTTACGCCCTGCTACTGCACGGTGGCGGCAAAGCGCGCATTCAGGCAAGCGTCCATTATGTGGTGCTCAACCTGGCGGGCTCTTCACTGTTTCTGATTGCGGTGGGAATTCTATACGGCGCCACGGGCACGCTGAATATGGCCGATATGGCCATCCGGGTCGCTGACCTACCGACCGAACGCGACGGTTTAGTGACCGCTGGTGCACTAATGCTGTTGGTGGTGTTTGGGTTAAAAGCAGCTATTTTACCGCTCTACTTCTGGCTGCCCAAGGCCTATGCCTCCGCCCCGGCCCCGGTGGCTGCACTGTTTGCGATTATGACCAAAGTGGGGATTTACGCCATTCTGCGCGTTTACTCACTTATTTTTGGCGAGAGCGCTGGCGGTTTGGAGGCGCTGGAGCAGCCCTGGGTATGGTGGCTATCGCTCGGCACCCTGGCAGCCGCAGGCGTTGGGGTAATGGCCGCGCGGGATTTGCGTTTGCTAGTGGCTTACCTGGTGTTGGTGTCGGTGGGCACGCTGCTGGCAGGTATTGGCATGCGCTCCCCCCAGGCGGTCTCTGCGCTACTCTATTACCTCATCCACACCACGCTAATCACCGGTGGTTTATTCCTGCTAGCGGAAATGATTGGTCTACAGCGTGGCAAAGCGGGCACTCGCTTGGTCAAGGGCCGCCCTATGGTGCAAGGTGGCGCACTTGCTATGCTGTTTTTTATCGGCGCTATCGCCGTAGCGGGCATTCCACCGTTTTCCGGCGCTTTCGGCAAGGCGTTGATGCTTAATTCCGCCGAGGGCACCCAGCGCCTATGGCTCTGGCCCCTACTGCTGCTGACCAGCCTGGCCTCGCTGATCGCCCTTTCCCGAGCAGGCTCTACGCTGTTTTGGCGTAGCTATCGCGGCAGTATCAGCGGTAGCCCGTTACCCTACCGCCAATGGTTTGGGGTTATCTGGCTGTTGAGTGCAGCCCCGCTATTAGTCGCACTTGCAGGTCCGGTGAGCAGCTACACTCAAGCCACGGCTGAGCAACTAGCCAACCCCCAGGTGCTGATTCGCACGCTACTACCTGATGCTGGAGGTGCCCAATGATCGCCCCGCGTTCCTGGCTACCCACGCCTGTATTATCGCTACTGTTGCTGGTCGTGTGGCTGCTGTTAGTACGCAGCTACGCCTTTGGACAATTCGTGCTGGGCGGCTCGTTAGCTATCTTGATCCCCCTGCTGACCCACCGCTTTTGGGATGCACGGCCACTGATCGCTAAGCCTTTCGCCCTACTGCGGTTTATCTTCCGGGTACTGGGCGACATTATCACCGCCAATTTTGAGGTGGCTTACTTGATCGCCAACCCCTGGCGCAGACTAAAGCCTCACTTTATCGAATACCCGCTAATGCTCGAAGAGCGCTTCACCATCACGTTACTGGCCAGCACCATCAGCCTTACGCCGGGTACCGTGTCGGCCAATCTGCGTATGGATGGTAAGTCGCTGCTGATTCACGCCTTAAATGTCGACGATGAAGAGGCGCTGATTAACCAGATTCGTGAGCGCTACGAGCGCCCGCTCAAGGAGATTTACGAATGCTGAGCATTGCGCTTTATATCACCTTAGCCCTGGTGGTGATGGCACTGTTGATGAACCTATATCGGCTGACCATCGGCCCTAGCCTGCCCGACCGAGTACTGGCTCTGGACACCATGTACGTCAACTCGATTGCACTTATTGTGTTGTTAGGGCTGTGGCTGAACAGCAAAACCTACTTCGAGTCGGCGCTGCTAATCGCGATGCTAGGTTTTATCAGCACCGTGGCGGTATGCAAATATATTCTGCGCGGAGACATCATCGAATGATTAACATGAACTATCGAATGATGAATCTAGGTCAGGGGGAGCTATGTCAGTAATCATTGAAGCGCTTATTTCACTGCTGCTAATCGCTGGCGGTATCTTCGTTTTCATCGGTTCGCTGGGGATGGCGCACCTGCGCGATTTCTATATGCGTCTGCATGGCCCTACCAAGGCCACCACCTTGGGCATCGGCTGCATGCTGATCGCTTCAATGCTGTACTTCTGGAGCATTGACGGCAAACCGGATGCTCAAGAGCTGCTGATTACGCTATTCCTGTTTATTACCGCCCCCGTCAGCGCCCACCTGTTGGCCAAGTCAGGCCTGCACCTGAAGTTAACACACGCCGATAAAACCCAGGGTAAACCAGTAGAGCTGCGCCCTGAAGAAGTAGGCGACAAGCCGGTACCGCACCCAGATAAAGGGCATGGTTGAAACGCCATATAATAAAAAGCGGGCGGTGCTTCTCGGCATCGCCCGCTTTTTTATGACCGCTTATTTACGATGTTAAATCCTGCTGGTGATAGCCCAGCAGGTAGAGCACGCCATCAAGACCCGAGGTAGAAAGCGCCTGACGCGCCTGGGCACGCACCAACGGCTTGGCCCGAAACGCAATGCCCATACCCGCCTTGGCGAGCATTTTTAGATCGTTGGCGCCGTCACCCACCGCAATCGTTTGATCCAGAGTAAAACCTTCTCTTAACGCAATGGACTCCAATAGTGCGGCTTTGCGTTCAGCATCGACTATCGGTTCGCTAACGGCGCCGGTGACCTTGCCCGCTTCGATGATCAGCTCATTGGCATGGATCTCATCAAAACCAAGTTTCTCCTGCAAGTGGCGGGCAAAGTAGGTAAAGCCACCGGAGAGAATCACAGTGCGATAGCCCAAGCGTTTTAGGTTGGCCATCAACCGTTCAACGCCTTCCATCAGCGGCAGCTCCTCAGCGATCTCCGCCAGCACCGACTCATCCAAACCGCCCAGCTTACTCATCCGCTCGCGGAAACTTGCTTTAAAATCAAGCTCGCCGCGCATGGCCCGCTCGGTGACTTCTGCGACCTCTTCGCCAACGCCATGGCGGCGGGCCAGCTCGTCAATCACTTCGGCTTTGATCAGCGTGGAGTCCATATCGAAACAGACCAAACGGGGCTGAACGTGATCGCGCGTATCTGCTTGGATAACAATATCCACGCCCAGGGTTTCGCTCAGGACCAGTGCGGCATTGCGCACGGCCTCAATATCTACCTCGCCTACCAAGCGCTGCTCAATGCAGTCGATACTCTCGCCCTGCTGTATATCAGCAAGGCGCTGGGTGCGCTTTTCCTGTAGACCAAACTGCACGATAAGCGCGTCTACCTGAGCCTGAATCTCCGCGGTGAGTTGCGGCGCTAAAACGGTTAGGATCAAGTCACCGTTTGCCATCACTTAGCTCCTGCCATTATTTATTCCCCTGCCTCTAAACGGTCAACTTTTTGGAAGCCGCGGGGCAGCTTGCTGCCGCGTCGGCCACGCTCGCCACGATAATAGGCCAGATCGTCGGCTTTTAGGGTTAGCTTGCGCTTACCGGCATGAATCATTAGTGCATCGTTAGACGCCAGCACGGTAAGACCGCAGACAAATTCTTCTCTGCGCGCAGCCCTTGGGCCGGGTATATCGAGCATCTTATTGCCTTTGCCTTTGGACATTTCCGGTAGTTGATCCAAGGGAAACAGCAGTAGCCGGCCTTCGTTTGAAACCGAGGCAACCCACAGCTCGTCACCCTCTGGCACTTCAACCGGCGCCATCACATTGCAGCCTTTGGGCAGGCTAAGCACCGCTTTACCGGCTTTATTTTTACCCGTCAGCGTATCAAGGCGCGCCACAAAGCCATAGCCACCGTCGGTGGCGAGCACAAAGCGGCGTTCGGGCGGTGCAAACATCAGCCCCGCCATTTTTGCCCCGGCGGCGACATTTGCACGCCCGGTGACTGGCTCACCCTGGCCCCGGGCACTGGGCAAGTTATGCGCCGATAGCGTATAAGCACGCCCGGTGTCATCCAGCAGCACCAGCGGCTGATTGGTTTTACCTTTCGCCGCCAGCTGGAAGCTATCCCCGGCTTTATAGGAGAGCCCTTCGGGGTCGATATCGTGCCCTTTCGCCGCGCGAATCCAACCCTTATCGGAAAGCACCACGGTAATCGGGTCAGCGCCCAGCAGTTCGACTTCTGAAAGCGCCTTGGACTCTTCGCGCTCGACCAGCGGTGAGCGGCGTTCGTCGCCGTGCTCTTTACCCGCGGCACGAATCTCTTTTTCGATCAGGGTAGTGAGCTTGGCTTCGCTGCCTAGCAGGCCTTCTAAATACTTGCGCTCTTTTTCCAGTTCATCCTGCTCGCCGCGAATTTTCATCTCTTCGAGCTTGGCCAGGTGACGCAGGCGCAGCTCTAGAATCGCTTCCGCTTGACGCTCGGAGAGGCTAAAGGCTGCGATCAACGACGCTTTCGGGTCATCCTCTTCGCGAATAATGCGGATCACTTCGTCCAGATCCAGGTAGGCAATTAGCAGGCCTTCGAGGATATGCAAGCGATCTTCGACTTTGCCCAGGCGGTGCTCTAAACGACGGCGCACCGTGCTACGGCGAAACTGCAGCCACTCACCCAGCATTTCGGGCAGCGGCATCACCCGTGGCCGACCGTCCAGGCCGATCACGTTCATGTTCACCCGCACGTTCTTTTCCAGATCCGTCGTGGCAAACAGGTGGGCCATCAGCGACTCAACGTCAATACGGTTGGAGCGCGGCTCAATCACCAGGCGGGTGGGCTCTTCGTGGGTCGACTCATCGCGCAGGTCGGCGACCATGGGCAGCTTTTTGGCCTGCATTTGCGCCGCAATCTGCTCCAGCACCTTGGCGCCGCTGACCTGATAGGGCACCGAGGTAATCACGATATTGGCTTCTTCGCGAATATAGCGAGCACGCAGTTTTACCGAGCCCCGGCCGGACTCGTAGAGCTTACGCAGATCAGCCGGCGGGGTAATGATTTCCGCATCGGTGGGAAAGTCCGGCGCGGGCACGAATTCCATTAAATCAGCGGTGGTCGCCTTGGGGTTGCGCAATAGGTGGCAGGTGGCTTCGACGATTTCCGAGACGTTATGCGGCGGAATATCGGTGGCCATGCCCACGGCAATCCCGGTACCGCCGTTGAGCAGTACATGGGGTAGCTTTGCAGGCAGTACCAGGGGCTCCTGCATGGTGCCGTCGAAGTTGGGCACCCAATCGACGGTGCCTTGGCCCAGCTCGCCGAGTAGCACTTCGGCAAACTTGGAGAGTTTGGCTTCGGTGTAGCGCATGGCGGCAAAGGATTTAGGATCGTCAGGACTCCCCCAGTTACCCTGTCCATCCACCAGCGGATAGCGGTAGCTAAACGGCTGCGCCATCAGCACCATGGCTTCGTAGCAGGCGCTGTCGCCATGGGGGTGGAATTTACCCAGTACGTCACCGACGGTACGCGCCGATTTTTTGTACTTGGCATTAGCATGCAGCGCCAGCTCGCGCATGGCGTAAATAATTCGCCGCTGCACGGGTTTCATGCCGTCGCCGATATTGGGTAAGGCGCGGTCGAGAATGACGTACATCGAGTAGTCGAGGTACGCTTTTTCAGTGTAGTCGCGCAGGGAGAGACGTTCGACGTCGCCCTCCGCTACTTGAATATCCATGTCGATTATATCCTACCTTGACAACAAAACCGCCCCAGTCGGGGCGGCTGATAAGCGGACGCGCGGCCACTTAACATGGCTCGCTATGTTAATTGATACCTTTCGTTTGGTGCCTTCGTCTCGTGTGACAGTACAGCCGCTTGAGAACTGCCGTGAAACTCATCCAGCAATCCTTTCAAGCGCTGGGCCTGGAGCGATAGTTCATTGGCAGCACCAGCGGCCTGGCTGACCAAGCCGGCGTTCTGTTGAGTTACCGTATCCATTTGGGTAACCGCCCGGTTGATCTCGTCAATGCCGTTAGTCTGCTCGCCAGACGCTTGGCTAATTTCACTAATCCGCGCAGTCACCTCTTCGATCGCCACCACTATGTCTTTCATGGCAGATTCAGCGGCTTGAGCATAGCCACTACCGGTCGCAATCTGCTCAGAAGTGGTTTTAATCAGCCCATTAATGTTTCTGGCAGAGGCAGCACTGCGTGACGCCAGCTCGCGAACTTCGCTAGCCACCACAGCGAACCCACGGCCATGCTCACCCGCACGCGCTGCCTCAACTGAGGCGTTTAGCGCCAATATGTTGGTTTGGAAAGCAATATTCTCAATCACACTAACAATGGTCGACACTTCACCGGAGCTTTCGTTGATCGCCTCCATGGATTGCGCCAGCCGCGATACCTGTTCACCACCTTGTTTCACTTTTTCCGCTGACTCTTTCGCTCGCTGATCCGCCTCTTGGGCGTTGTCAGCGTTGCGCTTCACCGTCGCGGCCATCTCTTCCATCGTGGAAGAGGTCTCTTGCAAAGAAGCCGCCTGCTGCTCGGTGCGGCTAGAAAGCTCGGTATTGCCCGCGGCAATTTCCGTCGATTCACTGGCGATGGCATCCGCCACACTGCGCACGTCACCAAATAGATGCTGCAACTTATCTGAGTAGCGGTTAACGGCGCTGCGCAATTCGCCGATTTCATCGTCACGGTAAATGGTTAGCTCGCGGCTGGAGCCACCTTGGCCTAACTGGTCGATCTGCAGGGTGGTACTGCGGATTTGCCGCAACAGGATACGTCCGCCCCACCAGCCAAGTGCAAGCAACAGGGCTAACAGGGGCAGAATGACAACCAGCAAATCACGCGTTAGGGTGCGCGCCAGCGCCGTCACTTCCTCTTGCGGCGTCATTAACCCAAGCGTCCAACCGGTATCCTGCATATCAAACAAGCGCACCGAAGCGGGAGCATCCAGCACCCCAGCGGTCTCAACGCTGATTTCGTCGCGCCCTTCATTGAGGCCATCAACAACGGGCTGCAACCAAGGCATACTGCTGGTTAAATTCGCTAAACCCTGCATTTCATCCGTTTCCAGGTCAGCACCTGGGAAATGAATGACATTACCCGCACTATCAAGCACAAACGCATATCCACCGGTAGCACCGCCGTTTTCAGTTAAAAACTCGGCAACACCTTCTAGCTGCATATCAATAGTGGCCACGCCCGCAAACTCATCATCCAGATAGTAAGGGACGCTACACGTCACCATTGCCACGCCTGTGGCAGGGTCACGATACGCCGTGGACCATACGCACTGACCCGGTTCGGCATCACGGGCGCTGCTGTACCACTCTTCATCCTGATAAGGCGACATACCGGGGGCATTATAATCATCTAAAAACTCAAGCCCGCCTTGCTCGTTTCTTGCCCAGAAGAAACTAAAACGCTCAACCCCCGCTTCAAATGCATTGGGCTCTGGCCAGATGCCACCGCCGACAATGACGCTATTACCGTTGTCATCTACCACTCTTGGGAAGGCTTGCAAATAAAGTTCTTCGTCGCGAGGTAACGACTCAGCCAAGGCGGCAAGACTCGAGGTATTGCCTTCAACCCGCGATAACTGCGCATCCAAAGCGTTGACTATCGAACCGCCCGTTCGATCCACCAACGACTGGCTTGCTTCAATCACCAGCGGTTGGCCCCGCCACGCCATCACGGCGTAGATACTGGCGGCCATCAGTAGCATAAGAGCGAGCGCGGCCAGCGTTAGCTGCCTAGATATGGTTTTGAACAACGTTTTTCCCCTATGAATGCACGGTTTTAGAGTTTGTAAGCCCTGCATTCAACTATCGGCTAAAGCACGCGTTACTGTAACAACGCCTAGTTAACGCTTATCCGTTTTTAGCTAAACCTCGATATCGGCGAGGTTGCCGTAATCTTCCAGCCATTTTTTGCGATCACCGGCACGTTTTTTAGCCAACAGCATATCCATCATTTCCATGGTGCCGTCGCCCTCGGTCAAAGTGAGCTGTACCAGGCGCCGGGTTTCCGTCGACATGGTGGTTTCACGCAGCTGCAGCGGGCTCATCTCCCCCAAGCCTTTAAAGCGCTGTACGTTTGGCGTGCCGCGCTTGTTGGCCAGTTGCTTGAGAATGGCGGCCTTTTCGCTCTCATCCAGGGCGTAGTGCACCTCTTTACCCAAGTCGATACGGTAAAGTGGCGGCATCGCGACATAGACGTGACCCGCATCGACCAAGCTTGGGAAGTGGCGCACAAACAGTGCACAAAGCAGCGTGGCGATGTGCAGACCGTCGGAATCGGCGTCGGCGAGAATACAGATCTTGTGATAACGCAGCTTTTCCAAATCAGCGCTACCAGGGTCAGCGCCGATGGCAACGGCGATATCGTGCACCTCCTGGGAGCCGTAGATATCGTGGGTTTCCACTTCCCAGGTATTCAGGATCTTACCGCGCAGCGGCAATATCGCCTGCGTTTCGCGGTTGCGGGCCTGTTTGGCACTGCCGCCGGCGGAGTCCCCTTCGACCAGGAACAGCTCACTCTGAGCGGGATCCTGACCGGAGCAATCCGCCAACTTGCCGGGCAGCGCGGGGCCGGAGGTGACCTTTTTACGGGCGACCTTTTTGGCTTTTTTCTGACGATTCTGCGCCGCGCTAATCACCAGCTCTGCAATCGCTTCGGCTTGATCCACATGATGGTTTAACCATAGCGAGAAAGCGTCTTTAACCACGCCGGAAACAAAACCAGCAATGGTACGCGATGAGAGCCGTTCTTTGGTTTGTCCGGCAAACTGCGGGTCGAGCATTTTTACCGAGAGCACAAAGGAAGTGCGCTCCCATAAATCATCGGCGGTGAGCTTGATGCCGCGGGGCAACAGGTTGCGGTATTCGCAGAACTCGCGCAGGGCATCCAAGAGCCCGGAACGGAAACCGTTGACGTGGGTGCCGCCCTGGGGGGTAGGAATTAGGTTAACGTAGCTCTCCAGCAGCGCTTCGCCGCCTTCGGGTAGCCACTGGATGGCCCAGTCCACGCCGTGTTCGTCGTCGCTAAAGTGGCCGACAAATGGCTCGGGGGGCAGCACTTCATAGCCATCGGTGGCTTCTACCAAATAGTCGCGCAGGCCATCGGCGAACTCCCATTCGGTGGTGGTGCCCTCGGGCTCTACCAGCTTGACCTTGAGCCCGGGGCAAAGCACCGCTTTGGCACGCAGCAGGTGTTTGAGCCGGGTTAGCGCTAGTTTGGGACTATCGAAGTAGCTCTCATCGGGCCAGAAACGCACCAGTGTGCCACTCGCCCGCTTGGGCGCTTTACCAATTTCATGCAGCTCTTCAACTTTTTCACCGAACTCGAAGGCCATGGCATGGCGTGCACCGTCGCGGGTAACTTCCACATCCAAGCGGCGCGAAAGCGCATTCACCACCGAAACACCGACACCATGCAGGCCGCCGGAGAAGCGGTAGCTGGTGGAGGAGAACTTCCCCCCCGAGTGCAGTTTGGTAAAGATCAGCTCAACGCCGGATACGCCGTGCTCAGGATGCAGGTCGATAGGCATGCCGCGGCCATTGTCCTGCACTTCGATCCCGCCGTCGCTATGTAGCACGACATTGATTTCGGTGGCGTGGCCTGCTAACGCCTCATCGACACTGTTATCAATGACTTCCTGGGCAAGGTGGTTGGGGCGAGTGGTGTCGGTATACATACCGGGACGCTTACGTACCGGCTCGAGGCCCGACAGGACTTCGATGGAACTCGCGCCGTACTGAGAGGCATCAAACTGGGTCATGTAACGTCGGTTCCCTGAAAAATCGTACTGGCAGCCATATTGAATGCTGAATCGAGTAATTGGCGGCTGGCAAAGACGCACAGGATAGCTGAAAAGCAAAAAGCTGTATATCTAGCCATGCTTCATGCTTGTTGCCAGGGGTGCCGGGGATAGGTCACTCCTGCTCCGCCGCCCAAAATGCTTCAATCAATCCCTTACTGGAAGCATCCATCCGCGATAGATCTCCCTCATGGTCGATAATCTTTTGGGTATCCGTGGCAATCTGTTTGCCTAACTCAACGCCCCACTGATCGAACGGGTTGATATCCCAAATCACCGCCTGAACAAAGACCTTGTGCTCGTAAAGGGCGATAAGTGAGCCCAGGGTAGCGGGCGTCAGTTGGTCGAGCAGTACCGTTGTCGAGGGCTGGTTGCCACGATAGCGCTTGTGCTCCGGTCGCGGGCCGTCGTCTTCCAAGGCGTCGTCACCGAGCATTAATACCCGAGACTGAGCAAAGCAGTTGGCCAGTGCCAAACGGTGCTGGGTTTTAAGGTGACGGCGGGTATCCGGGTCTTCCACCTCATCATAGCGCTTGAGCGGCGCGATAAAATCGCACACCACCGGCTGAGTGCCCTGGTGCAGCAACTGGTAGAACGCGTGCTGAGCATTGGGGCCAAGCTGCCCCCACAGCACCGGGCAGGTGGAGTAGTTGACCGGTTGCCCCTGGCGGGTGACCGACTTGCCGTTGGACTCCATCTCAAGCTGTTCAAGGTAGGCGGCAAAATACTCCAAGCGTCCATCGTAGGGCAGTATGGAGTGCGCACGGATATCCAGAAAATTAACGTTCCAGATTCCTGCTAACGCTAGCAGCACGGGCAGGTTCTCCGACATTTCTGCCTTAGCGAAATGGTGATCCATGGCGTGCGCACCGGCTAAAAATTCGCGGAAATTCGCCATCCCCACCACCAGCGCAATCGGCAAGCCGATAGTGCCCCACAGCGAGTAGCGCCCGCCGACCCACTCCCAAAAGGTTAACTGATGGTCGTCCGCAATGCCCCACTCGGTCATTTTCTCGGGGCTCGCCGACACCCCGATAAAGTGCTGGCGAACAACTAATTCTGCGCTGATCGGCGTCGCGCCATGCTGAGTCAAACGGCCCAGCAGCCACTCCCGGGCAGTGTTAGCGTTGGAGAGCGTATCAATGGTCGTGAATGATTTGGACGACAGCACAAAGATGGTGGTTTCAGGATTCAACCGGCTCAGATAGTCCGCTAACTGCGAGCCATCCATGGTGGAAGCAAAATGCACCTCAACCGGGTGAATATCTTTGGGACGGAAATCCGCCAGCGCATGGGTGACCATCAAGGGTCCCAGATCTGAACCGCCAACGCCCAGATTCACTACATGGCGAATCGGCTTGCCGGTGGCACCGCGCCACTGCCCTGCGTGCAGCCGGCTCACCAAGCGCTCCATTTGGGTAAGGCTTTCGTGCACGGCAGCGACGATATCTTCACCTTCAACCTCAAGCGAGGCATCGGCGGGCAAACGCAACGCTGTATGTAACGCCGGACGGTTTTCGCTAACATTCACTCGCTTACCGCTTAGCAGTGCCTCAATCGCCGAGGGCACCCCCGCTTCAGTCGCCAGCGTAAACAGATGCTCGAGCGTATCGTCATCCCAGCGCTGCTTGGAGAGATCCAGCGTCAAGCCCGCCACCTGGCGAGTAAAACTTTCCCAGCGCGAGGGCTCGGTACCAAACAGCGTTTTTAGGTGAACGTGCTGCAGCGTTTCAGCGTGATGCTTTAACGTCTGCCACGCGGGTAACGTATCGGGGGTAGCGCTTGATGCTGAGGCCATGTGGCATCTCCAGTGGCGTCGTTCCATGCAAGGTCTGTTCTGGCGTACTGTTCTGACTTACGAAGGACGCGTAAACTACGCAGCCTCATTAACAATACCGGCTTGCCCATGAGTGATGCATCTTACCGTGACGCTATCTTTTCGACACCCCTTGACCGCGTAGCGCGGTTCTCTTTCGATGAGAAGGTCGTCGCATGCTTTCCTGATATGATCCGTCGATCAGTGCCTGGATACGGGCAAATTCTGGGCATGCTGAGTTTAATTGCCCAGCGCCACCTTCGCCACGGTGCCCATGTATATGACCTGGGCTGCTCCCTTGGCGCCTCCGGGCTTGCACTGGCGGGCGCGCTGCCGCCTGATGCTTTTCGCTACACAGGCGTCGATCTTTCCCCCGCCATGGTGACTCAGGCACGGCAAACCTTCGCTGACGAGTGCCCAGCGTACGCTATGCAGGTCGAAGAAGCCGACATTCGTACCCTAGAGTATGCGCCTTCGGGCATGATCATTCTCAATTTTACCCTACAGTTTCTACCCGCCGCTGACCGCGATGCGCTACTGGCGCGGCTTTATGCAGCACTGGAACCCGGCGGCGTGCTGATTCTTTCCGAGAAAACCGTCGATGCCGACGAGCGCGATAACGCCTGGCGGGTCGAACGCTACCACGACTTTAAGCGCGCCAATGGCTACAGCGATTTAGAAATCAGCCAAAAGCGCACTGCCCTGGAAAACGTGCTGGTACCAGACACGCTGGACGCACTGCATGGGCGGCTAAAGCAGGCAGGCTTTCCGCGCTCAATGACTTGGTTTCAGTACCTCAATTTTGCCTCGCTGATTGCGTTTAAGGAGGGCTAAAGGTGGCACCGTTATCCGACGATCATCGCGCAATTTATCAGGCGTTTTTAGATCAAGCTACACTGGATGCCTCGCTAACACCCTGGCTAGCGAAGCTGCCTGAGCAGCTAGCTTATGGGCTTGACCGCAACCGCCACGGCGACTTGTCTGCCTGGGAAAAAGCTGTGGCCAAACTGCCCACGCTGCCCTCTGATCGGCGCGTGGATTTAAACAGTGATACCGTCAGCGTTGAGCTCGACCTTAGCGATAGCCAGCAGCGCCAATGCTTTAACCTGCTTAGAAAGCTTGCCCCGTGGCGTAAAGGCCCTTTTCAGCTAGGCGGCATTTATATCGACACCGAGTGGCGCTCTGACTGGAAGTGGCAAAGAGTGGCGCCACACCTGGCGCCACTAAAATATCGCAAAGTGCTCGATGTGGGTGGCGGCAGCGGTTACCACGCTTGGCGGATGGCCGGGGCAGGTGCTGCTTTTGTGCTAATCATCGACCCTTCGCCACGTTTCTACTGGCAGTTTCAGGCAGTACGCCACTTTGTGGGTGATGCGGATGGCGGCAGAACGCAGTTTTTACCCGTGGGCATTGAAGATGTGCCTGAGAATCTGGGCTTTTTCGATACGGTATTTTCCATGGGCGTGCTCTATCACCGCCCTGCCCCGCTGGAACATCTTCAGCAGCTAAAAGCCGCCTTGGCACCGGACGGCGAGCTGGTGCTGGAGACCCTGGTAGTCGAAGGCGACGAACAGACCGTATTTGTGCCCGGCGAACGTTACGCCGCCATGCCCAACGTCTACTTCCTGCCCTCTTCCAAAGCGCTATGCCACTGGCTGGAGCGCTGCGGCTTTACCAACGTGCGCGTGGTTGACGAAGCCGTTACCACGTTAGACGAGCAGCGATCGACGGAGTGGATGACCTACCAATCGTTGGCCGATTTTCTTGACCCGAACGATCGCAGCCGCACAATCGAAGGTTACCCAGCACCGCGGCGGGCGGTGATTTTGGCGAATAAGGCGGGGTAGACGCTGCATACCTGCACACTTACCGCCGCAAAATCACCAGCCAACGGCCCAAATTCATGACGCTGGCGAGCGAGGCGGCTACGTAGGTAAAGGCGCAGGCGGTGAGTACATGCCGGGCACCGGGCATATCATAGGGTGGCACATACTCTTTTAGCAGCGGCAGTGCGCGATTAAAGCTGGCATCAAACTCTACCGGTAGGGTCACCAAATGCACCAACGCCGCCGTGCCAAAGCTGATAATCGCCATGGCAATCACGATCGCCAGGCCACCCGGCAAACGGGTCAATAGAAAAAGAAAAGGCGCGGCCATCATCAATAGAGCGCCGAGTTTTTCGGCTTTTTGAGCGACGCCGACTAACCGGCTGCGCGCCAGCAGTGGCGCGTAGCCCTGATGATGCTGAATAGCGTGACCGACCTCATGAGCGGCCACGGTGACGGCAGTTAGCGAACGGCCATCATAGTTGTCCGGGGAGAGCCTCACGCAACGTGTTTCGGGGTCGTAATGATCGCCAAACTCGGTGCGCTCTACGCTTGCGCCCTCAATGCCCAACCGACGCAGCAAATGATCGGCCAACTCGGCCCCTGTACCGGGGTAGTCGTCACGACCGCGGGTGTGGCGTTTGAGTACCCATTTGGCCCACACATTGGGGAGCACAAAAACCGCCAGCGCAAAAATGATCAGCAGAACAACCATGGCAGCCCCTGTTGATAAGCAAACGTAGGTAAATAGCCACACGCAACTATTTACTCATAGCCCGAAGGGCTGTTTTACCATGGGGACTGACTTGGCAACAGCGTTATACAGGTATGAGTTAGGTAGGATGGTTGCGGTGCTCTTCTACGTCGCGCTGAACCGCCTGCAAGCCGTGAGCAGAGATATCGCCCTGGGCGTGGGCGTGTTCGGCAATCAGCACGCTATCAGCGGCTAACACCAACTCACATTGGGTACCTACTAACTCATCGCGCAGGCGCTGAATCGCCTGCTCGCGCTTGGGATTTTTATCCACCCGACGTATATAGATAGCTTTAATACGGTTTGGGTAGGCCTTGACGATCTCGATATACACTTCTGGATCGTGCTGACCGCTGTCGCCAATCAGTATGCACGGCAGCTCGTTGTAGAGGGTCAACATGCGATCAATCAGATCGCGCTTATGCTCTTCGGCACGGCGCGGCCACGGGCGGCGCAAAGAGATGCCCCACTCGCGTAAAAAAATAATCGGCCCGACAGGAATGCGATTGATCTGAAAAAAGGTTTCGAGCATTTCATAAATGGCCCAGGGCCCCCGGGAGACATACAAAATAGGCCGTTCGGCGCGTTCACTAACGCCACGATGCAGCGCCTGATAAAGCGATGCTACACCGGGAAAAGCGGTGCGGCGGTGGGGTTTTTTAACAAATAGGCGATACAGCATTTTGAGCTTTTCCGCCACGCCGGTAAACATCACGGTGTCATCGATATCACTGATCACCAGCAAATCGGCTTCGGGGGGCGGTATGTAAACCTCTACGTGAGTACGCACTGGCGTTTGATTGGGGCAATGCACCACAATATCGGCGCGGTGCCAGGAGACATCAATGGGTAGCGTGTGACTAATCGGCAAATGCACGTCGAAATAGCCATCGCGATCCGTCCCCACGCAGAGCTGATTTTCGCCGATATGAATTTCTACCTGTGCATCGGCCAACCCGCGGCGCAAAATTCGCCGCGCCACATCTGCCGTATCTCGCAACATGCCATGGCGTGGGATGGCTCGACCTAGCGCAGCTTGGCGAAACACCCGGCCCATGACAAATACTTCACGCTGGGAGCCATAGCCGCGGTAAGGGTGCACCACCATGCCACCGCGGCTACTGTCTCCTTTAATGGGTTTGGCGATGACGTGGACAAGCCTTTTTACAAAGCTTGCCCACTGACGAATTAGCGCCATCAAGCGTGCTGGCCGGAGTGACGTCCTTCCTGCAGCTCTTCAAGTAACTTGGCATTAAAGGCATCCAAGTCTTTCGGCGTACGGCTAGTCACGAGTCCGCTATCCACAACAACCGGCTCGTCGACCCATTCAACGCCGGCATTGCGTAAATCTTGTGCAACGCTTGGCACGGAGGTCATGCGACGGCCTTCAACCACACCCGCGTTAATTAAAATCCAGGGGGCATGGCAAATAGCCGCGACAGGCTTGCCTGTCTTGAAAAACGCCTTTACGAAGTTCAGGGCATCGTCGTTAATGCGCAATGCATCGGGATTGAATAAGCCACCTGGAAGTACCAGTGCGTGGTAATCAGACTCACTGGCATCAGCAAGGGCTTTATCAGCTTCATAAGTGTCGCCCCAGTCGGTTTCCGCCCAAGCGCGAATTCCTTTGCCTTCCGGGGTCACTACGTGAACCTCAACCCCCTCTTTTTGCAGAGCAGCGCGCGGCACACTCAGTTCAGACTCTTCAAAACCATCGGCGGCTAAAATCGCCACGCGTTTACCGTTTAATGCTTGTTTCATCATGCTCTCCTTTTCGTGATGATTTGCGTTAGTAACGCTCCACCATTGTGGCGCATACAGTAACAGCGTCAAGCTAACCTGCTAACGATTTAAGCGAGCGCCCTAAGCGTTATAGACAATTTTTCCGGCCTCTCCGATATCATAGCCACCTAGCATGGCGGCCCGCTCGGCAAAGCGCGCTTGATGCGTGAAAGCCAACAACCGCTGCAGGGCGGGTTCGAAATAGCTGCGCCGCTGCATAATTAAATCAAACGGCTCCTCGCACAGCGGAATGAAGCCCAACTGTTGGCGATGGGCGGCGGCTTCAACGCCCAGACCCACATCGGCCTCGCCCTGACTGATGCTGAGCGCCAAATCATCTTCACTTAAGGATGCGTGCGGCGCCCAGTTAAGCGCCGAGCTCTCTATCCCCGCTTGCTGTAGCAAACAGCTCAGCAGCCTTGCAGCCCCCGCATCCGGCTGGCGGTGCGCCACGCGAACATCGGGCCGCTTTAAATCGCTCAGCCCGGTGATTTTCAGCGGGTTATCAACGGGTAAGAGCAGCCCCTGGCGACGTTTGGCCCAGTGCACTATCAACAGGTCACGCATGCCGCTTAAACCGAGCAGGCTGGGCTCGTTGTAGCGTTGGGATGAAGCATCTAGGAGGTGAATACCCGCCAGCATCGCCTTGCCATCAATCAAGCGCCGTACACCATCGCCACTGCCCTGGCAGAGCATCGCCAAGTCAGAGCCACTCTCTCGAATCGACCACTCCAGCAGCGGATCCTGGCTCCCCGCGACGACCAGTGGTACCGATAAACGCTGCGCCTGATCGCCCTCCAAATGGCTCAGCACCCATAAATCAATCTGTTGACGGGGAAACAGCAGCTTTCCCGTTACCCGACTACAGGGGATCTGGCCTTGGCGCACCAGGTCGTAGACTTTGCGCTCTTTTAAGCGCAAATAGTCAGCGACTTCTGCGGTGGTCAGGTAAGCATATTGTTCAGCCATCGCAATGAGCCCCTCCGCTGGGTATAAGCAATAAACAATTTACTGCATAAGACTGCACCAATTTCAGCCTCAAGTGCATTAAGTCACTTTTCAGTACATCATGCCCAATATCACATAATAATGACGCCGATGCTCAATGCTAACCAGTGACAATCCCTTTAGTACCGCCCTCGCCCTAATCCTGAGTATGGATAGCGCGTTAATTTCCATCGTGGCGCTATCGCTGCAGGTATCGCTAATGGCGGTGATGATTGCCAGCCTGATAGCCCTCCCCTTAGGCGCGGCTCTGGCGCTATGGCGCTTTCCCGGGCGTAACATCGTCATTGTTGCCCTTAATGCCTTAATGGGCTTACCGCCTGTCGTCGCCGGGCTTTGCGTGTATCTACTGCTTTCACGTGCGGGTCCACTGGGCGAATGGGGGCTGCTATTTACGCCGACGGCGATGGTGATCGCCCAGGTCATTCTGGTACTCCCGATTATTGCCGCCCTCACCCGCCAGCAAGTTGAAGCGCTTCACGGTGAGTATGCTGAACAGTTGAACTCACTGGGGCTAACGCGCCTTCGCATGATCCCCACCCTACTGTGGGATGCGCGCTTTGGGCTCCTCACGGTAATTCTTGCCGGTTTTGGCCGTGCCAGCGCCGAGGTTGGCGCGGTGATGATTGTCGGCGGCAATATCGATGGTGTTACCCGCGTCATGACCACCAGCATTGTGCTGGAAACCAGCAAGGGCAACCTTCCTATAGCACTAGGGTTGGGGATTATTCTACTTGTCCTGGTCACCATGATTAACGCTATCGCCCATATAATCGGCGAAACATCGAAGAGGCGGCTGGGATGAATGCACACCACACGCCTCCCGTCGCCACTCTTGAGTTAGACAACGTGGGCTTTATCCATCGCGGCCATACGCTGCTTAAGCCCACCTCACTGCGTCTGGCGAACTGCCAGCGAACGCTAATTATGGGCCCCAACGGCGCGGGCAAAAGCCTGCTTATGCGCCTGGCCCACGGCCTATTAACGCCTACCAGCGGCACGGTTCGTTGGCAAGGTGCTCCGCCCGCACAAGCCATGGTTTTCCAGCGCCCTGTGCTGCTGCGCCGCTCGGCGCTGGATAATCTGACCTATGTGTTAGCCATCAACAAAGCGTCGCGATCAGGACCTATAACATTAACCCGGAAAGCGCAGGCCATGAGTGCCCTTGAGAAGTTCGGCCTGGCGCATCTCGCCAAACGGCCAGCACGGGTGCTTTCTGGCGGCGAACAGCAGCGTTTAGCACTGGCGCGGGCTTGGCTACTCAATCCCCAGGTGCTGTTTTTAGATGAACCCACTTCGGCACTCGACCCCGCCGCCATTAAGGCCGTTGAAGATGCGGTGCTTGAGTTTCATCACAGCGGCACGCGCATTGTGATGACCACCCATGACTTGCACCAAGCACGCCGCTTAGCCAATGACGTGCTGTTTTTGCATAACGGCGAATTACTTGAACACACCTCCGCCAGCGACTTTTTTACCGCCCCCACCTCTCGTGAGGCAGGCGCGTTTATTCGCGGTGAGCTGGTTTGGTAGTCCCAAAGTGGGCGAACCCTGGGTATGAAGAAAAAGTACTGAAGTAAAAGCACTGAAGAAAAATGATTAATGCCAAACGATCAAGGAGCAATCACATGAATAAGACCACCGCATGGTTAACCGCAGGCGCGCTAGGGCTGACCTGGAGCGGCACACTGCTGGCAGCGGATGACTACATTACCCTGGCATCGACCACTTCTACCGAAAACTCAGGCCTGTTTGACGCTATTATTCCTACCTTCACTGAAGCAACTGGGATTGATGTACGCGTAGTGGCCGTAGGCACCGGCCAGGCGTTCGAAATTGGCCGCCGTGGCGATGCCGATAGCCTGCTGGTTCACGACACCGCTGGCGAAGAGCAGTTTGTGGCCAATGGCTTCGCCACCGAGCGCCTTAATGTGATGTACAACGATTTTGTGATCGTTGGCCCCAGCGATGATCCTGCTGGCATCAGCGACAGTGAATCAGTAACCGATGCCATGCAACGCATAGCCGAGAGCGAGTCGCCCTTTGCTTCACGGGGCGACGATAGCGGCACCAACCGCGCTGAGCTGCGCTTGTGGGAAGATGCGGGCATCACGCCCCAAGGCGAGTGGTACCGCGAACTGGGCAGCGGTATGGGCCCCACGCTGAATACCGCCGCGGGCATGGATGCCTATACGTTTACCGACCACGCCACCTGGGTCGCCTTTAACAACCCGCAAGATTTAACCCTGCTGTTTGAAGGCGATCAAGCGCTATTTAATCAGTACGGCAGCCTACTGCTCTCAACCGAGCGCTTCCCGCACCTAAAGCACGATCTCGCCGCCCAGTGGCACGAATGGCTGGTGTCTGAACAGGGACAGCAATCGATTGCGGATTATGAAGTGGATGGCCAGCAGCTGTTTTTCCCTAACGCTGAGTAATCTTGCAAGCCCCCAAAATAGTAACGGCACGCCTTGAAGGCGTGCCGTTTTGCTTTAAGCGATTATATTTAGCGGTTAAACAAGCCGCTGATATCTTTCGCTTCCCAGTGGGGAAAATGCTTACGCACCAGGGCATTCAGGTCACGCTCAAACGCCGCCCAATCAGTGGTGTTTGAAGCAGTGCCTGGGGCGCTTGCGGTGCCGCGAATCATACCCGCGCCTACGGTCACATTGGTCAGCCGATCAATAATGATAAAGCTACCGGTGCCCGGGCTGGTGCGGTAGTCATCCACAGGAATCGCAGCAGTCAGCTCCACGTCGCAGCGGGCAATGGCATTTAAGCCCAGCGAATGCGTGGCATGCTTCTCCAAGGTATTGACGTCGATTTGGTAATCTATCGCGCTTACCTGGCCGGAAAGATCGCGGGTCGCCAGCTTGAAATCATATAGCTTACCCGGGGTTAACGCCTCTTCCTGCATCCAGACAATATCGGCTTTAAAGGTGTTGGAGAGCGGCAACTCGCTATCCGCCGCCACCAGCCAATCGCCACGGGAGATATCGATCTCGTCTTCCAAGGTCACCGTGATCGCCTGACCAGGATACGCCGCGTCAAGGTCACCATCATAAGTAACGACCCGTGCAACCCGCGACGTTTTACCCGATGGCAGCACTTTAACGGCTTGCCCTGGGCGCAACACACCTGCGGCTAAGGTGCCGCAATAACCACGAAAATCAAGGTTCGGGCGGTTGACGTACTGCACCGGCAAGCGCAGATCGCTGAGGTTTTGATCGCGGGTGATCTCGACACTTTCCAATAACTCGATCAGCGTTTTACCCTGGTAACCATCGGTAAAGTACCAGGGCGTTTGCTCGCTGCGATTCACCACGTTGTCGCCATTCAGCGCCGACATTGGCACGAAGCGAATGTCCGGTGCTTGGAGATTAGAGGCAAAAGCGCGGTACTCATCGACTATCTCATTAAAACGCTGCTCGGAGAAGTCCACCAGGTCCATCTTGTTGACTGCAATCAACAAGTGCTGAATCCCCAGCAAATCGGCAATAAAACTGTGGCGGCGCGTTTGCGTCTGCACGCCGTAGCGAGCATCGATCAGGATAATCGCCAAACTGGCCGTTGAAGCGCCAGTGGCCATATTGCGGGTGTACTGCTCGTGCCCCGGCGTATCGGCAATAATAAACTTGCGCTTATCAGTAGAGAAAAAGCGGTACGCCACATCGATGGTAATGCCCTGCTCACGCTCCGACTGCAGGCCATCCACCAATAGCGCCAAATCAACCGTATCACCGGTAGTTCCGCTGGTTTTAGAGGCCTGGGTGATCGCCGCCAGCTGATCTTCAAAAATCATTTTCGAGTCGTGGAGCATGCGACCAATCAGCGTCGACTTACCGTCGTCGACGCTACCGCAGGTAATAAAGCGCAGCAGATCCTTGTTCTCGTGCTCGTGCAGGTACTCTTCGATATTATCGGCGATTAAGTTGGATTGATGAGACATTTTAGAAGTACCCCTCGCGCTTTTTCTTCTCCATCGAACCCACCTGATCGCGGTCAATGGCACGGCCACTGCGCTCACTGGTTCGGGTCAGCAGCATCTCTTGAATAATTTCCGGCAGCGTCGCAGCTTCGGATTCCACAGCGCCGGTTAAGGGGTAGCAGCCCAGCGTTCTAAACCGCACCGATTTCTCTTCCGGCACTTCGCCAGGCGCTAACGGCATGCGATCGTCATCCACCATAATTTGCATACCATCGCGCTCGACCACCGGGCGCTTGGCCGAGTAGTAGAGCGGTACGATAGGGATCGACTCTAAGTAGATATACTGCCAGATATCCAGCTCGGTCCAGTTGGAGAGCGGAAACACGCGGATCGATTCGCCTTTATTGACCTTGGCGTTATACACGTTCCACAGTTCAGGGCGCTGATTCTTGGGATCCCAGCGGTGATACTTATCGCGGAATGAGTAGACGCGCTCTTTGGCCCGGGACGCCTCCTCATCACGGCGGGCGCCACCGAAGGCCGCATCAAAACCATGTTTATCCAGCGCCTGCTTGAGCGCTTGGGTTTTCATGATATCGGTGTATTTGGCACTACCGTGATCGAAGGGATTGATATTGGCTGCCCGCCCCTCTTCATTGGTATGCACGATCAGCTCCATCCCCGCCTCTGCCGCCATGCGGTTGCGGAACTCGATCATCTCGCGAAATTTCCACGTGGTGTCCACATGCATCAGCGGGAATGGCGGCGTACCGGGGTAAAAGGCTTTACGCGCCAGATGCAGCATGACCGAAGAGTCTTTACCAATGGAGTACATCATCACCGGGTTGGAGAACTCCGCGGCGACTTCACGAATAATATGAATAGACTCGGCTTCTAATTGCTTGAGATGGGTCAAACGCGCAGCATCAGGGGCAATAGAAGCCTCCTGCCGTGGCGCGGAAGAGCGTGTCGTTGGAGACCGCTCCTTCGAAGAAATAGTAGACAATTGGGTCATGGCCCCGTACCTCACAAGAACAAGCTCGTCACTTAAGCTAGAGAATATTGTATGTTCGAATGGAGGTAGGGTAACGCCGAGTTGATAATAACCCAAAAGAATTAATAACTATCTTTTTATTCCTAAATCACCTATCCAAGAATGACAAAGCAATAATCTTCTAGTCTATACGCTCAATCCAACTCTGCCACTCGCCTCGCAGGGCATCACTCCCGGTCAAATCAACAATGCGATAGCCAGGCCGAGAGGCTTCATCAATGGCGAACTGTTCGGCGCCGGGTAGAAACTGATCCGCCATCGCCGGGCAGCCATACACATCAATCGTGGTTTCGCCTAAGCCTTCACCTGTACCTTCGCTCAAAACATGCTGCTCGGCGTAGGCTTGATGCGCGTGACCAAACACGATGATTTTGACCTGTGGGTGCCTGCTTAGCAGCTGCCAAAACGCTTCGCGATCTTGCAAACCAATGGCATCCATCCACACCGCGCCTACATCAACCGGCGGGTGGTGCATGGCAATCAGCGTAGGGCGATCGTCCTTCTCTAGCTGCTCAGCGAGTCTAGCTAGCCGCTCGCTTCCCAACTCCCCAAAAGGCTTGCCTTCTACTTGGGTATTAAGCAGCACTATACGCCACGCATCCATGTCCACTTCATCGACCAACGGGCGCTCAGCAGCCATAAATTCGGGCTGATCGTGGTTACCCGGCAGCCAGTACCAAGGGCAAGGCAATTGCTCCATCGCTTGAGCTGCTAAGGCATAGGAAGCGGCCGATTCATCCTGACTGATATCACCGGTAAACAGCACAATATCGGGCTTGGCGGCGACAACGGCACTTAATACCTGCTGAAACTGACGCCAAGGGATGCCCACTCGGGAGCGCGCTTGGGTATCTGCATAGAGATGAGCGTCGGTAATCTGCACCACCCGCATTAGGGCATCTCCGGTACATCAGCGGTATGGCCGTGGGCAAGACCGTGAGCCAGCCACTCGCCTAGGAAACGGTTGAGCTGCAGCTTCTCATCGGGCTGATGCATGCGGGCATTGGGATAGCGGTAGCGGCCACTAAAGTGTCGCTCGCGCTGAAAATCAGTCACTTCCGCCATACGGACATCGTGATAGAGGTGCACCCGCATACGCGGCCCTTCCAGGACAGCATCTAGCGGGCCAGTCTGAGAAACATCCACCATAGTGGTGTAAGGCGCCTGCTGTTGAATATAGAGATGCAAATCGCCGAAATACTGTTTATCACCGCACAGGGCAATATCACGGCGCTGGCCGGTCTCCATATCGCCCACCAGGCGCACCAAACGTAAATAGTTGGCGCTGCACTCCCCTTGGAGCGATTTTAAATCGGTGACATAGGCCGTTCTCGCCATGTTCACTCCTTATCTGTTTCGCTTTGCGTCGTTTCGCTTTTCGTTACCGCGCGCTGAGAGGCGGCACGCAGTGACGCTCGCTGGTTATTCAGCCAATGTAGACCAATCAAACACATGGCGTTGTCGAGTCGTCCTTGCGTTAAGAGTTCCCAGGCATGTGGAAAAGACACCACGTGAACGCGAATGTCCTCGTGCTCTTCATCTAAGCCATAAATCCCGCCTAAGCCTTGGGTATCTACCAAACCACAAAACAGTGTCACTTGCTCGTTGCAGGCGCCAGGACTGGGATAATAAGTGTGAAGTTTGGTCAGTTGGGCCACTTTACAACCGGCCTCTTCCCACGCCTCGCGACGCGCCACGTCTTCCAGCGATTCGTCTTTTTCTGCCAAACCGGCGACGATTTCCAACTTCCAGGGCGATATGGCGTCATCAATAGCGCCAGCGCGAAACTGCTCAATAAGCACCAGTGAGTCGCGTTCAGGGTCGTATAGCAGCACGCCCACCGCATCAAAGCGATTATGCACTTCACGCCGCATAGGTTCGCTCCAACCGCCTTCAAATAGCCGGTGGCGAAGCTCTAACGCTTCCAAACGGAAAACCCCCTGGTGCAGCGTCTCACGCTTGTGCAACTCAACATCGTCGCGCTGTAACGGCGGAACGCTAAGCGATGGGGCAGTGGGACTCGTCGACATGCGGCACTCCCGGTGGTGATAATCGCTCTATTATCAATGCTTGCCACCGGGAATGCCAATTAAGCGAGAGGATTAAAGCTGATTAAGCAACGCCTCGGCATCGCGGCGCAGCGCCTCATCAGAGAGTTGTCGGTTATCGCGGGCGGTACCGTTAACCGCCCGCTGGGCGTGCTCGCGGGCGGCCTGCTCGTTGCCCTCTTCTTGCAAAAAGGCGGCATAATAGTAGTTCACATCAATACCGTCCGGACGTATTTCCAGAGCACGCTGGAACATGCGTTCAGCGGTATCGCTATTGCCAAAACCAAGCGGACGGCCTGGCACACGATCATAGAGCGCTCCTAGCGTGACGTAAGCCGAGCCATTCAGCCCCTGGGGGTCGATTTCAATCGCCTTTTCCAGCGCCTCGCGTGCATCACCAGCGGTGCCTAATGCGCCTAAGCCACCGCGCTCACGGGCATAGGAGGCCAGCACAATCCCCTCCCAGACCAATACATCAGCTTCGTCACTATACTGCTCGGCTAACTGCTCCGCTTCACCTGCCAACGCCTTTAACGTGCTTTCCCGCTCGTTGTCGGGTAACTCCGTCACCGTATGCTCCCACCTATTTTTTAGCGAGAAGAGCTCAGCTTCAAACGCAGACGCGGTTAACGGAGACAGCATCAACGCGCTGCCAATGGCGGCGGCGATTAATGAGCGTGGTAAAGAATTAAGTGAAAAAGAGAGACTTCGCATAGTTACTCCTAAATTATTGTTGTCTGGCTTATACCCACCCATGGTGGGCCTCTCCCACAATATAGCAAAAAATCTAACAAACGTTTGAATGATTCACCGATGGCATGCTGCTTGGTTGCTTCGCGCAATTAACGTAAAGTAGATAGCTCGAAACACAATGGGGAATAGGTAATGAAAGGCCGCAACATGACCCGCTGGCGCGATCCAGCCAAAGATCCGCGTCAAGCCCCAAAGAGCAACCTGATCACCCCGGAAGGGGCAGCCCGCTTGCGCGCTATTTTGGATCATCTTTCAAGGGTTAAACGTCCGGCTATTTCAGCGAAGGTCGGCGAAGCGGCCGCCCAGGGTGACCGCAGTGAAAATGCCGATTACACCTATAATAAAAAAGAGCTCAACCGCGTTATTGCCCGGATCACCTATCTGACAAAACGCTTGGACGAATTGCAAATCGTCGATCGCCTACCCGCTGACACCAGTAAGGTGTTTTTCGGCGCTTATGTAAGCCTGGAAGATGAAAACGGCGAGCAGGTTCATCTTAGGATTGTGGGCCACGACGAAATCGACACCAAAAAACGCTGGATCAGTATTGATGCGCCCATGGCCAAAGCATTGCTCGGCAAACAGGTGGGTGATGAGGCAAAAGTGCTGACACCTAACGGTGATACGTTTTATACCATCACCGTCATCGATTACACCGCCTAGCTGCTATTCCTCTAGTACTTAGTCTTGTAAGGCATAGTCTACCGTGGTGACAACGCGGACACGCTTGGTTTGCGGCGTGTAGCTATCCAAGTCTTCGATGGAAAAGTAGCCTTGCGTTGCTTGGCGAATTTGGCCCACTTGACTACCGGAGTCTTCGGCGAACTGCTGTGCGGCGTTGCGCGCATCAGCAGTGGCTGCCGCGATCATTTCGGGCTTGATCGCATCAAGGCCGGTAAACAGAAACTCTGTACGGTACTCATAGCTGGGAGAGAGCAGTACGCCCTCTCGCACCAATGACGTTGCGCTAGGGATCGCCTCAATTACACCCTCAACATTCGGGGAGCGCAGGAGCAATGTCGCTTCGGCACGGTAGCGTTCATCCGGGCGCTGACCGCCGTACTGGTTGCTAAATTGATCGGTAATTCGTGGCGGTGTCGAGCTAACATGCTCTGGGGCAAAGCCCTGGGCCTCCAGAAAATCGCGAATCGCCTGCTCATCGTTGGACAGCTGCTGCTCAAGGTCGCCCAAGCTATTGGCGCTGACACTGTAGTTGAACGGCCACAGCACCAAATCAGCAGGCACTTCTCGCTCAGCTAAACCACGCACCGTGACGCTACGTGACGACTGCTGCCATACTTCCGCAGCGCCCTTGATATAGCTACCGCTCCATACCAGCCCCAGCGCCAGCAGCCCGCCCAGCAAAACGGCACTTCCCAATACCGCCGTATTTCGAATATTTCCCGCCATTGCCGTCACTCCCACTCACTACCGTTAAATTAATGATTACTTATTTGCATCATAGCCCTTAACGATAGCCTTTAAAGGTAAATTCGTCGGCGGCTAAATGTGGCAAGTTTGAGGAAAGTACCTATGGGTAAGCTCTAGCGCCCTGACTTGATCGCGCCATAGACCTTGAAGCGGCGATTATTCGCCAGGGTCTGAAAATCCTGAAACGCCCGCTGCAAGTGGTCTGGATAGGGCAAAAAGCCATTGGCTACCAGGATTAATCGTCCACCCACATTGAGATGTTCTGGCGCCGCACTGATCAAACGCTGGCTGGGGCCATAGCTGATGTCGCGCTCTTTATGAAAAGGCGGGTTGCTAACGATCCAGTCAAACTGCTCGCCTTCAAGAGCGCTGAACACATCACTGCAGAGCACCCGTCCCTCTAGCCCATTTGCCGCCAAGGTGCGCTTGCACGCCGCTACCGCAAAGGCACTGACGTCTACAGCGGTTACATGGTGGCCACGCTGGGCCAGCCAGGCGCTAATAATGCCGTCGCCGCAGCCCATATCCAGCACCTTAAGCGGTTTTTTCGGCAAACTACTTTCCAAGCCCTCCAACAGTAACAGCGTGCCGTCATCTACTTTGCCGTGGCCAAATACGCCCGGGTGGCTGAGTAATGTTAAACCTAGCGTCTCAAACGTTTGCCAAGCGCTGTCGCTGGGTGACGCCAACGCAACGGTACGTGTAGCGAATAAAGAGCAGCGCCGGGCGTTGTCGCGCTTATCCCATGGCATACCCAGCTCTTCCAACATTTTGGGAACGCGTTTGATGCCACCTTGATGTTCACCGACAATTTCAATGGGTGTCCCTTCAGGTAGCTGTTCACATAGCCACTTGAGCCACCAAATTCCCAGTTGGTGGGCCTTCGGCCAAAACAGCACAATCTCTTTGCTTAAGGACTCCCCCACAGGCAAGTCAAAAGGCGTAAGGGCCTGCTTGCCTTTCGCCTGCCACTCACGCAGTGCGTCTAAGTCACCACTGACCACGCCCGTCGATTGATCGATAAGCCAGCTATCAGTGGGTGGGGCAATGGCCCACAGCGCTGTATAGGTATCATTTTGACGCTCTAACAGCTGGCATGCGGGTGCTTGGGCACTCATTCAGCGAACTCCGGTTTAGTTAATGTGTAAAGTAGGTAGCGGCCCAGGCGCCAGTGGGGGTCTTGGCGACAGTACTGCTTTTCCAGCGCCAGCAGCGTGGCATTTTCTGCTGGCGTGGCGGGTGGTTGGCGTAAGTAATCTTGAAAGATGCGGATACCGGCAACGGCGTCTATTCGCAAGCCGCTCTCTGCGCTCCACTGCTCAATCTCCGCGTGGCTAACGGGCGAAATAGGTGTCAATCGTTGGCGCTTGCCCTTCCCCGCCAAGCGATCGTTCAAGGCCTTCTCCAGGTTGCCTTTGACCGCATTCGAAAAGCGCAGCGCATCACGGTTAAACACCATCAAGCTAAGCTGGCCGCCAGGGGCCAATAAATCGCTCAAGGTAGTCAGTGCCGCTTGCGGGTCACCCAGCCACTCCAACACTGCATGGCAAGTAATCAGAGGCCATGGGCCTGGGGCATGCTCCGTTAAACTTTGCAGCGGCGCCTGTAGATAAGTAATGGTCTCTTCCGGCAACGCTTTGGCATCCCGGTGCCAGTTTTTTGCATAGCTCAACATATCCGCTGAGGGCTCAGCCATCGTAACGCTATGCCCTCGCTCCGCAAACCATGCCGCCTGCTGGCCCAGGCCGCCGCCCACATCCAGTACGTTTTGGCCCTCCAAATGCAATATGTCAGGTAGTAGGTAGTCGAGCATGGCTAGGCGCAGTTCACCCCGGGGCGCCTGGTAGAGCGAGCGCGAGAACTTCTCGGCTAGGCCATCGAAATAGCGATCGCCCGCCTGGGTTAATTGATAGTTTTTCACTTCGTGATTGACTAATTTATCGTTGGGGTGCATGCATAAGACCAAGCGTCACATCAAAGCGGCGTAGTTTACCCTGCTTGCGCGCGGAACGCCTGCTGGAGTAAGCAGTGTTGCCAATCATCGTGCTGTTCCATGGCAGCAGCGAGCTGAAACAGTTGCTTGTCCTCTCACTAGTGTCAGGATAAGTGTCGCAAGAGCATACTTAAAAGCGCAGGCTTTCGATGTCATCCAGGTTGATGTCATTTAGGCTCATGCCAAGAACAAAAAAGCCTATCAAAAAACAACTAATGATAAATAAAATTTATTGATATAGGTTTGCAAATGCTTTCGGAATGCTAGCTAATAAACTAATCAGTTATTGGTAGATATTTCCGATAGGTACTTATCAAACATAGACAAATAAAATCACCTAACCTTACAAAAACAATACAAAAGGTGGAATTGACATGCTTATCGACACAACCATTCAAAATACTACCAGCCAAATAATGAAATCGTTGTTCGATAAAGACCACACCATTACGATTTTTTCTAAGGAAGCTGCGCAATCCATAGCGGCGACAGCTATTAAAGTTGAGCCCGATAATAGAAAAATTACGTTAGAGATAAAGTACGCGGGTCTTTCGCTGTCTCCTTACCTAAATAACGACACCATATCGTTTGATATAGAGGCTTCGCGGCATGGGCATGATGCTGAAGAAATTTATAATATCGAGCACGTTCCTGCTCATATTATTCAAATAGACACCCACACTTACCACCTAACGTGCCAATTACCCAACTCCATTTTTTCCTCTGATAACCGTGGTGCATTAAGAGTCCCTTTTGTTCTTGGCATGCACGCCCGCGTTTACCTGGAAGTGTTTGCCCATGAGCTCAATATAGAGGGGAAAATACGTAACCTTTCAGTGGGTGGCTGTATGGTGGATGTGCGCCTACAAGACAGCATTGCGCTTTCTGTCGATCAGATACTTCCAGGCGTAACGCTAAAATTTCCAAATGGAGAGGCATTTAGTACCCAAGGCCGCATACGTCATATGCGCCCTTTTGGCAATCATGGTCATGCCGCCGTTGGCATAGAGTTCATTGATATGAGCCCCGCCGCAACGGAAACGCTGTTCCATTACGTTGCTGAAGCTGAATTTGAGGCCGCTTTACGCTCGGGTACTCAACATAACGCGCGGGCAAGATCAAAACTGTTTATAGCCGATGCGAAAGAGAAAAAAATGCAGCGTCAAGAAGAGCATGACCAGCTAGTAAGTGCGCAACATACCCCCTTACTGCGAGGCGTCCTCGAAATAGCCCAGCAGCTCCAAATCATGTTGATGTTTATGAAAAATAAACATTTATTACCAGCAGAAATTTTATATGAGTGCGTGGATAGCATCCTGTATATGGTCAACCATGACCGCAAAGCCCTACAGTATGCCCTGACGTATTTGCACGATGAGCCGGAGTGGGTACGCCACGCCATCCAAGTGGGTAGCCAGCTCGCCATGATGCTGATTAGCCGCGACCCCTACGCCTACAAAACGCGGGAAGCAGTAGCGGGCGCCTTGCTTCATACCATGGGCAAACCACTGCTCATTAGTGAGCAGTTGCCCTCACTGAAAATACAAATGTCACCGCCACACGCGGAGATACTCAAGCAGCATGTACATGCCCTTAGCAAAAAACTGTCGGTTCTCGACTGGACACCTAGCCCAACGTGCAGCGACATTATCCTCAATGCAAACGAAAGGCTCGATGGCAGTGGCTACCCCACGGGAATGCAAGCAGAGGCGCTATCAGACGTTGTTCGTTTAATGAGTGTTATCAAAATAATCAACAAGCTGACACATGAACGCAATGGGCAACACCCACAGCAACCTCTGGATGCTTACCGGTGGGTTAATAGCCGTCCAGAGAAATATGAAAAGTCATTGTTGGTCGAGTATATCCAACACTTTGGCCTTTACCCTATCGGCAGCCTGGCTAAGTTTTCAAACGGTTTTCTAGCCTGGATCGTGGATGTAGATGCAAAGGGCATGCCTTGCAAGGTAGACGTTGTTAAAAATTTGGCTTTTAGGGATACGTCCATTGATACAGTGCTGTTCAGTAACGACTTTAACCAGATTGGTCGACTCGAAGGGACGGTCAACCCAAGCGATTATAATGTCAGCATGAAAAAGCATAATTAGGCTAAACCGCTCGCAAATACAACAACCCTCAAAAATCGTTGCTAAGTCATTTATGATTGCTCAGAATGGAACCGATACCATTACTTTAAGTGGTTTATGTCTTCTATCTCACGTCGCTCCACCATTGTTGAAGTAGCCCGTCTCGCTGGCGCCTCTAAAACCAGCGTTTCGCGCTATTTTGGCGAAGAGCGTGACCGGCTCTCGCCTTCACTTCAGGCGCGCATCGCCCATGCGGCAGGCACCCTTGGCTACCAGCCAAATCAAATGGCACGCGGCTTAAAAGGTGGTCGATCTAAATTGATCGGCATGCTGGTCGCCGATATCCGCAATCCATTTTCAGTGGCCATCACCCACGGTGTTGAGCAAGCGTGCCGCCAATACGGCTACTCGTTGGTCGTGTGTAATACCGACAATGACCCGGAACAGGAGCGCCAGCACTTAGACCTGCTTGGCGCCTATCAAGTGGAAGGTCTCGTGGTCAATGCGTCCGGCAACCCAGAACGCCAACTGCACACCTTTATTAGTCTGGGGACACCCATCGTGTTGCTAGACCGGGAAGTCGACCATGTAGAGGCGGAAGTGGTCGGGCTCGATAATCACCTAGCCATTGATATGGCGCTCAAATACTTAGCCGGTCAGGGCTACCAAGCCGTGCTGTATGTTAGCGAAGCGCCTGAACAATCAAGCACACGGCAAAGGCGTTTGTCCCGCTTTCACCAAGCTGCCGAGCAGCGAGGTCTGCATAACGCGACATTACTACTCGCCGCCCCAAATGGCACGGCAGCGCAGCAAACGCTAAGCGACTTTTTAGCCGCCCATCAACAGCACGCCTGCGCGGTTTTGTGTGGTAACGGCACCGCCACCCTAGCAGTGACCCGCCTGTTTCAGCAGTTGGGCTTACCGCTTGGCAAGGTAGGCTTGATGGGAATCGACGAGCTCGATTGGTGCGCCTTAGTCCCCCCCGGCATTACCACGCTTGCCCAGCCCACCGATGCGATCAGCAAATCGGCGGTTGAGTGCTTGATGCATCGCATTGCGCCGCATACATCGGCAATGCCGACCACGGTAAGTTTTGCCCCTAGCCTGATTGAACGAGGCTCCACCCAGCGCTAATTTTTAAGGCACCGCTAGAAAAGAGTCGCAAAAATGGTATCGTTCCCATTGAATGACAACAAACAGCACAAAGACAGCACAAAGAGAGTATCGACCATGCCCCACTCCATCTCTAGCCCACCCGAAATTCTCACCTTTGGCGAAGCCATGGCCATGTTTGTGGCGGATACGCCGGGCGACTTATCCAGCATTGAGCGTTTCCACCGACGCTTGGCCGGTGCCGATAACAATGTCGCTATCGGCCTCTCAAGGCTAGGTTTTCACGTCGGCTGGTTAAGCCGAGTGGGAACCGATAGCTTTGGAGGTTTTATCCAGGCGGCATTAACAGCGGAAGGTATCGATGACCGCTATATCCACGCCGATGCCCAGCACCCCACCGGGCTGCTTTTTAAAGAGCGCGCCCAAGACGGCGCCGACCCGCGAGTCGAGTATTTCAGACGTGGCAGTGCCGCCAGCCACCTTACTATTGACGACGCCCAGAGTGTCGACTTTCAGGCGCTGAACCACCTTCACGCGACGGGCATTACCCCGGCGTTATCTGAAAGCGCCTGCCAGCTGAGCCATCATTTGATGGAACAGGCCCGCGCCCATGGCGCCACTATTTCCTTTGACCCCAATTTGCGACCGTCACTCTGGCCTAGCGAGAGTGTTATGCGTTCGACCCTCAATGAACTTGCCTGCCGTGCTGACTGGGTTCTACCAGGGCTTTCCGAAGGCCAGCTGCTCACCGGGCAGAAGACACCTTACGACATAGCAGGCTACTATCTGGATCAAGGCGCCTCCGCGGTGATCATCAAGCTGGGGCCGGAGGGCAGCTATTATCGTGGCAATCTGGATGGGCAAGAGGAGAGTTTTACAGTCAGCGGTTGCCCTGTCGCTGAGGTGGTGGATACCGTGGGCGCAGGCGATGGCTTTGCCGTCGGAGTGATTAGCGCCCTGCTTGATGGCTGTACAGCACGTCAAGCCGCCCAGCGGGGAAATCTAATCGGCGCTCAGGCAATTCAAGTCATTGGTGATATGGAAGGCCTTCCTAATCGCAAGCGGTTACAAGCGCTTGAAGCAGAGCAACCCTCTGCCTAATTCGCTTCCGATGTTCTTAGTATATGGTTCTTAACATATGGCTTTTAATAAACGACCTTTAATAACAGGCTTTTACCCAGGAGATAACAATGAAAAAACGCCTAGTGGTTCAAGGACGACTCAGCGACGCCCAACTAGCGGCGCTTAATGACTTGTTTGAGGTAGACGTACTGCCGAAGACCACCGCGCTTGATGCCCCTGAAAATCGCGCGCTGTTAGCTGACGCTCAAGGCATTATCGGCTCCGGCTTGGCGATCACTCCCCAGTTGCTGGACGCAGCACCCAACTTGAAAGTCATCGCCACCATCTCGGTTGGCTACGACAACATCCCTGTTGATGAACTGACTAAGCGCGGCATTATGCTGTGCAATACGCCGGATGTACTGACCGAAACCACCGCCGATACCGGTTTTGCACTGATCATGGCTACCGCGCGCCGGGTGGTGGAATTAGCCGAGTGGGTGAAAGCCGGTGAATGGCAAGCCAGTATTGGCCCGGCCCTGTTTGGCAGTGATGTGCATGGTAAAACCCTAGGCATGGTGGGGTTTGGTCGCATTGGTCAGGCAGTGGCCAGGCGCGGCGCGCTGGGCTTCGGCATGCGGGTGCTTTACTCTAACGCCTCTCCTAAACCCGCTCTCGAACACGAGCTTGGCGCGCAGCGCCGCGAACTCAACGCGCTGTTGGCCGAGGCTGACTTTGTCTGTGTCACGGTGCCGCTAACTGCCGAGACCGAACACTTGATCGGCGCCCAAGAATTCGCGCAAATGAAGTCTTCGGGTATTTTTATCAATATCGCCCGCGGCAAAGTGGTCGATGAGCGCGCCTTGATACACGCACTGGAGAACGGCGTTATTCACGCGGCCGGGCTGGATGTCTTTGAGCAGGAGCCACTACCCGCTTCGTCACCGCTGCCGAAGATGGCCAATGTCGTCGCCCTGCCCCATATCGGCTCTGCTACCCATGAAACCCGCGACGCCATGGCCCAGCGGGCGGTGGATAATATTCGCCTAGCGCTTCAGGGCGAGCGGCCGATTAGCCTAGTCAACGAGGACGCCTATCAATGAATTCTGCGATGAACACGGCCACACCTCTCTGCCTGCTGTTTGACTGCGATGGCACCCTGGTGGATAGCGAAATACTGCTTGCCGAGGTGATGGGCGACATTCTTCCTGAGTTCGGCTTACCTTTCTCAGCACGGCAATATATGGATGAATTTCGCGGGGTACGTTTCCAGACCATCGTGCAAACCCTAGAAAGCCGTTTTCAGGCATTGGAAGAAGACACGTTTTCCCAGCTTGAAGCAGGTATGCGAACCCGTATGGAGGCCCGGATGCGTGCCGAACTAGTGGCAATACCCGGCATGTCCAATGCGTTGGAACAGCTAAGCAGCCATCCCAAGGCCGTGGTATCCAATGGCCCTGAGCGCAAAATTCGCTGCGCCCTGGAAAGCACTGATCTAGGCCACCATTTTGCCGACAGGCTGTTTAGCGCCTATACCCTCAACGTCTGGAAGCCCGACCCAGAATTGTATCGAAAAGCAGCCACTGCCATGGGCTACTTACCACAAGCGTGTGTTGTGATCGATGATGCGGCAGTGGGTGTGGAAGCGGGGTTAGCGGCAGGCATGCATGTGATTCATCTCAACCACTTTCCGAATGAAGAAAGCACGCCCGAAGGCGCGGTGGGTATTCACCACGCCAGCGAGCTGCCCGCGGCAATCTTACGCTTAGCGACAGCCACTACCGCTTAGCGGCGGGAAGGCGCGGGCGATTTTTAAAAGCAGGTCACCAAGCGCTCTTTAACGTTTAATTGATCATCGACGAGCAATAGCTGGCGCCACTTATCAAAGGTCAAACACGGATGAGAGGCGCCAAATGCGACGACATCACCCACCTCAACGTCCTGCGCCTCATCGGGAAGCCGCACGAATGTATGTTGATCCATGATTTTCGTCACTTCCCAACCACCCACCGACAAGGGCTGCGCGGGGTCACCTACTTCCCGGAACCGACGTAGCGCAATAGGTAACTGGTCATGACCAATATCACGCTTACCTAGGGCCACAATAGCCAGTCCCGGTTCAGGCAGCGACTGCACCTGGGCAAAAACTTCCAGGGCAGGCTCAAGCCCCTGGTGCAAATCTGGCCGACGGTTTAGCACGGCGGACTGCGCTTCACGATATAGCCCATGGTCGTGGACCACATAGCACCCAGGCCTTAGCACCGGGGTAAAACGACCCTGTAGCGGGGCGCCTTGAAAGGCTTCCGCAATCACGTCATACCAGGCAGAACCTGAGGCCGTTACGATCGGGTTTTCCTCCGCAAAGCGTCCAGCAGCTTCGAGCTCTACTGCAACATCCACCAGGTATTGAGCATAAGCACGAATGCCAGATTCAGGGTTATCCCCGTGAACCACACCTTCATAGCCCTCTAGCCCCGCCAGGGAAAGCGCTGGCTCATTAGCAATTGCCTCCGCCAGCGAGAGAATCTGCTGCTTATTGCGGCAGCCGCAACGGCCACCGGTGACGCCCACCTCAATAAGTAGCGCCAAATTCAAATCACGCTCAGCAAAGAAACGCCCGAGCTGGCGCACGTTTTCCTGACTATCAACCACACAGTAAAACGTCGCGCCCTGCTCAATCAGGCTAGCGATGATGGCCATATTAGCCTGACCGACTAATTGGTTAGCCATTAATAGCTGGGTAACACCATTAGCAAAGGCCGCACGACACTGGGGCGCCGTCGCCAGGGTGACGCCCCACGCACCCGCCTGAAGCTGGCGATGGAAAAGTGCCGGGGTCATGGTGGTCTTGCCGTGAGGGGCCAAACGGGCACCATGGGCTTCCGCAAAGCGTTGCATCCACTCGATGTTATGCGCCAGCGGGCCTTCATGCACCACCGCGGCGGGCAGGCTGACACCGGACAGCATATTGGGCCCCACTTCGATACCACCTTTGTCCAACGCTAACGCCATTGTCTGCATTCGCCCATTTCCTCTTTAGCATAAAGCACGCGTGTTAGTTACTTTCACAAGTATTGACTTCAAGTTAGAAACTAACATATTTTCTAAGGAAGGCAATCATAGGAGTCCACGGTGAGCCAAGAAATTGACATTTTGTCACGCATTACCACTGACTTTGCCGCGCTGCGCGACGCTGAAAAGAAAGTTGCTGAGCTGATATTCGCTGACATTGAGTTTGTTACCGAAGCCAGCATCGGTGATATTGCCCAGCGCGCCGGGGTGAGCGACGCCAGCGTCACCCGCTTTGCCCGCGCCATCGGCTGTACTAACGTGCGCGACTTAAAAACACGCTTAACCCGCGCCTTAGCTGCTGGCCGTCGTTTTATTCAAGAAGCAACGCCAGAAGACAACTCAAGCGTGGTGTATGACATTGCCACCCAAACCCTGGCGCTTAACCGTGACCTACTTGCCCAAGCCGACGTAGCAGGCGCGGTTGAACAGCTAGATAAAGCCCGCCAGATACTGGTGTTTGGTGCTGGCGGCGGTTCCAGCATGCTTAGCCAGGAGCTCCAGTTCCGTTTGGTACGCCTTGGCTATGCGATCAGTGCTTACCCGCAAGCACTGTTGCCCCGCATGGTGGCATCCACCCTTGAGCCCGAAGATGTAGTGGTTGTGCTCTCCGCCACCGGCTACACCCCTGAAATGGTGGAGTCTGCTCAGATTGCCAAGCAGTACGGCGCTAAGGTGATTGCGATCACCGCGATGAATTCTCCGCTAGCCGACACATCCGATATCGTGCTGCCGGTGACCTCCCGCGAAACCGACTTCATTTTCCATCCTTCCGCCTCCCGCTACGCCATGCTCGCCGTTATCGATGTATTAGCGCTTGAACTCGCCATGCGCCACCGCGAGCGCTCGCGGACTAAATTGCGCCGCCTCAAGCTGAGTCTGGATGACCATCGCGGTGGTGATAACCGCCAGCCTCTAGGAGATTAAGATGGTTTACGACTTACTGATTCGTAATGCCAACGTGCTGGATGGCTCAGGCGCTGCCCATTTTCGTGCCGATGTAGCTATTCAGGGCGAACGTATCTGCGCCATCGGCGATATGCCCGACGCCACTGCCACCACGATCATTGACGCCCAAGAGCGCTATCTGGCCCCTGGCTTTATCGATGTCCACACCCACGACGATACCAACGTCATTCGTACCCCCGAGATGCTGCCGAAGTTGACCCAAGGGGTAACCACAGTGGTAGTAGGTAACTGTGGTATTAGCGCAAGCCCTGTAACGCTTGCTGACGAAGTGCCCGACCCAATGAATCTATTGGGCAATCTAGAAAACTTTCGTTATCCCAGCTTCGCTGACTATGCCAACGCCGTAGACGCCGCTACGCCAAGTATTAACGTCGCCGCCTTGGTGGGGCATACCAGCCTCCGCAGCCAGGTAATGGACAGCTTTGCCCGCCCCGCCACACAGCAAGAAATATTCGCGATGGAGGCTCTGCTACGCCAAGCGCTGAGTGAGGGCGCGTTAGGGCTTAGCTCAGGGCTTGCCTATCGCAATGCGATTCAGGCACCCACCAGCGAGATGGCACCACTGGTGGCGGCTGTTGGGGAGTCAGGCGGAGTCTATACCACCCATCTTCGCGATGAGTTTGCGGGTTTACTGGGTGCCATGGATGAAGCCTTTACCACCGCGTGGGAGGGCAAGGTGCCGCTAGTCATCTCGCACCTGAAATGCGCTGGGGCAGGCAACTGGGGAGGCGCGGGTAAGGCGCTGAGCAAGTTGGAAGCGGCCGCACAGCATCAGCATGCCCACTGCGACTGCTACCCCTACACCGCGGGTTCTTCCACCCTTGATTTGGGCCAAGTCACGGACGAGATCGAGATCACCATTACCTGGTCTCAGCCCCACCCGGAGCAAGCACGCCGCCCCCTCAAAGAGATCGCCGCCAAGTGGGGGTTATCGCTGCTAGAAGCTGCCAAGCAGCTACAGCCTGCGGGCGCGGTTTACCACAACATGAGCGAAGCGGATATGCAGCAGGTGTTAGCGCACCCGCTCTCCATGGTGGGATCTGATGGCCTGCCGAACGATCCGCATCCACATCCGCGCCTTTGGGGCGCATTCCCGCGTGTGCTGGCCCACTACAGTCGCGATTTAAATTTAATGCCACTGGCAGAAGCGGTGCGCAAAATGACCAGCCTCTCGGCGGCCAATTTTGGCTTAACCGATCGCGGCGTGATCCGCATCGGTGCTTACGCAGATCTCACCCTGTTTGATCTCGCGGTGCTGGAAGATACCGCGAATTACGAGACGCCTATCGCCGCCGCAAAGGGCATCGATATGGTCGTGGTGAACGGCCAGCTCGCCTACTACCAAGGCGCGATTACCGACCAACGCGCTGGCCGAATGCTGCGCAGAACAGCACGTATTTCTCAAACCCTCACTCCCTCACAACCCAACCAGGAGCAAACCCCATGAGTATTACTCGATACGGCACCGAAGGCGGCGTAGGCACCGGCGGTCAGAAGCTGCCCTTTGCGCGCGCCGTAGAAGCAGGTGGCTGGCTATACGTCTCTGGCCAAACGCCGATGACCGATGGCGAAGTGGTGGAAGGCGGCATTGTGGAGCAGACCCGCCTCGCCTTCGACAACTGCCTGGCCATTATGCAGGAAGCCGGGTATGGCGTTGAAGACGTCGTGCATGTCACCACCGTGCTCACCGATGCGCGCTATTTCACCTCGTTCAACAAGGTGTTTAAGGAGGTCTTTGGCGACAACCCACCGGCACGTATCTGTAGCGTTCAAGACCTAGTGGTGGATTGCAAAGTAGAGGTTGACGTGAAGTGTTTCAGAGCGGATCGCGTTTAAACACCGGCTCTAAAAAAAGCGCCGCGCCCCGGCAAGGGCGCAGCGCCAGATTACCGCGTGATTAGGATAAAAAAGCCCCGCGGCAATCGCTTCCATTGCCTACCTTCGGCCGCGGCAACGGCCGGATACACAACGACAAGAGGTTAACATGAACAGTCAACTATTCCTTATTACCTTCGTGCTCTACATTGTCGCCATGATCGCGTTTGGCTGGTGGGTGTCCAGGCATAAGCGCGGTAGCGGTGACGACTTTCTACTTGGCGGGCGAAGCGTGCCGCTCTTTTTAACCGTGGGCACTACCGTCGCGACCATGGTCGGCACCGGCTCCAGTATGGGCGCCGTCGGCTTTGGTTACGCCAACGGCTGGGCCGGTGCTTTATACGGGCTTGGCGGCGCAGTGGGTATTTTACTGCTCGCGGTCTGTTTTGCCCCAGTACGTCAGTTTCGTTTTATGACCATGAGCGAAGAACTGGCCTATTACGTCGGCGCTAACCGGCTGGTGCGCAACGTTGTCGCGCTACTTATCTATATCGCCTGCATCGGCTGGCTGGGTGCGCACATTCTGGGTGGCGGTCTCTACCTCTCTTGGATGGCGGGCATCGACCTGACCACGGCGCGTATTTTGGTGGCACTGGGCTTCGGCATCTACTGCGTCGTCGGCGGTTATTTTGCGGTTATCTGGACCGATACTATTCAAGCCGTTGTGCTCTTCGCGGGCTTTATTTTAATGGCAATATTGGCGCTGATAGAGGTGGGCGGCCTCCCAGGTCTTACGGAGGGTATGGATGCGGGCGCCACTAGCTTTTTAGGTATTGGTCAAATAGGCGCGCTCCCGGCACTATCGTTGGCGGCTGTTATCGCTATTGGTGTGCTGGCAACGCCCTCTTTCCGCCAACGTATATACTCTGGCGAATCAGTCAAGTCGGTACGCCGTTCGTTCTTAATCACCGGCGTGCTATACCTGGGCTTCTCGATTATCCCCGCGATTATTGGTATGGCCACCCACGCGCTTAATCCTGGGCTCGACAATAGCAACTACGCCTTCCCTTTTTTGGCGACTGAAATTATGCCGCTGGGGTTAGGATTGCTGCTATTGGTAGCGGGCCTCTCCGCCACCATGTCCAGCGCCAGCTCCGATGCCATCGCCGGTGTTTCCACCCTGATTCGAGATCTCTATGTGCTGGCCACGGGCCGCACGCCATCCGCGCGTAACGTGGTGCGCTTCTCGCGTATTGCGCTGGTGGCTACCATAGGCTTGGCGCTGCTGTTCGCACTCGCCTCGGACAATGTGATCACCTACATCACCCGCATGATCTCGACGATTCTTTCAGGGCTGTTTGTCAGCGCCATGCTGGGCCGCTTCTGGCCACGTTATAATTGGCAGGTCGCTATTGCGACGCTTATTTGCGCGTCGGTGACTTCCTTGACGATTATCGCCAATAGCGATTGGACAGCCTTCTGGGGTAACCCCAGCATCCCCGCGGTGCTAGTAGCGCTGGTAGCCGGTGTGGTCGTCAGCCTGGCAACACCCGCTTCCCGCGTCACTTCTGCCCAGGCCCTGGCGATTCTTGACCAAGAACGTAAACGTATGGAGCAAGTGCCCGAGCCGACACTGACCGGTGCAGAAGCGCCGTCTACTTCGCGCTAATCGTTAGTCCTTAGTACGCAAAAAAAAAGCCCCGCTGATTGAATCAATCAGCGGGGGTTTCTATATGAAGGTAGTGTCTTGATAGGTAATTAGGTTAACTGCCGCACTGCCAACTCCACACCGCGCAGTTCGGCAAGGCCGCGCATACGGCCGTAAAGCGGGTAGCCGGGCGCCGTATTGCGTCGTTGATCATCAAGCAGTTGGTGGCCATGATCAGGGCGCAGTGGTAAGCGCGCCCCGCCCTCTCGTTCGCGTCGCCGCTCTTCCTCCACCAAGGCATGTATCACCTCCACCATATCCACATCGCCGGCCAAGTGCGGCGCCTCGTGGAAAGAGAGCGTATCCGCTTCACGCTGCGTGGCGCGTAGATGAATAAAGTGTATATGCGCGGCAAAGTGGCGGGCCATCGCCACCAAATCATTATCGTCACGAACACCGTAAGAGCCTGTGCAAAACGTCAAGCCATTGGCCGGGCTGGGCACGTGATCGACAATCCATTGGGCATCCTGCCGCGTCGACACAACCCGGGGCAGGCCCAGCAGTGGCCGCGGTGGGTCATCCGGGTGGATAGCCATTCGGACACCCACCTCTTCTGCCACCGGAATCACCGCCTGCAGAAAGTAGCCAAGGTTTTCCCGCAGCCTGGCGGCGTCAATATCAGCGTACCCTTCCAATACAGTGCGAAACTGCTCAAGGGTGTAGTGCTCTTCGGCGCCCGGTAGCCCAGCGATCAGCGTATTGACCAGCTTGTCACGACGGGCTTTATCCAACCCATCTAAATAGCGAGCTGCCTGACTTTTTTCCTCGGTATTGTACTCGTTCTCAGCACCAGGGCGTTGAAGCAGATACAAGTCAAAAGCTGCAAACGCCACCTGCTCAAAGCGCAGCGCCAAAGCGCCATCGGATAGCTCATAGGTCAGGTCGGTGCGCGTCCAATCAAGTACAGGCATGAAATTGTAGCAAACAGTATCGACGCCACAGGCAGCTAGATTGCGCAGGGTCTGGCAGTAGGTGGCAATTAACGCGTCACGTTCGGGCAAGCCTTTTTTAATCGACTCATGCACCGGCACACTCTCCACCACCGACCATGTCAGACCAGCCGCTTGGATCATCTGCTGACGCTCACGAATCGCCTCGACCGACCAAACCTGATCATTGGGCACCTCATGCAGTGCCGTCACGATACCGGTAGCGCCTGTCTGGCGGATCTCTTCGAGGCTAATCGCATCATTAGGGCCGAACCAGCGCCAAGTATGCTCCATGGGGATCTCCTTATATTAGTTGTGATCAAGCGCCGCGAGCGCCCCGCTCAGCCCATCATGGGTCAACGTCTGATAGGCGACCACCACCGCCTGGACAAATCCCTTATCCGCTGCCAGTTCCCTCGGCACCACATCGTCCATGGCCAAAAAGGCAGCCACTAGTGCAGCGCTATCGGAACCCTGTGCTTGGTGCAGCGAGGCAAACCGCGCGGCCAACGGGTCGTCGACGGTGTAACGATTCCCAAGCAGATCTTCGCCTGCGATATAGCGAATCCAGGCCGCCATCCCCAACGCCACGCAAGGCGATGATTGACCAGCGGCGCTGCGTTTTAGTGCGCCGGAGAGCCAGCGCTGCGGGAGCTTTTGGCTGCCATCCATGGCGATTTGCTGCAGGCGATGGCGCAGGCTGTCATTAGCAAAGCGTGCCAGCAGCGAGTCGGCATAAGCGTCTAAATCGATTCCTGCGGGCATCTCAAGGGTAGGCGCCGCCTCTTCAAGCATATAACGACGCAGTAGCGCGCGAAGTTCGGCGTGATTGACGCCGTCAAACACGGTTTCAATGCCCGCCAATGCGCCCAGGTAAGCGAGTAAAGAGTGGCTGCCATTCAGCATGCGTAGCTTCATGGTTTCAAACGGCGCCACATCGGCGACCATTTCAACGCCCTCGACTTCCCAGCTTGGGCGCCCCATAGGAAAGTGATCCTCCACTACCCACTGAGAGAAAGCCTCACATACCACCGCATTGGGATCAGTAACGTCCAGTGCCGCTAAACGCCCGAAGTCCGCGTCGGTCATCGCGGGCACAATGCGATCCACCATGCTGCAGGGAAATGCCACCTTATTGGCGATCCAGCTGGCCAATTCTGCGTCTCGATGTTCGGCCAGTTGCATCACCGCTTGACGTGTTCGCTTACCGTTATCCGGCATGTTGTCGCAAGAAAGCACGGTAAAGGGGGCTATGCCTGTCTCGCGCCGCCGAGCTAACGCTTCCACCAATAGCCCAGGGGCAGTACGCGGCTGTTGGGGCGAAGCTATATCACCGATGATCATTGAGTCATCGACTCTTAGTTCACCGCTGGCGGGGTTTAAAAAGTAGCCCTTCTCGGTCACCGTTAGCGTCACAACTCGCGTATCAGCAGAAGCCATTCGCGCCAGCAATGCCTCCCTGTCGCGGCTCCAGTTACCCGCGCCATCACGGCCCGAGAACAGCGTCTCTTCAATCACGCCTACTTCACGCAGCGTGATGTTAGCGCTATCAGCGTACTCTGCTACATGATAACGATGCCCAGCCGCGCTCAATCCATCGACTAAACCAATGCTAGCGCGTAGGTTAGCGCTGCATATACCCCAGGCAGTATCGCCGCTGCGCTGACGATAGCGCTCTAAATAGACGGCCTGATGGGCGCGGTGAAAAGCGCCTAAGCCTAAATGGACAAACCCGATCTGGCCGCTTTTAGGCATGGCGTCAATACGTTGCTGGTCCATAGTCACTACTCTCCCATCAGCAAGTTAGGCAACCAAAGCGAAATCGCGGGGACATAGGTCACCAACAGCAGCACCGCTAAGTTGCAGAGCAAAAAGGGCACGATGGCTCTGGCAACGGTCAACATCGGAATTTTGCCAATGCCGGCCACCACAAACAGGCATACCCCTACCGGCGGTGTGGTTAAACCAATCATCAGGTTCAACACCGCGATCACCGCAAAGTGAACCGGATCGACACCCACGCCAGTGGCTACCCCCACTAAGGCCGGGAAAAGAATAATCAGCGCGGCGATGGTCTCCATAAAAGCGCCGACAAATAGCAGAATCAGGTTGAGAATAAGTAAAACAATGAGCGGGTTATCGCTGATGGAGAGAATAAGCGCAGCGATCATCTGCGGGATCTGCTCACTGGTGAGTATCCAGCCAAACAAGTTAGCCAACCCTACCATCAGCAGGAGTGCCGAAGAGGTTAATACAGTATCCGACAAAATCGCCGGGAGCTTTTTCCACGACAACCCTTTATACACAAACATCCCCACGACCAAGGCATACAGGCAAGCCACAATGGACGCTTCGGTGGGGGTGAAAAAACCGCCAATAATGCCGTACAGAATAATCACGGTCATCAGTAGTGCCCAGAAGGCTGTTTTGGCTTCGCGCAGCAGTTGCAAAAAAGGTACCCGCTGCTCTTTTGGATAGCCACGCCGAACGGCCAGAATGTACACCGTGATCATCATGGCGAGGCCCATTAAAAGCCCCGGCACTGCACCGGCCAGGAACATCCGCCCGACCGAAATACCGCTAAGTGAACCGGCAATAATCATCGGTACGCTGGGCGGTATAATCGGCCCAACGGTTGACGAGGCGGCGGTAACCGCAGCAGCAAACGGCTTGTCATAACCCGAGCGCGCCATACCGGGAATCATCACCGAGCCGATGCTGGCGGAATCGGCTACGGCCGTACCGGAGATACCGCCAAAAATCATCGATCCGGCCACGTTGGCCAAGCCAAGCCCGCCGCGAATATGGCCTAACAGAGCGTTGGAAAAGCGCACAATATGATCCGTAATATTGCCCACATTCATTAAATTGCCAGCCAGCACGAAACCGGGGATACACAGCAGCACGAAGGTATCGATACCCGCATACATACGCTGCGGCACAATGGTTAATGAAATGCCTTCAAGCAGAAGATAAGAGAGCGACGCTAACCCCAACGCAAACGCAATGGGCATGCCCACCAACAGCAAAACCAAGAAAACGCTAAAGAGGATAATAACTTCCATGCTTACGACTCCTGAAGGGAGGCAGAGGAGCGACACATTGCGATAATTCCCTCAAGACACCCTAGTAAGCTGTAAACCAGGAGTAGCGCAAAGGTGACTACCGTTGAGAAAAAGATATACAGCATGGGAACATGCAGCGTGGGCGAGGTCTGCCAGGCACCGTTTTGCGCATACTGCCAAGCGTAAGGCAGCACCAGAAAGGCAAACAGGCCAATCAGCGCACAGATCAACACTTGAAAAGCCGCCTGCATACGCGGCCCTAGCAGGTGATGAAAAAGCTCGACGCTAATGTTGCGGTTCTGGCGCAGTACCACGCCAGCGGATAGCGCCACCATATAAATAAACAGATAGCGCGAAAGTTCTTCGGTCCAAGCTATCGAAAACGGCAAAAAAAGCCGCGAACAAATTTGCAGCAGTACCGTGGCGGCAATCGCTACAAGTGCCACAACAGCCAAGGTCAGAAAGCACCTATCCACCCAGCCAATCACGCGTCCGATGGGGCCCCTCAGCTTAGGCACCGCCGACATTGAATCCAGGCTATCCAACGCTTCCTGTGCAAGCGCTTTGTGATCCGAGTTCATAACCGTATCCTTATAGGCAAGCTGCATGTGCAGTTCGAAGATGGGCCAGCAAGATGCCAGCCCATCGCCATTACCAATTCACTGCAAATACGACCTTACAAATCCTGGATAGCGTCGAAGAGTTCGCGCTGCTCTTCGGTTAAGGCCTCAAGCACGGCGGGGCGAGCTTTCTCTGCGAACGCATCAACGTCGACTTCCACGAACTCCATACCACGCTCCTGAAGCGCTTGCTCAAGACGTGCCTGGTCATCAACAAAAAGCTCGGCCTGATACGTTTGCATTGTTTGGGCGGCATCACGAACCACCTGCTGAAGCTCATCCGGCATGCTTTCCAGCTGGTTACGGCCAATCACCACATAGATCCAGCTGCGCACATGGCCGGTCATGTTGACGTAGTCCTGGACCTCATTGAAGCTGGCGCTTTCGATCAGACTAAGCGGGTTCTCCTGACCTTCCAGGGTATTTTGCTGTAGCGCGGTGAACACTTCGCTAAACGCCATTGGGGTTGGACGTGCCCCCATTGCCTGCCAGGTATCAACGAACAGCGGCACGTTCGGCACGCGTAGACGTAACCCATCCAGCTCATCAGGCGTGCGGATAGGACGATTGGAGGTCAGCTCACGGGGCCCACGCTCAAACCACGCCAAGGGCACCAGGTTAGTACGCTCAGTGATTTGCGCTTCAATTTCAGCACCAATATCACCATTCACCGCCGCATGAAGATGTTCGGAATCTCGAAAGGCGTAAGGAACCGCCATCATCGCGGCTTTAGGCGCCCAATTCTGTAAGCTTTCACCGGTGATCGTCATATCCGCCGTACCTAGCTGGATACTGTTGATCACGTCCATCTCGTTACCCAGTTGCTCACTGGGGTAGAGACGCACCTCAATCTGACCCTCGGAGTTCGCTTCGACCTCCTGTTTAAATTTCTCGGCGGCCTGGTGCCAAATATTCTGCTCGTTGGCTAAATGGCCAAAACGCAGCGTGTAATCTGCCGCCATTAATGAGTGGCTGCCTAGCATGGCGGCCCCAAGAACAGCGCTGGTGATCAGTTGTTTAATCATTGTCTTTCTCCTGCACGCGGGTGTTGTTAGTTGTTAATTGCAGCTTCTAATTGCACGTGGGTTGGCGTGGGTGTAGCCCCCTTAAGCACCGATTTGAATCAGCACCTTGCGGGCCTCTTCTGGGCGGTGTTCAAGCATGTCGATAGCACTGGGCATGTCGCTTAGCGGCAACCGATGGCTGACTAACGCCAACGGATCCAATTGCCCACTTGCCATTAGCTTAAGCACCTCCGGAAACTTACGGTTGTTAAGTCGCGAGCCGACCAGGGTCAGCTCTTTCTTAATCACCTCTAACTGCACCAGCTCGCTGGGCTGAACGCTAAAGCCCAGCAAACCAATGCGCCCTGCCGGCGATGCTAAGCGCAGCATTTGCGGTAGCAGCGCGGGCACGCAGGCCGCATCGGCAATCAGCGGCACACCTTCACCCTGGGTTAAGGCAAGCACCTCTTTTTCTACATCCTGCTCGCGGCTGTTAAAGACCTGCGTTGCCCCCAGCTGTTTTGCCGCCGCCAATCGCTCATTAATAACGTCCGTGACGATGACCTCTTCGATACCCTTGGCCAGAGCCATCTGCAGAATCGTCAGGCCAATAACGCCAGCGCCCAAAATCATCAGTCGGTCGCCGGGATGCGGCTGCATACGATCAAGCACGTTAGCGGCGATGGTGTAGGGCTCAACCAAGGCCGCAGCATCTAGCCCAATGTGATCAGGTAGCTGGTGCAGATTTTCAGCGGGCACGGCGACTAACTCTTCAAAACCGCCATTGCGATGCACGCCGATCACCTCAAGCGTACTGCACACGTTGGGACGGCCAATCCGGCACGGGTAGCACTCACCGCAGCTAATCACTGGGTCAACGCATACGCGATCCCCGACGGAAACGCCGAGCACGCCTTCCCCCACTGCTTCGACTACCCCGGCAAACTCGTGACCGGTGATACGCGGAAAGCGTACAAAAGAGTTATCGCCATGGATAATATGCATGTCCGAGCCGCAAATGCCGGCAAATGCCACACGCACCAGTGTTTCACCAGTGGCAGCCTTGGGCGTTTCAACGTCCGCTACCTGATAGTCGTGAGGCGCCTTCACCTGGAATGCTTTCATTGATGTAAATCTCCTTTACCCGTGCGTTAAGTTACCAATGCCCCTAATTCACCAATGCCAGAGCGTGCCATCTTCCAACCGGTTAACCGGCAAGCTTGCGCGCTTATAGGGGTACTGCTTGGCTAGCTGTTCATCGATATCAACACCATGCCCCGGCTTTTCGCCGACAATGAAATGCCCATCTTCAAAGCGATAGTCGTGGGGGAAGACCTCGTCAGTGGCACGGGAATGGGGCATATACTCCTGGATACCGAAGTTGGGCACCCAAGTGTCAAAGTGAATCGCCGCACCCAGACACACCGGAGAAAGGTCCGTCGGCCCGTGGAAGCCGGTACGCACGTGATAAAGGCCTGCTAAATCGGCGATTCGGCGCACATGGGTAATACCACCCGCATGGGTTAGCGTGGCGCGGATATAGTCGATCCACTGATTTTCAATCAGCGCTTTGGCATCAAACAGACTGTTGAAAACTTCGCCGACGGCCAGCGGTGTGGTGGTGTGCTGGCGGATAAGCCCAAACGCCTCCTGATTTTCAGCCGGTACGCAGTCTTCAAGCCAAAATAGATGGTAGGGCTCAACCTCTTTGCCTAAGCGGGCGGCCTCGATGGGCGTCAGGCGGTGGTGAACATCGTGTAGCACATGCAGGTCTTCACCGAAGCGCTCACGCACGGCGGCAAACAGCTTGGGCACATGATTTAAATATTTGCTGCTACTCCAAACGTGCTCGGCGGGTAAATCAGAATCGGCTGGCTCATAGGGCTCGCCATCTTTTTTGGCAACACCATAAATGCTCGCAATGCCGGGCACACCGGCCTGCACACGTACCGCTTTGTAGCCCTCATCCACATGACGGGCGACCTCTTCCAGGCAGGCGTCAATATCACGCCCCGTTGCATGGCCGTAAACCATGACGCGGTCTCGGCTTTTACCACCTAACAACTGGTACAGCGGCATGCCCGCGAGCTTTGCTTTAATATCCCAAAGCGCCATATCAACGGCGGCAATCGCACTCATGGTGACAGGCCCACGCCGCCAGTAAGCGCCGCGGTAAAGGTAGTGCCAGATATCTTCAATACGCTGAGGGTCTCGGCCGATCAAGGTCGGGATTACATGCTCTTCCAAATAAGCCACTACGGCCATTTCACGGCCATTGAGCGTTGCATCACCAATGCCGTACTCGCCCTGATCGGTCACAATCTTTAGCGTCACAAAATTGCGCCCCGGCGAGGTCACAATGGTATAGGCGTGCTCAATTTTCATCGCATCGACTCCTGCTTTAGCTGTTGATTTTCTTGTTCTTCGAACATGGCGGGGAAACGGCGCACCAGATCAGGCATAGAGACCAAAATTTCACGCAGATGAAGCATCATCGTCTCTTCAGCTTGCTGAACGTCTCGCGCCTCAATAGCCGCCACGATGCTGGCATGCTGGTCCACAAGCCGTTCAAGCGGGGTGCTATGGGGCACACTGAGGTAGCGCACCCGGTCAAGCTGAGCGCGGACTTCTTCAATGACTTTCCAGGCTGCATGCTGCTTTACCCCCAGCGAAAGCGTCCGGTGGAAAGCTTCGTCAAGACGATAAAATCGGTCATTATCATTAGGCTCAATACAGCGACGCTGCCGCGCTAGCAAATCATGCAGCTCCGTCAGCATCGCTGGCTCAATCCCCTTCTCTGCCGCCAATTTCACTACGGCTACTTCAACGGCTTCACGTACAAAGCGTGCCTCAAGCACCGCCCGCTGGGATATTTTGACCACATAGGTACCACGCTGAGGTTTAACCTCCACCAGCCCAGCCTCAGAGAGCCTTATGAAAGCCTCCCTCACCGGCTGACGGCTAACCGAAAAGGTATCGGCTATCTCCTTTTCAGATAACGCCTGACCCGGCGCCAGCACCATTTGGATAATCGACTGCCTCAGCACGTGAAATAGCCGTTGGCGAACCGATTCTCCATCGTGGGTTTCCTGCCAAAGCGTTTGTAATGTTGTGGGCATGGCACCTGATCCTGATAGAGAAGTGCGTAAAAGTTAGCGGCAAGCACTGATATGACTAGTATGGTAGTTGAATTAAGATAAAAAAAGCCCGAATGCGTCACTCTTTAGTCGCATTCACGATTAACGCCCACTAGCCAAATTCATATATGACTTGTAAGAAATATCTTACATAACAACCCTTTTTGGGGTATTTTTTGAGCATTGCTCTGCAAAAAAATCGCCACCTAAAGTTAAGTATTTCGCAACCTAATCGCTTAACATGGTTTGGTACAAACGATTGAATACCACGATCACTGCCCAATACGGCAATTGCCATGGACGGCTGAGGGCTGCTGCGAGCCAATACCAGTTAGGAGAAAGTAATGCAGGCCATCCAGGCAAGGGACAATTCGAAAGACCTGGTCTTAACGACGGCATTACCGTCATTCTTGGTAGCGGACTTACTCAAGTGCCCAAACTTACCTACCCTGCCCACTGTCGCTGTTAACGTCTTGAAAATGGCGCGTACAGAGCACCCTTCTGTAGGCGATTACGCGAGTGCCATTGAGCGTGATCCTGCCTTAACCATGCGTATCATTACCCTTGCCAACAGCGCCTTTTTTTCGCGTAGTCATACAAGAGTGCACGGGTGTCAGGAAGCGACGGCTCGCCTGGGGCTAGACACCACGCTGGCAGCGGTAATGAGCTTTAGTCTGCTTCAAAACAGGGGGATTGACACCCATTACCAGCAGGTATGGATGCGCTCTATCATCGCCTCGTTAGCAGCACGGCACCTAGCCATACAGCTCTGCCCTGATATAGCGGGGCCCGTGTTCACCGCCGCCTTGTTACAAGACATTGGCATCATGGCGCTAAGGGCGACATACCCGAAAGAGAGCAGTGAACTATATGCTGAAGCGGCATTATCTCATCGGCAGCTATCAGCGTCTGAACAGCGGCTTTTTGGCTGTGATCACTCTCAAGTAGGCGCCTGGCTTACCGCTAAGTGGGGCGTTCCGACACCGCTTGCTCAGCGTATCTGCGATAGTCACGGCGAATTTGATATTACCGCCCCCGACAGGCTGTGCATTCAGCTCTCTGGCCCCATCGCCGATGCCTGGCTATCGTCTCACCCTGCGCAGTCGCTAGTCGCCGTGGTGCGAGAGTTTGAAACCTATCAGGATGCCCACGCGATCTCGTTACGGCATTTACTCGAGAATATTCAGGAACAGTTGCCCGCGTTGGCAGATATGCTGCAAATGACGGCGCCCCCTTTACAGGATAACGAGTCGCTGCTTGCCGAGGCCCAGCAACTGCTGTTTCAACAAACCCTACAGCTCAAATCACGCCTTGATACACACCAAGCGGAACTCGCCACCCTGCGTCAGCGCCAAGATGAGTTAGAAGAGCGCTCACGAACAGATATGCTTACCGGGCTTGCCAACCGATCCTGGCTTGAAGAGCAGATGCATAAACGCTTTATCCTGTGCCAGGAACAGACGCGCATCATGTCAGTGGTGCTTATTGACCTTGACCACTTTAAGAAGCTAAACGATCAATACGGCCACCAAATGGGTGACCATGTGCTGCAAAAATTTGGTAAAACGCTGCAGGCACTTATTCGTGAAGGTGACCTTGCGGGGCGCTGGGGGGGCGAAGAGTTTCTGGTTATTTTACCCGATGAGGACGCACAAGCAGCCCAGCTATTCGCCAAACGAATTGCCGAGCGTTTAGAAAAAGCGCCTATGGCTTACGATGACCAGCAACCTATCCATGTATCCGTCTCGATTGGCATTGCCTGCTTGGATGATGGCGGATTTGGCGATGCAAACGAGCTTATTGATGCCGCTGATAAAAGTATGTATTTCATTAAACGAACAGGCCGAGGTGGAATAGCGGTGTATGGCGAGCGTGGTGCTCCAGATGCACCTCCCAGCATCGACTAGCGTATGCTTATTGTTTAGCCCTTTAGTTGACGACAAGAGCTGCCATGCTGGAACTTCACCAGATACACAAAACCTACGCGACGCCACAAGGCCCGCTGAAGGTGCTCGAAGATGTCTCCTTTCGCCTGGCGTCAGGGCAAAGTATGGCGCTAATGGGTGAATCCGGCAGCGGCAAATCCACCCTATTACACCTAGCCGCCGGATTAGATCTGCCTGACCAGGGAACCATCACCCTGGCTGGAAATAACCTCGCCTCTTTATCTGAACCCTCTCGCGCCAAGCTACGCCGAGAAAACCTGGGTCTGGTCTTTCAGCAGTTCCATCTAGTACCCAGCTTGACCGTCATCGACAACCTGCGCCTTCAGGCGCGCCTGGCTGGTCGCAACAATAGCGACTGGACAGCGCACTTACTCGAGCGGCTAGGGCTGACGGGTATGGAAAAGCGTTACCCGGAACAGCTCTCTGGTGGTCAACAGCAGCGCTTGGCCATTGGCCGCGCTTTGGCCCCGCGCCCGCCTCTGCTACTGGCCGATGAACCCACGGGCAATTTGGATGAAACCACCGCTGGCGAAGTGCTTGAACTGCTATTGAGCCTGGTTCGCGAAACGCAGTGTGCGCTGTTAGTCGTGACTCACAGCCAGCAGGTCGCCGCGCCACTTGATCGCTGCCTGCGTTTACGCCATGGTCAACTGATCAATAGCGCACATGTTTAGAGCAATGCCCACCGTTCTGGCCACACTCCTTAGCCACTACCGGCGTCACCCTGGGCAACTGGCCATGCTGCTACTTGGTCTTTGGGTTGCCAGCGCTTTATGGAGCGGTATTCAAGCGATCAACGCCACAGCAAGAGACAGCTACGCCCGCGCCGATGCACTGTTTGCCACCCAACTGGACCAGCTTGAGCGCCGCGATGGGGCCCCACTCTCCCGCGACGAGTATCACGCTCTGCGCCAGGCAGGCCTGCCTGTTTCGCCTATGCTAGAGGGTGAAGTCGTTACCCAAGATGGCACCCGACTAACGCTGATCGGCATTGACCCGCTTACCCTTTCCAGCGATAACGCGCTGGCTCAAGCAAACACCTCCGCGTCGTTAAGCGACTTTCTAACGCCGCCGTGGCAAACACGCCTAGCGCCTGATGCCTTGGCAACCCTGGGGATAGAGCGCGACAATGCACCGGGTGCTAGCCCAACGTTGACAGATGGCAAAACGCTACCGCCGCTCGTTTTAGCGCCAGCGTTGCCGCCGGACACCCTGATCATGGATATTGCCGCAGCGGCACAGTTACTGGAAAGCGGTGACGAGATTACCCGAATCGTTAGCGCACCGGGGGCAATTGCGAAAGCGCCCGCAGGATTGACCCTCACCCGTGCCAGCAACTTAGCCACTCCGGGCCAACTGACAGAAAGCTTTCACCTAAACCTTACCGCCTTGGGGCTACTGGCCTGGGTGGTGGGGCTATTTATCGTTCAAGCAGCGCTGGGTCTAGCCTTAGAGCAACGTTTGGGTATGCTGCGCACCCTCAGGGTGCTGGGTGTATCAGGGCGCAGTTTAGTCGTGACACTCAGTTTAGAGTTACTCCTGCTCGGCCTGATCGGCGCGCTTGCCGGTATTGCCAGCGGCGTCTGGCTGGCACGCCTGCTGCTACCCGATGTGGCGGCCACCCTGGGCTCACTTTATGGTGCAGGCGTGGGTCAAGAACTCAATCTACCCTGGCATTACTGGGTCGGCGGGCTGGCAGTTAGCCTTGGCGGGCTACTGCTGGCGGGCAGTGGCGTGCTATGGCGTGCCGCCCGTTTAAACATGCTGGAGTTAGGCCAAATGCAGGCCTGGCGTAGTGGTTACCGTCGGCAATTAACGCTAATGAGCATGGGCGGTGCACTCGCCTTGAGTATTGCGTTAGCGCTATACGCCTGGTTACGTTTACAGTCCCCTGGCGATGGCTTAGTGGCAGGTTTTGGACTAATCGCAGCCCTACTGCTGGCCAGCGCCCTGTGGTTGCCACCCTTGTTAGCGTTGGTATTGAAAGTGCTGGCGCACCTTGCCCGGCGGCGGCCGCTTATTCACTGGGCAGTCGCGGATATGCAGCTTCAGCTACCCAAGCTTTCGCTGGCCATGATGGCCTTGCTCATCGCCCTGGCAACCAATCTGGGTGTCGGCAGTATGGTAGGCGGCTTTCGTTTGACCTTTTTAGACTGGCTTGATCAGCGCTTAGTCGCCCCACTCTATTTAAATGCACCCGCCGAGCAATATGCAGACATTGATGCCTGGCTGGCGGATCGCCCGGAGGTCTTTGAGCGCCTGCTCACTCGGCGCAGCGACGCAACCCTTCAAACAGTTAGCACACCCGAAAGCAACCGCTCTTTAGGCACGCCTATCGAGCTTTATGGTATTACCCCTGGCGTATCGCTGACACCTCACTGGCCGCTGCTGGAGACACAATCAGGTCGCGCCGCAGCCTGGGCAGCTTTCGACCACGGAGCGGTTTTTGTTAACGAACAGTTAGCCACGGCTGAAAACCTTGCCCCCGGTGATCGGCTAGCATTGAGCGCGCCAGGGGTAAGCGAAAACCTGATCATAGCCGCTGTGTATCCCGATTACGGCAACCCCAGCGGCCAAGTGTTAATGGCGTCGCCCCAGCTCGCCGCACGGTTTAATGCACCGCCTAGCTCGATAGGCTTGGTGCTACATGACGATGCCGATGTGGGTGCTCTACGAGCAGCCCTTACCGTGCGTTTCGATTTAGGCAGCGATGCACTTACCGATCAAGCCGAAATTAAGCGCATTGCCACCGAGATTTTTGAGCGCACCTTTACCATTACCCGCGCGCTTAATGCATTAACCCTAGCCGTCGCTGCCCTGGCACTATTCGCTAGCCTGCTGGCCCAAGCACGCAGCCGGCGCCAGCAGTTAGCTCCACTCTGGGCGCTGGGCGTACCCCGGTCACAGCTAGCATGGCTAAACTTAGCGCAGCTGGGTGGCGCGGCATTAGTCACCGGTCTGCTGGCCTTGCCACTGGGCATTGCGATTACCTGGGGCTTAGTGGCGATTATCAATGTGGCCGCCTTCGGCTGGCGTCTGCCGCTCTACCTATTCCCTTGGGAAATGACCGTGACACTCGCCACGGCAGTCGCCGTGGCGCTGCTGGCTGCTGCCCTGCCCGCGCTGCGTTTCTGGCGCGCATCACCGCGTGCATTGCTGGCGGAAGAGGCCAATCAATGAGCATACGCCGACGGCTAAACCTGCCACTTCTACTGATAGCCACCGTTGCTTTGATGCTTCAAGGCTGCGGCGATGAAGACGTAACCTCAGCCAGCAGTGCGGGGTTCGCCGGGTTGGGCCAGGACGCCGACGGCTTCCAACACGCCGTGCCAAACCAATTACTGACATTCCCAACGGATCACTCAGCACACCCGGATTACCGTATCGAATGGTGGTATTTAACCGCCAATTTGGAAGATGAATCCGGCGAGCCACTCGGCCTGCAGTGGACACTATTTCGTCAGGCGCTGATGCCACCCAACGAGCGACCCGAACCCACGCCCTGGGCAGCGGATCAACTCTGGATGGCCCATATGGCAATCTCACAAGGCGAGCAGCACTACGTTGCTGAGCGCTTTGGGCGGAGCCTCTCACAGACCCCATTGAGCACTCCCCAGGACAGCCAGGCGGGGGTTATCGCTTCACCCTTCCACGCTTGGCTGGATGATTGGCAGCTTAAAGCAAACGAGCAGGCCGATAGCAGCGATTTCAATAGCCTAACGCTCACCGCCTACAGCGGCGAAGGCGCGGCGCGGTTTGGTTATGCGCTGGAACTTACCGCCGAGGGGCCGCTGGTGCTGCATGGCGACAAGGGGTTTAGCCAGAAAGCCGCCAATGGTCAGGGTTCGATGTACTACAGCCAACCCTTCTGGCAGATAGAGGGCGACGTCACGCTCAATGGAGAAACCAAAACGGTCAGCGGGCGCGGTTGGTTAGACCGGGAATGGAGCAGCCAACTACTGGATGCCCGCCAATCTGGCTGGGACTGGTTCTCGATTCACTTTGATGACGGCCACAAGCTAATGACCTTTCAGCTGCGTGGCGGCTCCGCCCAAAACGCCGACTACCGCTCTGGCACCTTGATAACGCCTGAAGGCCGAGCCACCCCCTTAGCCAACAACGACATCACACTCACACCGCTGGCAAGCTCGGCAGTCGCCGGGCGCAAGGTACCCACCCAATGGCGGTTGGAAATACCGTCAGTGGAAATCGATATCAACATTGAAGCCCCTCACGCCAACCGCTGGATGACCACCAGCGTGCCCTACTGGGAAGGCGAAGTAGTGGTCAACGACCGCGCCAGCGGCGAGCCACTGGGCGAGGGCTACCTGGAAATGACCGGGTATTGAGCTAACAAGCAAATTAACCCTTTGCGTAGCGAGCCTCCCCCCATCGCTGCATCGCCTCAAGCACTTCACGCAGCACCGGTCGTACCTCGGCGGCGCAATCTTCGCGATAGGCGAAGATAGGCTGGTCATCATCGGGTTCGTTCATATAGGTGCGCTGGGAGAGTTCGAGCTGCGCCGCGTGAATATGGTTGGCGGGATCCCCATAGCCGCGCGTAATATGCCCGCCTTTAAAGCGGCCATTGATCACATGCGTAAAACGCGACTGAGCAGCACAGACGGCTTGTAACGACTTGCTAAGCTCAGGGTCACAGCTCTGCTCCTCAAAGGTCCCCAGGTTGATATCCGGCAGTTGGTCGTCGAAGAGCCGCGGGATGCGAGAGCGGATGGAGTGGGCGTCGAACAGCAGCGCATAGCCGAAGCGCGCCTTTAGCCGCGCAAGCTCCCTCACCAGGGCGTTGTGGTAAGGGCGCCAAACATGCTCCTTTGCCCACTCGCGCTCTTCCTTGCTCGGTACTTGTCCGTCTCGAAACAGTGGGTCACCGTCGAAGTCGATGTCGGGAAATAATCCAGTCGTCGCACCCGCGTAGAGCGGCGCGTCATTCTCAGGCCGATTGAGATCGATGACGTAGCGCGAATAACGCGCCTCCAGCCGGCTAGCGCCAAGCGCTGCAGCAAAATCGTAAAGCTTGGGAAGATGCCAATCGGTGTCGGCAAGGCTAAGCGCCGCTTCGTTGAGCCCTGCTTCCACTGCTGGCGTTAACGCAGTGCCTGCATGGGGCATTGAGATCAGCAGCGGCGTATCGCCCTGGGTGAGCTGGTAACTTTCCATCATGCGTACCATTATACTTCTACCTCCTTACCTGCTTTGAAAACCGCAACGGGTAACTGCCCGCCTAGCCAGTAGCTAAGCTCCGCTGGGCCGCTAATATCCCAGACGACGACGTCCGCTACTTTTCCCACTTCCAAGGAGCCGTGGCTGGCATCAATACCCAGCGCTTTAGCGGCATTGATGGTCACGCCTGCCAGCGCTTCTTCAGGGGTAAGGCGGAACAGCGTGCAGCCAAGATTCATCATCAAGCGTAACGACAGCACCGGCGACGTACCGGGATTAAGGTCGCTGGCCAGCGCCATGGTGACACCCTGCTCACGAAAGGCTGCAATCGGCGGCAGCTGGGTTTCACGCAGGGTAAGAAAAGCCCCCGGCAGTAACACCGCGGCAGTGCTGCTTTTTGCCATCGCACGCGCATCGGCTGCATCGGCGTACTCAACATGGTCAGCGGAAAGCGCACCAAACTCCGCAGCCAGTTGGCAACCGCCAAGGTGCGACAGTTGCTCAGCATGTAGCTTGAGCGGCAGGCCCAGTTGCTTGGCGGTTTCAAATACGCGCCGCATCTGTTCCACAGAGAAGGCGATACCTTCACAGAAGCCATCGACGGCGTCGACAAGGCCTTCCTTCGCCAGCGTCGGCAGAATTTCCTCGCAGACTAGATCAATATACTCATCGCTACGTTCGCGGTATTCGGGCGGCAGCGCGTGGGCCGCAAGGCACGTCGTGAGCACCTCGACAGGTAGCCGTTCCCCCAGCGCCCGGGCCACCTTGAGCATTTTGCGCTCGCTCTCCAGATCAAGCCCATAGCCCGACTTGACCTCTAGCGTGGTGACGCCTTCGCGCAGCAGTACTTTGGCGCGCTTCTCAGCGCTGGCCAGTAATTCGTCAAAGCTGGCCTCGCGAGTGGCCCGCACGCTGCTAACGATCCCACCGCCCTGTTTAGCTATCTCGCTATAGCTCACGCCCTCCAGGCGCTGCTCAAACTCGTTACTGCGGTCACCGCCAAACACCAGGTGCGTGTGGCAGTCGATCAACCCCGGCGTTAGCCAGCGTCCACCCAGGTCACGCACTTCATCGAAGGCAGCATCGCTGTCAAGTTGCGCCTCAGTGCCGATCCAGGCAATCCGCCCGGCTTCTATAATCAGCGCCGCATCGCGCACAATCGCGTATTGGCCACCCTCCAGGGTCACCGCATGGCAGTGGTGCCATAGCTGTTTCATGCTTCCTCCTAATCGCTAGGCTGCCGACTCGGCAGTAAGTTCGGGGCAACAGACAGGAGCTTATCGATCACTTGAGTCTCCTTTAGGCGCTGGTAAGCCGCCTCAATATCCAGGTGCAGCGCATGCTCTTCCTGGTAAACAGGCAGGACGTCTCGCAGTGATTTCCAAGCCAGCGACGTGCCCTTGGCAAACTCATCACTGCCAATTAAATCAAGGGCCTGAGAGGCCAGTAGATATTCGATCGCAAGAACGTAGAAAGCATTGTCGAGGGTCTTGTCCAGTTTCAGGGCAGCACTTTCGCCAAAGCTTAGATGGTCTTCCTGGAGGCCCGAGGTGATAAAATTATCGGTCACTGCGGGCTGCGCCAGACGTTTGTTATCCGCCACCAGGGAAGCCGCCGAGTAGTGGGCGATCATCATGCCGGACTTGACGCCGCTTTCAGTGGTCAAGAAAGGCGGCAACTGATTCGCCTGGGGTGTCACTAAGCGGTAGGCGCGCCGCTCTGAGATCGAACTCCACTCACAAGCTGCAATGGCCAACAGATCGCAGGCCATCGCCACCGAGGCGCCGTGAGGATTAGCCTGAGACACAACCTGGTAGCCATCTTCAACGGGAATCACTAACGGGTTATCAGTAGCAGAGTGGAGCTCTTTTTCCACCTGTCTGGCCGCATGGTCAAACTGGTCGCGGCAGGCGCCGTGCACCTGGGGCATTGAACGCAAGCTAAGCGCGTCCTGTAGCCGCGCCCCCTCATGGCGAGCCAAGTGCCTACTGCCTTCAAGCAAACGACGCAGGTTATCACCCGTTTGCTGAACACCAGGGTGGCGTTTGAGCACTGTCACCTCAGCCATAAACGCATTCAACTGTCCGCCCAATGCCTCAAAGCTCATGGCACCGATAATATCTGCCCAGGCGGAGAGGCGCGCTGCATCGTCAAGCGCCAAACAGGCCAGCCCGGTCATCGCAGGGGTGCCGTTCACCAGGCTCAGCCCATCCTTGGGCCCAAGCGTTACCGGCACCATACCGATGGCCTCCAACGCCTGCTTGGCAGGCATCCGTTGCCCACGAAACTCAACATCGCCGTGACCGATTAGCGCCAAGCCAATGTGTGCCATATGAGTGAGATAACCCACCGAACCGCGTGAGGGTACGACGGGAGTAATCTGCTCATTGAGCAGCCTTATCAGCCCCTCCACCGCGGCCGGACTGATACCGGAGTAGCCGTGACTGTAGTTGATCACCGCGCTGCACATAATAGCGCGAACTTGCTCCGTTCGCAGCGGGCTACCAACACCACAGGCATGGCTCATCAAGGTGTGGTGCGAGAGACGTTGCAGCCCATCCTGCTTGAGCACTACATCGCACAGCGCGCCTAACCCGGTATTGATACCGTAATGGGGCACGCTCGAAGCGGCAATCTTCTCGACGGCTTCGCGGGCGGCGCGAATCTTCTCCCAGGCCGAGGGCGACAGCGACATCGGATACCCGTCGCGGGCGACCTTGACCACCTCCAGCCAAGCTGGAGGCGTATTGCCAATTTCCACGTGGCGAGACAACTCACTCATAAACATCCTCGGCGGGTTTAACGCGCGCCGGGCTCTCTTGGGGGTGATTAGCGCCATCCAAGATGAAAACTTTCACCGCAGAAGCCACAATCAGCAAAAACAGAAACAGCACGATAAAGCCCCCCGCTGCCGCCAGGAACTTAATACCGTCTACCCCCTGAGCACCGCCGCCAAAGGCCACCATGACATAAGCGATAATAGCGATTGATAGCCCCCAGAGGATCTTCTGCTTGCGGGGAGCTTCCTCCTCCGCCGTCATATTTCTCGTGCAGATGGTAGCGATGGTCGATGACATCGAGTCTGCGGCCGTAGAGAAGGAAATAATCAGCGTAAAAATAGCTAACGGGATCAGCAAAGCGGACATTGGCAGGTTTTGCAGGAAGCCCCAAAGTCCCGAAACGGCGCCGTTCTCGGTCACCACGCTAACCAGATCGAGAGTGCCATCCATCTGCCACTTGATCGCCGACCCTCCCCAGATAGCGAACCAAACGATGCCGAACACGGAAGGCAGGATCCAGTTAATTACCAAAAACTCACGTAGCGTTCTGCCATAGGAGATCCGCGCCAAAAACAGACCCATCAACGGGGCGTAGGCGATCCAGATCGACCAGTCGTACATCGTCCACCAGGTGACCAGCGCTTCACCGCCAGACTCTTTGGTATCGAATGACCACAGGAAGAAGTTATCGAACCAGTAACCCAAGCTGGTTACCGACAGACTCAGGATGTAGCTCACTGGGCCAATGATCAGCAGAATGATGACAAAAGCGTAGAAGATGTAAGCATTGACCGATGAGAGGAAGCGGATGCCCCGCTTAAGCCCAGATAACGCAGAGGTAATAAAGATCGCCGAAATAACCAGCGTTAAAATCAGCCACGTCATAGGGCTCGAAGCGATACCGTACTCAGCCTCAATGCCGGAACTGATCAGTGCGAGGCCCGCCCCTAACGATGATGCCAGCCCAAGCGCAATGGCAAGAATAGAGATAATATCGACCACGGCTCGTACGGTCGGGCTTCGCTCGCGACTCCCTAAGAGCGGTGACAGCGTCGAAGAGATCGAGAAACGCTCTTTGCGATTAAAGTGCATATATCCAATCATCAAGCCAACAATGGAGTACATGGCGTAGGGAATAAAGCTCCAGTTATGGAAGCTTCTTGCCAGTGCAAAGATGGCTGCTTCGCCACTGTTGGGCTCAAAAGATTGATTGGCGATCTCGCCATAGACATTACCCAGATAGATGATGGGCTCATTGACCGAGTAGGTCACCACCCCCGTCGCTATCCCGCCGGTTAACGCCATGGCAAACGTCGCCGCCAACGAAAACGTCGGCTTTGCGTTCGCCCCACCCAAACGGATATTGCCTGCCTTGGAAAAGAAGATAAACGCCGTGACACCCAGCGTCGAAATAGCCAACAACTGATAAAGCCAACCAAAATCGGAAAGCGAAAGATAGAACAGCTGCCGAGCAACGCTGACCAGTAGTTCGTTATTAACCAAGCCAATGATGACGGCCAGCATAATAATCACGAAGGCCGGTATAAAGACGCTTCGCTTTAACTGTTTCCTGTCGGTTTGTGACATTGTATGTCTCCTGTCGAGGTTTATTTTTATAGCGCTTTTTTATTAGGTGCCGACATGCTGTCTGTCGGCACCCGTATCTGTGTATCCAGCAACGTTAAAGGTAGGGAGGTAGTTGATGAGGATGACTACTTAATCATCGGTAAATCGAGCCCCTGCTCACTGGCACTCTGTTTGGCGATGTCGTAGCCAGCATCGGCATGGCGCATGACCCCAGTGGCTGGGTCATTACGCAGCACGCGGCCCAGGCGTGCATGAGCGTCATCCGTGCCATCGGCGACAATCACCACCCCTGCATGCTGGGAGTAACCCATACCTACACCACCACCATGGTGAAGAGAGACCCAGGTGGCGCCCCCGGCGGTATTAAGCAGCGCATTGAGCAGCGGCCAGTCGGAGACCGCATCCGAGCCATCCAGCATTGATTCAGTCTCGCGATTGGGGCTAGCCACCGAGCCGGAGTCCAGGTGGTCGCGACCAATCACAATGGGTGCTTTGAGCTCGCCACTGGCGACCATGGCGTTAAACGCCTGCCCCAAGCGAGCACGATCCTTTAAGCCCACCCAGCAGATGCGCGCCGGTAAGCCCTGGAAGCTGATACGCTCCTTGGCCATATCCAGCCAGTTATGCAGATGCGGATCATCTGGGATGAGTTCTTTGACTTTCTGATCGGTTTTATAGATATCTTCTGGATCACCGGAGAGCGCCACCCAGCGGAATGGGCCAATTCCCTGGCAGAACAGTGGGCGAATGTAGGCAGGCACAAAGCCGGGGAAGTCGAAAGCGTTAGAAACGCCCTCCTCCTGAGCCATCTGGCGAATGTTATTGCCATAATCGAAGGTAGGTATACCCATTGCCTGGAAGTCGAGCATGGCCTGCACATGCACCGCCATGGAGCGCTTAGCCGCCTTGACCACCACCTCGGGTTCGGTCTTCCCGCGTGTCAGATACTCATCCCATGACCAGCCTGCGGGCAGATAACCATGCAGTGGGTCGTGAGCGCTGGTCTGGTCGGTTACCATATCCGGCTTGATGCCACGCTTAATCAGTTCCGGCAATATTTCAGCGGCATTGCCATGCAGCGCAATCGAGACGGCTTTACCTTCTGAGGTATAGCGCTCCAAGCGCGCCAGGGCATCGTCGAGATCACTCGCCTGCTCATCCACATAGCGGGTACGCAGACGCATATCAATGCGGCTCTGCTGACATTCAATATTAAGACTGCAGGCCCCCGCCAGCGTTGCCGCCAATGGCTGCGCCCCGCCCATACCGCCAAGACCGGCCGTCAGAATCCAGCGCCCAGCCAGTTTGCCGTCGTAGTGCTGGCGACCAGCCTCAACAAAGGTCTCGTAGGTGCCCTGGACAATGCCCTGAGAACCGATGTAGATCCATGAACCAGCCGTCATCTGGCCGTACATCATCAGGCCTTTCTTATCCAGTTCATTGAAATGCTCCCAGTTAGCCCAGGCTGGCACTAGGTTGGAATTGGCAATCAGCACCCTCGGGGCGTCTTTATGGGTTTCGAATACGCCTACTGGCTTACCGGACTGAATCAGAAGTGACTGGTTATCTTCTAAACGTTTGAGCGTTTCAACGATGGTATCGAAACACTCCCAATTGCGGGCGGCGCGGCCAATCCCGCCATAGACCACCAGCTCTTTGGGATTCTCGGCGACATCTGGATCTAGGTTGTTCATCAGCATGCGCAGCGGTGCTTCAGTCAGCCAGCTCTTGCAGGAGAGCTCGACTCCATGAGGTGCCCGAATTTCGGTATCGCGAAAGCGTGAAAGAGACATGGTAACTCCTGTTTGCTGTCAAAGTTTGTATATACATTATGACAACAAACGCTTCTGCGCAATCACCTAAATCGCCCTTTTTAGCAAAAAAACAACTCAGTCCTAAATATTCGCCAACATAGTGCAAACGCCAACAATAGGGCGAAATTACGCACCAAAATGGACTTTACGAGGAAATTCCAACTCTCTTCTTTACCTAAGAAGCGGACTTCGCTATATGTATATACATTATCCGTTATTCGTTAACAAAAAGGAGCCCCGATGACCCATTGCTATTTTGCTGATCATGCCCTACTGCCGACTGGATGGGCCTCTCAGGTGCTGTTCGAAGTCGATGCCACCGGCATGCTTATATCGGTACTGCCCAACAGCTCGCCCGGCAACGCCCAGCGCTTAGCCGGGCCAGCGCTACCCGGTATGCCTAACCTACATTCACACGCTTTTCAGCGCGCCATGGCGGGCCTGGCAGAAATCGGTAGCCCCCAGCCAGACAGCTTCTGGAGCTGGCGAGACCGCATGTACGGCTTGGTTGACCGCCTTACACCGAATCAAGTGGGCACTATTGCCCAATCGCTGTATGTCGAAATGCTTAAGGGCGGCTATACCCAGGTCAGCGAGTTTCATTACTTGCACCACGATCTATCGGGCAAGGCCCATAGCGATCCGGCTGAAATGGCCTGGGCGATTAGCCAAGCGGCCGAGCGCAGTGGCATTGCGCTTACCTTGCTACCGGTGCTTTACGCCCACAGCGGCTTTGGTGGCCAGCCACCCAATCATGGGCAAAGACGCTTTATCCACGCCGTGCCAGATTTTTTAAAATTGCTTGAGACATTGAAGCCAAGCTTTGCCGACCACTCCACACAGGCACTAGGCATGGCGTTTCATTCCCTGCGCGCGGTGACATTGGAAGAGATCCAGGCGGTGCTGGCGACGAACCCTGTCGGGCCACGCCACATTCATGTCGCCGAGCAGCAACGCGAAGTGGAAGACAGCCTCTCCTATTCAGGCAAACGCCCTGTGCGCTGGCTACTGGATAACGTTGAGGTGGATAAGCGCTGGTGTTTGATCCATGCCACTCACCTAGACGACTCAGAAGTACGTGACCTCGCCACTAGCGGCGCCGTAGCGGGGCTCTGCCCGACCACCGAGGCCAATCTGGGCGACGGCATCTTCCGCGCAGTGGAGTATGCCGCCCAGGGTGGGCGTCTGGGCATTGGCTCTGATAGCCATGTCTCACTCGATGTGGTTGAAGAGCTACGGCTGCTTGAGTACGGCCAGCGCCTTGCCACCCAACAGCGCAACTGCCTGCACAATAGCGACATACGCCCGGTGGGCGACTGGCTTTACCGCCATGCATTAGCGGGAGGCGCCCAGGCCTCTGGCCAACCCATCGGCGCGCTCGAAGCGGGCAAGCGGGCCGATATTGTCGTTCTTGATGGCAGTGACCCCTACCTCGCCACCAGTTCAGACGAAACGCGGCTAGGGCGTTGGCTGTTTGGCGGTTCCAAGCAACAGATACGCGATGTCATGGTCGCAGGCCGCTGGGTTATCCAGCAGCGGCGTCACGCCTTCGATGAGGCCAACAGTGAGGCGCTTGCCAAACTGTTTCGTGAGATAGGTTAAGCCGTTTGGCGCGAGAACGGCTTAGCAGCATTGCGAGAACGACTACTTAGAAGAGTGCGCCATGGTGCGCAATTTATAGCGGTCACCGGGATGCAGCAGGTGAGCATAACTAATTAGGCGGTCGCCTGACCAAGTGCGCCGACGAACACTAAGGCAGGGTAGCGCAGCATCAATTTCCAGCCACTCTGCCGCGCCCGCTTCAGGCAGCACCGCCTCTACCACGTGCTCCATATCGGTAATCGGGCAAGCGGCAACCAACACCTCGTTGGGGGTTTGGCGATTGAAGTCTGCCTCCAGATAGCCAGGCACCCAGCGTGGATTGACGAAGCGCTCTTCGAGCTGGATCGGCTGGCCATTTTCCAGGTGAATAAGAATCGAATGGAACAACCTAGTCCCAATACGCACACCCATCCGCAGGGCAATCTCATCGTCAGCATTCAGCGCTTCGCAACTCACCACACGATTAGCGTATTCGTGGCCACGGCTGCGTACCTCATCAGCGATATTATTAATTTCGGCCAATGGCGACTCAGAACGACGATCCGTCACAAAGGTGCCGATCCCCGATTGACGCACCAGATAGCCTTCCTGCACCAGGTCGCGAATGGCCTTATTGGCCGTCATCCTGCTGACACCGAAGGTAATCGCAAGCTGCTCCTCAGGCGGGATCTTATGGTCGACGGGAAAATGACCTGTTTGGATATTATCCAGCAAGTACTGTTTGATCTGTTGATACCGGGGCGGTTGGCGTCCCACGTGCTCTCCTCAAATCCCTTTCACCACCCCGCTTATTAGCACTCCGAAAGGAACATCAAACCCGCGGAAACAGGTCGATCCTAATCAGGCGCGTTGCAGGCAGCGTCTCAAATGTCATTGTGTGACAGCTTTCGGTCGCTAACTCGTCATCAGCGCTGGGCCAGTGCCAAATATCGCCACCATCAAGGGGCAGTGACGGCTCACCGGCCAGCCACGCCTGCCCGTCAACGGCTAAGATAAATGTCTCAGCGTTCGGGGCTGGCCTTAGCGGCTCCCCAGACGTTAGCCAGCGAACAGAAGCCTGCCAGTTTGCTGGATTGTACATTAAATTCAGCGCCCGGCTCGGCCCTTCAGGCAACAAGCAATTCACCGCTGCGTCACCTTCGAAGATAAAGCTCTCCCGAGGAGCCAAAACAGCACGCTGATCAGGCAAAACAAGTGTGACCGGATGCTCACCTATCACCGTGAAGTGACGCCTGACCCCCGCAATAATCGAGAATGGCCCCTCTCTGTCAAGTTCAGCCACCGAAACCCGCCAGCCTGGCGACTCACCATCACCCGCTTGGCACGCCACTTCACGTGTCACGCCACCACCATTTTGCCAAGCGACGGGGACCAGTTCGGTAAAGCGTAACCTTTCAGGTAGCTTCATTGATTGCTCCTCATCAGGATGCGGCAGCCTTGCGGTAGCTCATTGAGGCATCAATGCGACCCAAGATGTAGTCACCCGCGGCTACCGGCGGATATTGAGCTTCTGCTGCTGAGACACCAAGGTCGGCAGGATCAACGCGAGCCGTATAGTCGGGGTCATAAAAGGTCGCTATGGAGTAGCGTTCCCGGCCACTGGTATTGATGACACGATGCAACGTAGAGCGAAAGCGGTCATTTGACCATCGCGCCAACAGATCACCGACATTCACCACTAGCGAGCCCTCAATAAAGGGAGCGTCTACCCAGCGCTCGCTACCCAGCTCGCGCACCTGTAAACCACCGACGGCGTCTTGGTAGAGCAGCGTCACACAGCCATAATCAGTATGCGGCGCAACGCCAAATTGATCCGCCGGTCGATCATCCGCCTGCACGGGATAGTAGACCGCCTGGGTGCGCTGCAACGGCTTGGTGTATTTTGCCGCGAAGAACTCAGTGTCGATCCCTAGGCTCACCGCAATCGCACGCAACAGGTCTGCACCACAGCGACCTACCTCAACAAAGTAGCGATCCATTGCTGGCTGAAACTCCGGCATAAAGTCTGGCCACTGGTTCGGCCCACGCAGTGCCTCGCCTGCCAGTACGCTTGGGTCATCCTCGGCCAAGTCCAGCCCAAAACCATAGAACTCCTTCTCATCAGGTCGGGTTGCCTGATACATAGTGGCACCACCGCGCCGATGAAAACCACGGTGGTGCTTATTAACCGCCACCTGCGCCTTGCGCTCCAGTGGCTCAGCAAAGAAGCGCTGAGCGGCCTGCATAGCATCGTCTATTACTGCCTGTGATAAACCATGGTTGATGATGTAAAAAAACCCCACCTGGGTACAAGCGTTGTGTATCGCCTTCCCCGCCCGCGCGAGGCTACCAGGGTCGCCCTCACGCACGCCCTGCATATCAACCAGCGGTATGGTCATTGCTGAAGTTGTCATTACTTGTGTCTCCACTGTCAACGAAAAGCCAGCCCAATCCTTACCCGTGTTAGTCCACTTAGGCTATCGGTAGCGGCTATAAACAAGAACAGCCACAAGCAATAAGTATATACATATAAAAATGCTTTTATCTATCCATGTTATTAAAACAAATCCTATAAAATTTCTCCTAAAACGCACCAAAAACACACAAAAAGCACCATTCATGCACTAAAAATTATCATTCTAAAATAATCTCTAACAGCGCCAGGAAACTTAACCAATAGAACTTGCATAAACACCACCTACCTGTATATACATAATAACAACGTCCGATTTCATAGTCGCAGATTCACAACGACAGCTGGGAAGATCTAAAAACCATTTTTTAACACCCGCTGAGTGAGAAAAAGGCTGTTTGGATGTTCCCAAATGATGCTCGTAAAGCACTTCAGAGGTCACCATGACATCAGTACAACGACTCTCCCCAGGCCAACTTACGCTCGCCACACTGCGCGAGCTTTTTGAGGACAGCCCCACTATCGAACTCGATGAGGAGAGCAGGGCTAGAGTCGCTCGGGCCGAAGCAACGGTTAGCGACATTCTGGATAGCGGCCGCACCGTTTACGGTATTAACACCGGCTTTGGCGTGCTCGCCCAGACCTCAATACCGCGCGCGTCACTCACAGAGCTCCAGCGAAACTTAGTGCTGTCACACAGCACAGGGGTGGGTGACGACTTGGACGATGCCACCGTGGGCTTGATACTGGCGCTTAAGGCGGCCTCACTGGCCCGTGGCCACTCCGGCGTACGCTGGCTGGTCATTGACGCACTGCTGGCGCTTTACAACGCCCAGGTCTACCCCTGTATTCCCGCTAAAGGCTCAGTAGGCGCCTCAGGGGATCTTGCGCCGCTAGCGCATTTAGCCGCCACCCTGCTCGGCGAAGGCCGCATGCGCCATAAGGGACGCGAGATGCCAGCCGTTGAAGGACTTTCCCTAGCGGGTCTGGCACCGCTAACGCTGGCGCCCAAGGAGGGACTGGCACTCATCAACGGCACCCAGGTTTCCACTGCGCTGGCGTTGCGTGGTCTGTTCGCCGCCGAAAAACTATTCACCGCTGCCGTGGTCGCCGGTAGCCTGACAGTGGATGCTTTAAAAGGCTCAGACACCCCGTTTGATGAGCGCATACAGGCCGTTCGCGGCCACCCCGGCCAGTATGATGTCGCCGTTTTCTACCGCGAACTGCTAGCAGGCAGCCGGGTGCGCGAATCCCACCGCGACTGCCCGCGGGTTCAGGATCCCTACTCGCTGCGCTGCCAGCCCCAGGTGATGGGCGCCTGCCTCGACCACTTACGCTTTGCGGCGGGCGTTTTTCTACGCGAGGCTAACGCCGTTTCTGATAATCCGCTGATCTTTGACAACGGTGATGTCCTTTCCGGCGGCAACTTCCATGCGGAGCCGATTGCCATGGCGTCCGATGTGCTGGCGCTGGTGATCTCAGAAATCGGCGCGCTGTCGGAAAGGCGCATCGCCCAACTCGTCGACCCCGCCCTCTCAGGGCTACCGGCGTTCTTGGTCAACGACAGCGGCCTTAACTCTGGCTTTATGATCGCCCAGGTCAGTGCAGCGGCACTGGCGTCCGAGAACAAAACCCTGGCCCACCCCGCCTCCGTAGACAGCCTGCCGACCTCCGCCAATCAAGAAGACCACGTCTCAATGGCGACGTTTGCGGCAAGGCGACTGGCCGATATGGCGTTTAACTCCAGCGCGGTGGTCGCCATTGAGTTGCTGGCGGCGGCTCAAGGGGTGGAATTCCACCGCCCCATGACCACATCTCCTGCCCTCGAAGAAGCGTTGGCGCTGATTCGGCGCGACGTTAAGCATTACGACCGGGATCGCTACTTTGCCCCTGATCTCGTTGCCGCCCAGCGCTTTGTTGACGAGGCTATCTTCGAGCCACTGCTGCCCCGCCCACGCCTCTACGCCGAGGGTTGATATGAAACGACGCTACGCCCCAAGCCACCGCTGGCGACACGCCCAAAGTATCGATGAACTGGCCACAATGGCCAGTAGCCGACTGCCCGCCTTTGCCTGGGAATATCTCAACGCCGGTGCCGAGGACGAGCACACCCTCAACGACAATCGCAGCGCATTTCAACGCTGGCAGTGGCGACCACGCACGCTGGTTGACCTAAGCGAGATCGACAGCCGCACCACCCTTTTGGGCCAGGAGTGCGCAATGCCCCTGGCAATCGCCCCCACCGGCTACAACGGCATGCTGTGGCGCGACGCTGATATCGCCCTAGCCCGAGCGGCGCAACGTCACGACATGCCCTTCACGCTGAGTACCGTATCCTGCAATAGCCTTGAGGAGGTTGCCACCGCTGTCCCAGCCGGTCGGCTGTGGTTTCAGCTCTACCCACTACGCGACAAATCAGCGACCCAGGATCTGATCGAACGCGCTCAAGCGGCTAATGCAGAGGCCCTTGTGGTCACCACCGATGCGGTGGTGCTTGGTCGGCGCGAGTGGGACAGCCGCAGCTACCTGAACCCTCGACGCCTGACCATGGGCCATACGCTAGATGCTTTATGCCACCCACGCTGGGCCGCCCAGGCACTCTGGCCCAACGGCCTACCGACACTGGGCAACCTGCTCAAATACTTGCCCGCAGGGGAGCACAGTGCGGCCAGCGCAGCCACCTACATCAGTCAACAAATGGCGACCGACTTAACGTGGGAAGCGCTCGCCGAGATTCGCCAGCAGTGGTCGGGCAAGCTGATCATCAAGGGCATTCTCAATGCTGAGGATGCCCGCCGCTGCCAACGGCTAGGGGCCGACGCCATCGTGGTTACCAACCATGGTGGGCGCCAACTGGATGGCTCGCCTGCCAGCCTCGACTGTTTGCCACCCATCGTCGATGCGGTGGGGAAGCAATTAGAGATCCTGCTCGATAGCGGCATTCGCCGAGGTAGCGATATTGCCAAAGCGCTAGCTCTAGGCGCCAATGGCGTACTCAGTGGAAGGGCTACGCTATATGGTCTCGCGGTAGGCGGCGAGGCAGGCGCTCATCATGCCCTGACGCTACTCCAGCAACAGTTACACAATACGCTTGCTCTGCTGGGTCGCCCATGCGTGTCCCAGCTCGACCGCGACTGTCTGGGTCTTCCCCTCCATCTTTCACACGACAACGCACATTACCTCACGGCTAATTCGGCGGGCTCGCCCACACAAACCGTGCAGCCGACTATGGGAGATCTATCGTGAGCATTGAACCCAGTAAAGACGATGCCTTCCTAGATCTGTTGCTAAGCGCCTTTGGCGACAGCGTGCTGCTGGGCGAGGCAATCCCGGCGTCTTGTCATAGCGACTGGACGGGCCACGCCGCCTGCCGACCACTGGCGCTGGTACGCCCAGCCAGCACACAGGAAGTCTCCAAGCTGCTGCAACTTTGCAACCAGCACCGCCGCGCCGTCGTCCCCCAGGGTGGCATGACGGGTTTAGCCGGTGGCGCCGTACCCACGGCAGACAGTGTCGCGCTGTCATTAATCAAGCTCAGCGGCGTGGAGAACGTTGACCAAGATGCCGCCACACTGACGGTGCGTGCGGGCACTACACTTCAGGCCGTCCAAGACGCGGCTATAGCAGCAGGCTTTTGCTATCCAATTGATTTTGGCGCCCGAGGCACTTGCCAGATCGGCGGCACCCTATCCACCAATGCGGGCGGTCATGGCGTGATTCGTCACGGTATGACACGTGACCGAGTGCTCGGCCTTGAAGTAGTGCTAGCCGACGGGCGGATTCTCGATTTGATGAACAGCATGATCAAAAACAATACCGGCTACGACCTTAAACACTGTTTTATTGGCGCTGAGGGTACGCTAGGCATCATCACCCGCGCGGTACTGCGTCTTGCGCCGCTCCAGAGGGAGTCCCGCACGCTTTTGTGCGCGCTGCGCGACTATCCGGCGGCGGTCAGTCTGCTGCATCGACTGCGTGGCACCGGACTAGCCCTAGAGGCATTCGAGGTGATGTGGCAGGACTTCTATGCGATGAGTTGCGAATGGCAGAGCAACCAGTCGCCTCTCCCACCAAGCTACCCTCTTTACGTGCTGTGTGAAGCCGAAGGCGATGCGAGCCACCTGGAGATGGTTCTGGAAGCCGCTCTGGAAACCGGCGAAGTGCAAGATGCCGTCATGGCAAGCACGATCAAGCAGGCCCGTGAACTATGGGCGATCCGCGAGGCGACCAGCGAATTTCCCATCAAGCTGGCACCGATCAACTTCGACATCAGCCTTCCCATCCCAGATATTGGCGATTTCGTTGAGGCCGCTGGCAAGATGCTCCAGCTGCGCTGGCCAGGCATCCGCATCGTCAATTTCGGCCATATTGGCGACAGCAACCTGCATCTCACCATAGACGGCCACTCGCTGCCTGAGGACACCTCGGCGACTCGCCACGCCATTGAATCGGCCGTCTACCAGCTGGTCGGAGAATACCGCGGCTCCATTTCTGCCGAACACGGTATTGGCCTACTTAAGCGTGACTTCTTGCATCACAGTGTCCGCCCCGACGCGCTGGACGTTATGCGTGCCCTCAAGCAAACCCTTGATCCACGCGGCATTCTCAATCCCGGCAAGGTGCTCAGTTAAGCCACCATTATTCACCAGCGATCGCACTCAAACAGGGCAACGTTAATTCGCCCTTCAGTGACAAAATTTGCAAAGCCATTATGTATATACAGGTAAGTACTTTCTGGCATGCAGTTTGCTTTTATAAAGTTGATGTACTGGTACGCACTGTCAGTTTCTTAATAATCCCGATGGAGTTATTACTCAATGAAAAAATCCAATCTACTCAAGCATTCCCTCTCCCGCCTGGCAATAGGCCTGGGTGTCTCTTTTGCAGCCAGCACCGCTTCTGCAGATCTGCTTGAAGAAGTACAAGAACGAGGGGTGCTCAATGTGGGTACTGAATTTCATTTCGCCCCATTTGCTTATCTAGACAATGGCCAGCAGAGCGGGCTCAACCTTGAACTTATGGCGCGTGTGGCTGAAGAGCTAGAGGTAAGCATTAATTGGATCGATCTGCCCTGGCCCAGCGTACTGCCCGGCCTTGAGGCTGGAAACTATGACTTCGTAGCTGGCCCGGCGATGATTACCCAAGAGCGTAAACAACGTTACAACTTCACCCTGCCCATCGCTGATGCCACTGTCGCCATCTTAAAGCGTGCTGACGACGACTCTATACAAACACCCGAAGATATCTCCGGCAAAGCGGCCGGTGGTGGTCGCGGCACTGCGCAGCTTGAGCAGCTAAAAGCGTTTGCCGCTGAATTGCCCGAGCCCCCAACGATTACCGAGTACGTTGATTATAGCCAAACCTACGCTGATCTTGCTGCAGGTCGGATTGATGCAGTGGCTAACTCGCTGCCCAACATTGCTTATACCGCCACCCAACGGCCCATGTTTGAGGTGGTTCAGCCGCCCTTTGGTCAGTCGGCTTACTTTGGCTATATGGCACGCAACGATGAGGAGTCCGCCTCCCTGGTGGAAGCCATCAATGAGGTGCTGCTATCAATGCACGAGGATGGCAGCCTAGCTGAGCTGCAAACCAAATGGTTCGGCGAGCCGATGGATGTTCCCAGCGAAGATTTTGAACCGGAGATCTAATCAGCTCGTGACGTGTTCGGGCGGTCATTGAGCTAGATACCGCCCGGTATGCTCTCCCTCACCTCCAGGGATATTGCCAATGTTCGACTGGCCAACCTTTCTTTTCAGCCTTCCGTTGCTTGGCAAGGCACTGCTTATCACGCTACAGACGTCGTTGCTGGGGAATGCCTTTGGCTTTGTCATTGCGATACTTATTTCCAGCATGCAGCTAGCAAAAATGCCACTACTACGGCGCCTCGGTGGCAGCTATATCTTTATCTTTCGAGGGGTGCCGCTGCTCGTCCAACTACTGGTTATCTACTATTTGGCACCCATGTTCGGGCTACCCAACCTTTCCCCAATGGTGGCTGCAGTCATGGCGCTCTCGCTCTGCTCAGGCGCCTATATCGCAGAAATATTGCGCGGCGGCCTGATGGCAATTCCTTCAGGGCAGAGTGAAGCGGCACATCTACTAGGCATGAGCCGCCCGGCTATTTTGCTGCGTATTGAGCTGCCCCAAGCGATTCAAAGCACCCTGCCTTCACTGGTCAACGAGTTGGTATTGCTGATTAAGGCCTCAGCGCTGGTATCCGTAGTAGGTCTAGCAGACCTTACCCGGGTGGCCCAGAACCTCGCCTCATCAGACTACTTATTCTTCCAGCATTACCTGGTACTGGCAGGGATCTACTGCCTGATTAACATACCGCTGACCATGTTCGGGCGCCGACTTGAGCGTCATTTAGAGAGGAGTCTGGCGTGACTTTCGATTTATCCATTATTACTGCCAATGCCGGAGCAATCTGGAGCGCTTTTTTAGTCACCATTTATACCTGGCTGGCAGGTAGCGTGTTGGGCCTGGTGGCGGGACTATTTATCGCTGCGCTAATGCTCTTTGGTGGTCGGGCACTGCAACTCATATTGAGAGTGTTCATCGAGCTGGTACGCGGCACTCCCTTTCTGGTGATCCTGTTTCTGGTCTACTACGGTGGCCCGTCATTCGGCCTGCGTCTCGGTGCTGTCACCGCAGGAGTGCTCTGCATCGCTTTCTACAGCAGCGTCTATTTTGCGGAAATTTTTCGTAGCGGTTTTGCCGCGGTGCCTCGTGGGCAGCTGGAAGCAGGCGAGTGCCTGGGGCTTGGCCGCCTTCAGCTACTGTGGCGCGTACAACTACCGCAGATGCTCGTCCTTATCCTGCCAGCAATCGTCAATATGCTGACCATTCTGTGCAAGGAAACCGCCGTACTGTCGATTATCACTGTGCCGGAGCTAACCGCGGTGCTCACCGGTATTGGCACCCGCACCTTTACCTTTATTGAAACGTTATTAGTGCTCTGCATCGCCTATCTATTACTGATCGAGATCACCTCACGCGCAGGCAGGTGGCTTGAGCACCGCGTCGGCATCTACTTGCAGCGCTGAACAGGAGCTAGCTATGTCGCTTTCCCTATCCCCCACTAACGCTATCTCAGCAGTCCCGGCTGAGAACTCGAAGATAGCGCCAATCATCCATCTTTCAGCCGTCGGCAAGCGCTTCGGCAAAAATCAAGTGCTCGCCAATATTGACCTAGACGTACACCACTCTGAGGTGGTCTGTTTGATCGGCCCCTCAGGTTCCGGCAAAAGCACCCTACTGCGCTGCATGGCGTTCCTTGAGGAGTATGACGACGGCGAAATTCATATCGAGGGGCGTTTGCTGGGCTGGGAGATTGATGACCGAGGACACCGCAAACACGCGGGGCGTAACCGTCTTAATCAGGCCCGTCGCAATCTAGGCATCGTCTTTCAGCAGTTCAACCTATGGCCTCATATGACTGCGCTGGGCAATGTCACTGAAGCGTTAGTGAGGGTAAGGCGCTTACCGCGACAGGAGGCTGAAAAAAAGGCGATGCAGGCGTTAGACAAAGTTGGCCTCAGTGAAAAAGCCAAGGAGTACCCCGCACGCCTTTCCGGTGGCCAACAGCAACGCGTTGCGATCGCCCGGGCACTGGCCATGGAACCCAAAATTATGCTGTTTGATGAACCCACTTCGGCCCTCGACCCGGAACTGGTGGGTGAAGTGCTGGCCGTGATGAAACAGCTCGCCCAGGAAGGCATGACCATGGTGGTGGTAACCCACGAGATGGGCTTTGCGGCCCAAGTTGCCGACAGCGTTGTTTTCCTGGATCAGGGCAGCATCGTTACCCGCGGCACCCCCAATGAAGTCTTTCGTGATACCAACCATCCACGTTTACGCCAATTCCTACAGAACTATCTTGATCGTAATGCCTTCTGGAACACTACCCCGGAGCAAGCGAGCTGATGCCCACCCTCGACCCTACCCACTTGGCGCGCCGGGAAGTTCGCGAACTCAAGGGTTACAACGCCGGGCTCTCAAGCGAGCAGGTCAGCAAGCGCTGCGGCGTAACACGTATCGCCAAACTGGGTAGCAACGAAAACCCTCACGGCCCCTCTCCACAAGTAGCCGCTGCGCTCTCCAATGCCTTGATGGATAGCGGCCTGTATCCTGATGCCTCCTGCAGCTTTTTACGTGCTGCACTTGCAGCGCAACTGGATATAGCCCCTGAACGGCTGGTATTTGGCAATGGCTCTGAGGATCTGATTGCGATCTTATGCCGGATATTTCTCGACCACGGCGATACCCTGGTGACGATCACCCCCGCCTTTGGCCTGCACACACTCTACCCCCACTCGCTAGGGGCCCATATCCGCGCAGTGCCATTGCTTGAGGGGGGGCGTTTCGATATCGATGGGCTGCTGGAGGCACTGGGCGAGCCACCACGTATGCTGATGTTCTCGTCGCCCTCCAATCCGGCTGGCAGCGCTTTATCAGCCACTCAGCTTGATCGATTGCTTAGTGCGCTCACCCCCTCCACCCTACTGGTCTTCGACGAAGCTTATTACGAATACGCCAAAACGAGCCCCGATTACCCAGACGTGCTGGCCCTGCTGGCTCACCAGCAAACTCCCTGGATCGTACTGCGCACCTTCTCAAAAGCCTACGCACTCGCTGGTTTGCGTATCGGCTATGGCATTGTCAGCAGCCCCGCCCTTGCCGACTTAATCGACCGCCTGCGTACGCCATTCAACGTCAACCGCCTCGCGCAAGTGGCGGCGGTGGCTGCACTCCAGGACACGACGCACCTTGAAACAAGCCTTGAGCTGACAATGAGCGAGCGCAGTCGCGTGGCGCAAGCACTGAAGGATATGGGGCTGACAGTGGTACCGTCACTGGCTAACTTTCTGTTCTTCGAAACGACCCAGCCATCAGAGCAGGTGCATGAGGCGCTGCTGGCTCACGGAGTGATCGTTAAACCTTGGCTAGAGCCGGGATACACCCACTGGGTACGTGTTTCGATTGGCAGCCGAGAGGAGAACGACCAGTTCTTGGCCGCGCTGGCGGCTTCATTGTGTCTCCCCACTGCTCCCTTGCTTAGTGACTTTGATAATCCTGACATAGATAACTCAACTCTCTTATAAGGCGGTTCACCAAATGGTCCTTTCCACCCACAACATCACCTTAGATGATTCAATGATTGAGACCTTTCAACGTGAAGGAGCCGTAGTGCTGCGCGGCCTTTTCAACGACTGGATGGAGCCGCTACGTGAAGGGGTCGATGCATTGATCAAATCCCCAAGCCCTCTGGAACGCTCCTATCAGCCTGATGATGGCTCTGCCCCATTCTTTCAGGATCTGTGTAACTGGCAGCGCATTGAACCTTTTTCACACTTTATTATGGAATCTCCCGTTGCGGAGCTGGCATGCATACTAATGGGCTCACACCAGGCGCAGTTCTTTCATGACCACGTACTCGTCAAAGAGCCCGGCTCATCACAAGTGACACCCTGGCATCAGGATCAGCCCTACTACTGCGTTGAAAGCACCCAGTGTATTAGCTTTTGGATTCCTCTGGACCCCGTGGCATGTGAGACATCACTGAAATGCCTAGCGGGTTCACATCACTGGAATAAAATCCATCGCCCCAAACGCTTTGACGGCAGTGACCTCTATCAAGGTGATACTCGGGAAGAGCTACCCGATATTGATGCTGAGAGTTCCAAGTACCGCATACTCCAGTGGGCTTTAGAGCCTGGAGACGCGGTAGCGTTTGATTTCAGAACCGTACACGGAGCCTCTGCCAATACCTCCACAAGTCGCCGCAGGGTGTTCTCCGCTCGCTGGGTAGGGGACAATGCACGTTTTGCTGATCGTGGCGGCAAGGGATCTCCGCCTTTTGCCCATCTCACTTTGCAGGATGGCGATGCGTTGACGGGGCCTGAATTCCCTATTGTCTACCCACAAACCTAGAGACCCGGTCTTACTTGTCGTAACTGGAGTAGTGGATGAAAAAATCCGATATCGATAGCTCGACCGCACCGAAGGCACTCTATCTGCAAGCCAAACAGTTTGTATTGGATCGTACTGCCTCAGGCTTCTGGAAGCCTGGCGACATGATCCCATCAGAAAACCAACTCGTTAATGAACTCGGCATGTCACGCATGACGATAAATCGGGCGCTAAGGGAACTGACTAACGAAGGTTTTTTAGAACGTACCAGCGGTGTAGGTACCTTTATTGCTGAGCGCAAACCACACTCCAATTTATTACAAATAGCCAATATTGCCGACGAAATAGCCTCCCGCGGCCATCGTTACCATTGCGAAGTACTCGAACTTGGCCGTGTAGCCGCACCGTTCTCCATTGCTTCAGCGCTTGAGCTAACCACTGGTAGCTCGGTCTATCACCTGCGCTGCGTGCATTACGAAGAAGATCTCGCTGTACAGCTTGAGGATCGCTATGTTTCACCAGCCATGGCACCCGATTTTATTCACCAGCAGTTTGATGACACATTGCAGCCATCACGCTACTTATTGAACACCATCCCGGTAGACGAAATAGAGCATATCGTCGACGCGCTTTTGCCCTCTGAAGAAGACGCTAAAGCGTTAGATATTGATGTCAACGAGCCCTGTTTAGCACTTATGCGCCGCACCTGGAGTGCTTCACGGGTCGTTACCTACGTTAAGTTTCTCCACCCCTCCATGCGCTACCGACTAGGCAGCCGCTACTCAGTGGATGCGACCTCCCATGCTGGCTGAAGCTCCACACTTTACGCTATAACCCCCCTAGATCATGGTGAACAGCCAGCTATGTATAGCGAATGTCGCTTTACGACAACTAATGTTTGCCCACCGCGACACACTAGTAAGCGAATAAACCGCTGACTAGAGAGCACGCCATGAATCGCAATGTCATCCTCACCTGTGCCGTCACTGGCGCGGGTGATACCACCGCTAAAAACCCCAATGTTCCCGTTACACCCAAGGCTATCGCCGAGTCCTGCATTGAAGCTGCCCGCGCCGGGGCCAGCATCGCGCATATCCACGTGCGCGACCCGGAAACCGGCGGCATCAGCCACTCGACCGACCATTTCCGCGAAGTGATGGAGCGCGTTCGCGAGGCGGATGTGGATATTGTGATGAACATTACCGCGGGCGGCGGCGGCGACTGGATACCGGATGCCACAGACCCCACCCGCGGCGGCCCAGGCACCGATATTCAAACGCCCGCTGAACGTCACGCCCCGGTGGGTGAGCTGCTTCCAGAATTGTGCACGCTGGATTGCGGCAGCCTCAACTTTGGCGACATGGTCTACGTAAACCCCGCCGACTGGCTGCGCGAGCACGCCCGTTTGGTGCAAGCCGCTGGCGTTAAGCCGGAGCTTGAGTGCTTTGATCTGGGCCATGTCTGGTTTGCCCGCCAGCTTCAGCAAGAGGGCTTGATCGACGGCGACCCGCTCTATCAACTCTGCCTGGGCATTCCCTGGGGCGCCGAGGCGGATACCGAAACTATGCTCGCCATGCGCAACAAGTTGCCAGAAAACGCCAACTGGGCAGCGTTCGGCATTGGCCGCCATCAGATGCCCATGGTCGCCCAGGCGGTGCTGCTGGGCGGTCACGCCAGGGTGGGGTTGGAAGACAACCTGTTTTTAGAGAAAGGCGTACTAGCCAATAACGGCCAACTGGTCGAAAAAGCCTCAACCATTATTGAAAACCTCGGCGCACGGGTAATGACGCCAGCGGAAACACGAGCGCATCTGAAGTTGCGCAACCCGGCAGGAGGTGACGTATGAACCGCTTAGCCGTTATTGGTACTGGCGTGATCGGCAATGGCTGGATTGCCCGCGCCCTCGCTCAAGGCTGGGACGTAGTGGCGTTTGACCCAGATCCTCACGCGCCAGCGCGCACCCAATCGTTTATCGACAACGCCTGGGCCTCGTTAACCCAGCTCGGCCTAGCGCCCGATGCCAGCTCTGAGCGGTTAACTTTTGCGGCCACCATTGAGGAGGCCGTAAGCGGCGCTGATCTGATTCAGGAGAACGTGCCCGAGCGTCTACCGCTCAAGCAAGAAATCTTGGCCGCCATTGATGCCGCTGCCGCACCGGACGTTATTATTGGCTCTTCTACTTCCGGCTTTAAGCCCACCGACCTGCAACAGCAGTGCCAGCAAGCGCCTGGGCGGGTAATCGTCGCTCACCCCTTCAACCCGGTCTATCTGCTGCCGCTGGTGGAGCTTGTTGGCGGGAAGGCCACTCAACCAGCGCAAATCGCCAGCGCCCAAAGGCTCTATCAGTCGCTCGCCATGCGGCCGTTAGTGGTTCGCCGTGAAATAGAGGGCCATATCGCCGACCGTCTAATGGAAGCGCTGTGGCGGGAAGCGCTCCACTTGGTCAACGACGGCGTCGCCACCACCGAAGAGATCGACGCAGCGGTGGTTTACGGCTGTGGGCTGCGCTGGCCGTTGATGGGCACCTTTTTGACCTTCCACTTGGCGGGCGGCGAACCGGGCATGCGCCATATGCTGGAGCAGTTCGGCCCGGCGTTAAAACTGCCCTGGACCAAACTGGAAGCCCCGGAACTCACCGATGAACTGATTGATAAAGTGGTAGAAGGCTGTGAACATCAGGCCGCGGGTCGTTCAGTGGCCACCCTTGACCGCCGCCGGGATGACTTCCTGGTCGAGCTGCTTGAAGTAGTGCAAAAATACTGGCCGGAAGCCGAAGGCTTGGAAGGGCGAATTTAATGATTATTTACAAAACCCAGGTCGCTCCCGAGTGGGTCGACTACAACGGGCATATGAACGACGCGGAGTACGCCCGCGTCTTCTCACTCGCCTGTGAAGCGCTGATTGACCACATTGGGCTGGATGAAGCGGGCCGTGAGCACTACGGCTACACGATCTATACCCTGGAAACGCACCTCTGCTACCGCCGCGAGGCGCACCAAGGCCAAGCGCTAAACATCAACCTGACGCTCCTCGATAGCGATACAAAGCGCCTGCACGTCTTTTTCACCCTATTCGATGACGAAGACAACCTGGTAGCGGCCAGCGAGCAGATGCTGATGGGCATGAAACAAGCGTCTGGGCGTCCAAGCCCGTTTCCTGAAGCGGTCGCGAATCGCATTGCAACACTGCCCAAAGCAGATAGCGGTGCCTGGCCAGAACTTGCCGGGCGCACCATCGGTATTCGGCGCTAAGGATGACAGTAGCGATGAACGTAGACGCCTTTATTCAGCGCTTTAGCGCAGGACTGGCGGTAATGGAGGAGCAGCCCCTGCCTCAGGTAAGGCGCGCTTACGACAAGTTCTGCCGCTCGTTCGCCCCACCCGACCCGGCCGGGATGCGGGTCGAAGATGGCATTATTAATGGCGTTAGCGTGCGCCGCTTTACTCCTCAGCAGCAAGCGCCGGGTGGCGTGCTGTTTATACATGGCGGCGGTTTTACCATCGGCTCAACCGAGAGCCATCATGGCCCCGCTGCCAGCTTGGCCCAGCAGCTTGAGCGCGAAGTGGTCAGCGTTAACTACCGACTGGCACCGGAAGTAACGTACCCCACCATGCTGGCAGACTGCCAAACGGTGTTAACAGCCATTCAACCTATTGCCCTGGTGGGAGACAGCGCAGGCGGACGACTAGCTATCGACCTGGCCCATCCACTGAGTGAAGCGCCGCCGCTGGGGTTAATCTACCCGCCCGTTGGCGAACTTTCGCCAGCCTGCCTGGGTGAAGATGCCCCACTGCTTTCGCGCCACGATGTGCTCAGCATTCGCGAACAGTGCCCTGAGATTATTGCCACACAACGGGATTGCCGACCTCCTGCCCAGAGCATGGAAATCCTGACAGTAGAGCACGACCCGCTAACTCAGCCTATTGAAGCCGCAGTGGCCAACTGGCGAGCAGCAGGCGCCTCCGTGGGCTATCGCAGTGCGCCGCAGATGGTACACGCCGCCCTTCACGCCCAATCGCAGCTACCCGACATGGGCAGTGCGTGGCAGGCGTTTTGCCACGCACTCAAGCAGCGCCTTGATGGATAAATAAACTATTTAAGAACCGAACTGGGCCCGCACCTGCTCAATCGCGGACTCGCCATCGCGGGTTTTGACACCGTCGAGCCACTCAGCCACGGTGCCTAGATTATTACCAATCCACTCATGGGCCACTTCATCCGCCGGACGATCTTCGTAGCTATACTCGTGTACCCATTCGTTCTGATCTTCGATATCGATCACGTACTGCGACAGGAAGCGGTGAACCTCCGGCGCTTCATCCGCCAGGCTGGCAGGGGTAATCGTCCATACCGTGCTTTCAATAGAGGCAATGCCCGCGTCATCGCTGTCGGCTAAATAGGCCAAATCGAAGCTCACGTTCATCCAGTGGGGCTCCCAGCCGACAAAGGTCACCCACTCCTCATCGGCCATTTTCTGCTCAGCCTGGGCCAGCATAGCCGACGTTGAGCTTTCACGGAGCTGCCAATCACCTAGCCCGGCAAGGTCATTATCGATGGCGTTGAGAATGGCATCGTTGATGCCGGTGCCCGCTTCAATGCCCTGGATTTCGCCATCGAAACGGTCGCGGTTTTCAGCCAGCTCAGCGACAGTGGTAACCCCGGCATCGTACACATACTGAGGTACCACTAGCCCCGAATTGGCGCCGCGGATATTGGAAACGACTTTTTCTACTTTGCCGTCGGCCACCAAGGGCTCGACCATATCGGTCTGAACCGGGTACCAGCCGCCTAAATAAATTTCCAGATCGTTACGCGTCAGGCCTTCCAGAATAACGCTCACGGCTAAATCCTGCTGGCGGGTCTCGTAACCCATCGTCTCCAGTAGTTGGGCTGCAACTTCTGATTTTACCGTTACCCCAGGCCACGGCGGCACCCCAAAACGCAGTTCATCAAGCTCCGCCATAGCCGGAGTGGCAGCAAACGCAGAGAGTAAAAAGCCAGCTGTTAACGACAATGACTTGGTGGTGGGAGAGATAGTCTTGGCAAACATTTAGCTAAACCTCTTATTCGTTGGGTTTAGTCAGTATGCGCGGCTGCCTCCCTACGACTAGGCATAAGGCGACGCTTGTCAGGCATTACACGACATTCATTGCACTTTAAAGGTCTTTTTCCGCCATGCCAGCACGAACCTGCCGAGGCGAGTAGCCGTAATGGGCACGAAAGGAACGCGCAAAGCTTGACGAGGAATTAAACCCACAGGCTACGCCCACCGCCAGCACCGCGAGATCGGTCTCCGCCAGCAGCCGCCGGGCGCGCTTAACGCGCAGCTGCAAATACCACTGGCGCGGGGTTACGTTTAGCTCCTGCTCAAACAGGCGCTGCAGTTGGCGCACCGATACGTCTACTCGGCTGGCTATCTCTTCGAGGGGAAGCGGCTCTTCAAGGTTCTGCTCCATTAACGCCACCGCTTCCACAACCCGCCGGTTATGCGTGCCTAGGCGCTTCACCAGAGCCATACGCTGCTGATCGCTGCGGGTGCGAATTCGGTCATGGATAAGCTGCTCAGAGACATCGATGGCCAACTTCGCCCCATGCCGCCGCGCAATCACTTCCAGCGCCATATCCATCGCCGCTGCCCCACCCGCGCAGGAGAAACGTCGCTCGCCCAACTCGTAAAGCTCATCGGTAGTATCAATGCCCGGAAAGCGCTCACGAAAGGCGGGCAGGCTCTCCCAGTGCAGCGCCACCCGTTCGTGTTTTAACAACCCTGTGGCGGCGAGCAGAAACGCTCCGGTATCGATACCGCCCAGACAGCAGCCCGCCTGATCCAACTGATGCAGCCAGGCCATTAGCGGCCGGGTAAGATGCGCCTCAGGAGTGAAGCCGCTGCACACTGCCAGAGAAGGCAGATGGTGCACCTCCGCCGTTGCTTGGTCGGCCATCAGGGTCATGCCGTTAGACGCCGTCACCGGCCCGCCATCCGCGCTGATCAACGTCCAGTCGAACAGCGGGCGATGGGCGATGCGGTTGGCAATACGCAGCGGCTCCACCGCCGCAAAAAAGGCCATCATGGAAAACTGCGGCAGCAGTAAAAATCCGACCATTTCAGGCAGCGGGCCCTGATAACTAAGACGCATAGCAATGCCTAAAATTTCTAGAGTGTATGGATATCAGGTCAACCCCAGCAGCGCTTCAGCCAGCTTAACGTCATCATAACGGTGGCTGTCGGCATCCTCCGGCGCAAGATCCAGGTCAATCACTTGTATTCCCATTTCATCGCGGATCGTCTCAATCTGTTGGGGAGAAACACTCAGCAGCTGCGAGTCAAACAGTAAAAAATCAATGGAAGAGCGCTTAGACGATAGGGGCTCCAGTGTGCCAGACAAGTGCGTATTGAGCACTTGAACCTGATCCACCAGCGTCATGCCAAGCGTTTCAAGATCCGTGCCCAAACTCGGCACATACACCTTGGCTGACGGGTTTTTAGCCAATGCCCTATCCACTCCTTTGGGCAACAGGTTGGCAATGACACTGCTGTAAAAACTGCCCGGCGGGAAGACGATCAGTTCTGCCGAATCGATAAGATTACGGGTCTCTTTGCACACCTTGGAGGCATCCAGGGTATCGATATCATCCGCCTCACCGGATAATTTTATCGCGTTAATGGGTGAATCAATTTCAGCCGTCTCTTTGCCGGTAAAGCGGTGCTGGCCGATAATTTTTCGCCCGTTCTCTAGCAACACCTCCAGTTGAAGGTTAGCGTCTGTCGTGGTGCGAACGGTGCCGCGAGTTTTGATCAATTGGCCAAATAGAAAGGCGATGGGATCAAGAGAGCGTTCATGAATCAGATAGCCGCCGGTCAAGATAAGGTTCCCCACGCTGGCGCCAGCGAGGTTAAAATCCTTTGGCATATGTTTGTAGAAGGCAGCGATATAGCTCTGGATCAGAGAACGCATGGGTTCAGCGATCGCTTTAAGCAGCGGGTGCTTGGCACTGACAAGGGCCTGCAGGTTTTGCTCAAGGGCTGCCTTTACCGCTGCGTCGTCCCGCCCCTGCGCCGCAAGCCGATGAGAGAAAAGCGCCGCCACCTCGGGGTGACCAGTGACTGAGTCGTCAGCCAGCGCCAGCAGGCGTGCTCTCAGATCACCCACAGCAGGCATCGCGAAGGCCCGGCGCAACTCTGCCGAGCTGCCCCCAGAATCAAACGGCGTCACCAGATGAATGGAGTTATGGCTATAGTCCGTCAACACTTCTGAAAAGCCTTTCAGTGCCGTACCGCCACTGAAGAAGAGTATTTTCGGCCCCAGCTCGGGAGCTTTTCGGTATCTGGCCAGGCGTAGATCCCAGCCCCTGTCAAGCGCACGGGGCAGACACAGCCGGCTACAGGTAAAACGTCTTTTTTTCATACAACTCTTTGAACTGTAAGAAACATGTAACGTAAATGACGGCACGGTTATTTATACTGGTTACACTAAAATACAGTGGCTATCCAAGCGCACTTTATCCCGGTGAGGCAGCGTATCAATACGTCGATTTTGGAGCATTTCTATTTTCTACGATTCGAAGTTGAAAATCACTTCGAGTTAGTTGAAGTTTATGTGACCCAGCCTAGTGAACCGCTCGCGCAGCGCCTCATCAATCGCAAAGGCTATAGAAGCACACTGCTGGAGAAAGTCGAGCTTGCCGTCGCCATGGATGTGCAGCGACGCAAAGTCGATGGACAGGGTTTTCAACAATCCAAATCCCTTGAGCGCTTAGCCCGGTTGCTTGACCAGCTTGGCCAAGCCTGCCTTGAGTTCACCGCGATCAAAGCGCTAAAACAGCTTCCCGATAAGTCACGAAAAGAGTACGCCAAGCTGATTCGGCTGGTAGGCAAATCATTGAAGCTGGTGATCATTAACGTCGATGACGCAAACATTCGCCAAGGCCTTAAAATAGGCCGTCGGATACCCAAAATAACCCACCGTTTAACGACGGCTTTCGCCCCTGACAATGCAGGCGCCAAAAACAGCGCCGTGGTGGATTTTCAGCTTCACCGCATGATCCACCTGCTCTCAGAACTCGCCGACGCGCTACTCGCCGCCAACTTTGGCCCCGCCGTACGCTTACAGAACTACAAGCAGCTGCAAAACGCCGCCCATGCGATGACCGCCCAAAGCGAAGAATTTACCGTTGAACGGCTGGCGCTTACCCGCAGCGGCAGCACCATCGCCACACTGAAAGCCGAGCACGCCGCCTCCGGCAACATGATGGCCGTCTACAAAGAGGGTGAAAGTCAGAAAGTCATTGAAGAGCTGTACGGGGTCGATCAATGGAAGCGGGTCTACCCTAAGGTGGCGCCCACGGTGCTCTCGCACAACGTGGAGCAAGGGGGCGAGCTGGGTTCGATGGTCATCGAACACCTCCCTGGCCGAACCCTCGAATCACTGCTGTTAAACGGCCAGTGGAAATCCGCTAAGCAACTTATGCGCACACTCCAGCGTACGTTGAGAAAAATCTGGAAGAGCTCGCGCACCCCAGAACCCGCCCTGGCCGAGTATATGCAGCAGCTGCGTAAACGCATGCCGGAAACCCGCCAAACGCACCCTACACTGTTTAATGAGCGCCAGACTATCTGTGGACTGCCCCGCCCCAGTTTTGATCAGCTGATCGATAGGGTTGAGCCCCTTGAGGGCCAGCTTAGAGCGCCATTTTCCGTGCTGATCCACGGCGACTTTAACGTCGATAACCTCATCTACGACGACCTCAAAAATCGCATCTATTTTATTGACCTGCACCGCGCCTCCTACTCTGATTATGTGCAGGATCTCTCCGTACTGATGGCCTCGATTTATCGGCTGCCCATTATGGATGCTGGCCCTAGAGCCGAATTAATGGCATTAATCGGGCAGCTCTATCAGTTTGCTCGCCGGTTTGCCAAGGAGAATAACGATACAAACTTTGACGCCCGGCTGGCGATCGCTTTAGGTCGCTCTTTTGCCACCTCCACGCGCTTTATTTATGACAAGCCTTTTGCCACCAGACTCGCCCTTAGAGCGAGCTACCTGCTAGAAGCCGTAACGCTTCTAAACCCTGCAAACATTGAGAAGTACCGGCTTCCCCTAGAGGACATTTTTAGTGATTAATAAGCGGATTGCGGTCATCGGGATACCTGATAAATGGTCAACCGAAGTATTGGCGAATCATTTAGAGCAGCGCACCGGCTACCGCTGCGTCGTCGATATGGCAGACGTCGTGCTGGAACTTGAAAGCGGCCAGTTGCGCTATCAGGACACCCTGCTCAACGCCCTTGACGGCGTGATCATCAAAAAAATAAGCGAAACCTACTCCCCTGCCGCAGACGACCGACTCCGTATGCTCAGCAGCCTCGAAGCGGATGGCGTGCGCTGTTTTAGCAGCCCACACCAGGTAAGCCGTTTGATTAATCGCCTTGAGGGCACCGCCGCCCTGGCAGCAGGCGGCGTCCCGCTGCCCGCAACGCGAGTTACCGAGAGCACTGATGCAGCGCTGGCGGCTATCCACGCGTTCGGCAAGGCGATCCTAAAACCGCTCTACTCAACCAAAGCCCGCGGCATGATGGTGCTACAAGCAGCAGACGGTGTAAAAGCCAACACCCAAAAGCTGGATAAATTTAAGGCTAAGCACGGCCTGTTTTACCTTCAGCAGTTCGTGAACCTGGGCGGACAGGATTTAGGCATGGTATTTCTAGGTGGCGAGTACCTGTGTACCTATGCCCGTGTTAGCGATGGCAAAGCCTGGAACACAACGATACACAGCGGGGGCAAATATCAACCCTTTGATGCCAGCCCTGAGTTGATTGAGCTGGGCCGCAAAGCCCAGGCATGCTTCGATCTAAGCTTTACCACTGTAGACATTGCCTTGACCGATGAAGGCCCCGTGGTGTTTGAGGTTTCCGCCTTTGGCGGGTTTAGCGGCGCAAAAAAAGGCTGTGGTATCGATGCCGCCGAACAGCTGGGTGACTATGTGCTGAGCCAATTAGAGGCAGCGACAGCAGAGGCAGGCTAATGATCAACCTTTTTGACAACCAGCAAATCATTCAGGCCAAGGCCGCCTGTCGCTATGCGCTACCGCTGACGTTCAATGGCTTAACGGTGCGCGTACTGGCCGACCAACCGGCCATTCTTAACCATCTGGAGGTTTACTATGCTGGTTTAACGGCGTCAGGTTTACTCCCGAAAGAAGTCCATACCATTGACCAGCCAGAACTACCGGTATGGCTACTGGATCAGCAGGTGGATACCAGCGGCCGCGAGTGGACAGCGGTCAAGCGGGCCAAAACCAGCGCGCTAGGCCTGAAAGAGGCCTACGTGGATACGCCCCAAGGGCGCTGGATTCATAAAGTACGCACGGGCATGGTGCTGTTCCAGTCATTAACGGCGCCGGTCGCGGTGGGCGAGTTAAACAAGCATCACTCACAAGTCATCAACTTTATTAACAACCAGTTTCTTAATCATCATCAACGCGGCGGTTACCTGCTCGGCCACGCCTCGGCTTTCGATATTGATGGCAACGTTACGGCCATTGCCGCCAGTTCCGGTGGCGGTAAATCGACGCTGATGCTGAAAGCGCTGGAAACCGCACAGGCGCGCTTTCTCTCCAATGACCGGGTTCTGTTTAAACCCGACAACGGCCAGATAAACATTCTCGGGGTCGCCAAACACCCCCGGGTTAATCCGGGCACGCTGATCCACTCCCCGCGCTTGATCGACATACTGCCTGCCCATGAGCGTGCCCGTTTTGAGCACATGCCCAGCAGCCAGCTATGGGATATTGAGCAGAAGTACGATGTACTGATTCCCAACGCCTACGGCGCAGACAAAACCGCCCTATCCGGCACGCTTAAACACCTGGTTCTGCTGGACTGGGCATTAGACTCAACGGCCCCCACCGCGCTGAGCAGCGTGGATATCGCCACCACACCTGAGGCCCTGGAGGGCTTACGCAAAAGCCCAGGGCCGTTTTTTCAGCGCGCGGATGGCCATTTCCCCGCCGAACAAGCCCAATCTGCCCAGGCCTATGCCGAATACCTAGCGGGCGTTGACGTACTGCGCCTCACCGGCGCCATCGACTTTGCACGGGCAATCGAACTTTTCAACGACAGAGGCATTCTCTGATGGCGGCGCTGGCACTGATTCGCCACGGGGCGTATGCACAGTTGGCGAATACGCCCAGTGCCCTGCAGCCCTACCCCCTCACTGAAAAGGGTGCGCAAGACGTTCGAGAGCAAGCGCGGCAATTCGGTGAGTGGCTAGCGACTTCAGGCTATCAACTTAATGCCGAGATTCACTGCTCGACGCTGTTAAGAGCCTGGCAAACGGCCGACATATACCGCGAAGAGCTCACACCACTGTTTGCTGAGCCACCCCGCTTGCGCAGTTCCTCAGCCCTATGTGAACGCAGCGTTGGGGCGCTAGCCAACCTTAGTGTTCAGGAAATAGAACGCATCGTTGCCCTTGACCCCCGCCTTGAACCACTGCCAGCGGGCTGGAAATCGGCCAGCGAGTTTAAACTGCCCTTCGATGGCGCGGAGTCCCTGTTAGAAGCTGGTGAACGGGTCGCTGCCCATTTACAAGCCCTGTTAGCACCATCGTCAGGGCTTGAAGCAGCGAAACAACTGCAATTGGTCGTGGGCCACGGCGCCTCCATTCGCCATGCGAGCTATCATTTAGATGTCATCCCCTTCAGCGATATTAAACGGTTAAGTATGTTTCATGGTCATCCGGTCGTTTTCGAGCGACATCACCAAGGCTGGAGCCGACTATACGGCAACTGGAAACAGCGCCAGTCGGCAGACCCACTCGATTAAACGATAGCGACCTATAAGATGGCTTCCATGACAGCGTCCAATGTTATTCCGCAAGTTAACGACCACCCCTATCACAACGCCATCTTGGCTCGCCTGCCAACGGAGTGGGCGCCCTGGCCCGATGATGCCACCTCGGTCAATCACGACGAAGCGCTAAGCACCTTTGTTAAGCGTGCTCAGAAAAAGGGCTTCACCTGGCCCAAAAAACCGGTGGTGTTTATTTCAGACCCCCATGCGGATGCCGAAGCCTTTGAGGCATCCCTAATTGCTGCCGGGGTGATCGAGCGTGACGGTGCCCACCTATGTGAGTATGCGCTGACAAAATTCGGTAAAAAAGCCGACATCGTTGTAGGCGGCGACTGTCTGGATAAAGGCCCCAGTAATCTGATGATGCTGCGCAGCCTGGCCCACTTATACCGCCTTAACGCCAAGGTCACCCTGCTGGCCGGCAACCATGACCTACGCCTGCTGATGGGGCTGCTTTCCCTGGAACGCGACACTGACGCCGGTAGCCAGCATCTCTTTGTACGCATGGGTAAAAAGGTGATACCGCTGTTCAAAGAGGTCTTCGATCAATACCTGGCCGATACCCAGTGGGACAAAGGGTTACCGTCGGAAGAGGCGTGCCGACAGGCGCTGTTTCCAGGCAGTGACTGGTTCGAGAACTTCCCCTTCTATGCCGCCGGGTTTCTGACTGATGAAGGCATAGCGCGTGAAATTAGCAAGATGACGACCAAGGCCCAGAACTTTGAAGCGCACTGTGCAAAAAACGGCCTGTCGCTCTCCCAGGTCTACGCCGCCGCCATGAAGTGTCGTTCGCTGTTTCTCAAAAAGTCGGGGGAATTTAGCTGGTTTTTCCGCCGCATGCGGCTGGTCAAAAAGCGCGGTTCCTTTCTGTTTCTGCATGCAGGCCTTGATGACCATATGGCCGAACTACTCGCCAATCACGGCGTCAAGTATGCCAACCGCGCCTTCAAACAAAACCTGATGAACCAGAATCTGTTCAGTTTTTATTACGGCTCTTTGGCCAACACCTTTAGAACGAAATACCGTAAAGCTGACCTGCCCCTTACGCCCCGCGGCGCTTACGTTGCCCGACAGGCAGGCATTCAGGTGCTGGTTCACGGCCATATCAACCAACACTTTGGCCAGCGGGTGACGCTTAAAAACGGCCTTATCCATATCGAAGCCGATATCACCTTGGACGCTCACTCGCGTAAAAATGAGGGGCTCGACGGCTGTGGTGTGGGGGTAACGTTAATCGACAAAAAACGCGGGGTGATCGGCCTGAGCTGTGACTACCCTCAGATAAAAGTGTTCAAACCCAGCCTCAAAAGGAAACGGGTAGGAGCCCACTAAATGAAGTCCAAAACTAAATTCAGTCACGACTCGCTGCTGGATCGTCAGGCAACCCAGGACCTGTTGATCACCCTGGCAAATGCGATCAATAAAGGCGAGCTGGCCTTCCAGGAGAGCGAAGGCGAGCTAGTGCTGACACCCCAGCAACTGCTGCAAGTCTCCCTACGCGCCAGCGATGAAGGCGATAAGCAAGAGGTGGAAATAAAGATTAAGTGGCGCACCAAAGAGAAAGAACTTTCCGATACGCCCCCCAAAATTAAAACCAAAGCGGGTAAACGCTAGGCGCCACAGACGCCCCTGCCCTACCACCATGAATATGGGAGTATGATGCCCATGTTCGCGCCAGAGCCCTTTCGGCTCAGGAAAGGCGGTAGGAGCATGGAAATGGACGTTACACATTTAGAGCACGTCATTATCGCTTTGCTTATTCAACTCTCACTACTGACGTTTGTTTCTGCTCACGTGGCCGGCGTTATTCCAGTGGCAATACTGCTCGGGCGCGAGATCGCACAGCACGAATACCGGCTAGGCATTCAACGTGGATGGGCGTGGGGGGAAACGCTACCGGTCGGTATGTTTGAAGGCGTCTGGCGTGCCTGGACGTTAGACTCAGTGCTTGATGTGCTGCTGCCAGCACTGGCATGCGGGCTGCTAGCGGTTATGGTTGGCCTTAAAAAAAGCCATACAACCAAGAACAGCTAATCCCCTTGGACTAGGAATGACTGGCCCAAGTGCGATAAAAGGTGACGACTAGTCATTATCAAGGCGCTCTTTACGATAAAGCTGCCACTCATTTTCAACCCGGCCATCAGGCAAGCGGCAATAGCGGCCAGTGCCTAAGCTGCTTTCGCGAATTTCATTCTCCCCGCCGATGCTCCTACAGTATTCAGCCGCGTATTGCGTCATCTGATTGTCAGAATCCGGGCCTCCCCCGCCCGAGGCACAGCCGCCGAGCATGAGTAGCACTGTTATTGCACCGTAGCGGTATATAGATCTTGTTAGCATTGGAACCTCCCTCCCTGCGCATACAGTTCAGCGTCACTTTGATTTTGGTGAGTAACCGCGGGCACATCAAGCAGGATGTTACCTGGCGAGAGGTATGATTATTTAATAGAGCGTTTGCTGATGTCGAAAATGGTAGCTAGGCTGTAGCTAGTCATCTTCGATGTACAAGCATTGTCTATGACTATTTTAGTACCGAATTCATATGGAGAGTGAAGCTATGTCCAGCCCGGAACATAAGCAAAAGATCTGGAAGATGATCAAAGATATCAAAGTGGGCATGCTCGTGACGTTGGATAACGACACACCCCGAGCGCGCCCCATGCATCTGGTGCAAGATGAGTACGACGGCACCCTGTGGTTCTTCACCCGCCCCAGTGCCGAAAAGGTGTTTGAAACCAAAAGCGACCACGATGTGTGCCTTAGTTTCTCCGATCAGGAAGATGGCGTCTACGTTTCGCTATCGGGTAAAGCCAACCTGACCGATAACCGCGAACTGATCGAGAAATACTGGAACCCCTTCATCGCCGCCTGGTTCCCGGAAGGTAAAGACGACCCAGACGTCGCCCTGTTGGAAATTAAAGTTGAGATGGGCGAGCACTGGAAAGCCAAAGAGAGCAAGACGTTCCAGCTTTACGAAATCGCCAAAGCCAACCTCAAGAAGGATGCCACCCCGGATCTTGGTGAGAATGAAAAGTTCGGTGGGTAACTTCCTACCCAAGCGCCCCGCTGCCGGGGCGCTTTTCAGCCTGATCATTATCATGCTCATGGGTTTATCCACCTTATGGGCCAGTGATCAGCCTCAGAGTGATGATGCTACCCATCAGGGTGAATGCGAGCCCAACGATCAGCAGCAGGCAATGCTGTCTCAAGTCAACGAAGCGCGTAGCCAAGCACGCCAATGCGGTGACCAACAGTTTGAGGCCGCAGAACCGTTAACATGGAGCTTTAAGCTTGAAGCAGCGGCCGAAAGCCACTCCAAAGATATGGCCGAGAATGACTACTTTAGCCATACCGGCCCGGAGGGTGCAGGTATCGAGCAGCGGGTGGGCAATCAGGATTACACATGGCAAGCCGTGGGAGAAAATATCGCCGCTGGCCACACCACTGTTTCCGCCGCAGTTGAAGGCTGGCTAGAAAGCCCCGGCCACTGCCGCAACATAATGAATGACGCCTTTACCGAGATGGGCATGGCGACAGCCGACGATTCAGAGTCGCGCTATTCAATCTACTGGACGCAAACACTCGGCAAGCCTCGTTAAGCGCACAAGTCGATGACAGGTCACTCCCCTATTTCGCCCTCACCTATCTCCCCCTAATGCCACCATAGTTAACGGCCGTAATCGCATTTTTAGGCGAGCCATCGACCAGCTTGGTGCTGTAGGTCAGGTACACAAAGGTCTGGGTTTCCGCATCATGCATGCGAACCACGCGCATATTCTTGAAAAGCGCCGAGCGGCGTTGAGTAAAAATCACCTCTTGCTCCTCTACTTCCGCAGGGTCGAAGACAATCTCCCCTGTCTGCCGACACGCCACGCTCGCCTCACTGGCTTCCTCAGCCAACCCCACCGCACCGGAGATCCCGCCAATCTGTGAGTAAGAGAGATAACAGGAGATACCCTGAACCTTCGGGTCATCGAAGCGCTCCACTTCAATGGTATTGTTCGGGCCAAGCAGCTTGAACTCGGTACGCACGCTGCCAATGTGGGCATCCTGGGCGAATAGCGTGGGTGGCTGTAGCGCAAACATGGCAATGAGCGATGTAAAGGCAGCGCGTTTAGGCAGCAACATGGGCAACTTCCTTGGGATTAGTTAGCCGGGGGATAGGCATGCAGAGAGGATACCTGATGCGCGTAGTTGTTGGGGAATGGACGGAAAAATGAAGGTGGAGGAAAAAGCTAATTGAGCTCAGGCTTTACTCCCAAAACGGGAGCAACCACAATCTCCCAAAACGGGAGAAAGCATGAGTGTCATAGCAAAGCGCACTCTGAAAGAGTTTTGGGAGCAGGGCTATGACGACGCCAAGACCCCATTGACCGAGTGGTACAACATGATGCTCAGAGCATCCTGGGAAACGCCACAACAGTTGAAGGCCGATATTAGAACCGCCAGCATCCTTAAAGGCGGCCGTGTTGTTTTCAATATCGGTGGCAACAAGTACCGCGTCATACTCTCCATTCGGTATGAGCAGCAAATTGCCTGGGTTCGTTTCGTTGGCACCCACGCCCAGTACGATCAAGTCGATGCGGAGACAATATGATGAACATTCAACCTATCCATAACGATGCCGATCTTGAGCGCGCATTTGCTCGTCTTGAGGAGCTTTGGGCTGCTGAGCCAGGCACTCCTGAAGCGGACGAGATCGAAGTGCTCTCAATCCTCATAGAGAAGTACGAGGACAAACACTTTCCCATCGGGCCGTCTGATCCTATTGAGGCGATCAAATTCCGCATGGAGCAGCAGGGGCTAACGCCGCGCGATCTTGAAGCATACATCGGCTCTAGCGGACGAGTTTCAGAGGTGCTGAACCGTAAGCGAAAACTCAGCCTTCGCATGATCAAGAACCTGCATGAGGGGCTGCGAATCCCTTATGAGAGCTTGATGAGTCAGGCCGCTTAATTATTCAGCCCCGCATTCATAACACCATGGTTTAAGACTAGTGGGCAACCAAAGGGAGTGATTGGCGTCCCTGGCAGGAGTCTACAATCAATCACAAAGTATTGATTTTAAAATATTTAATCAAATAACAAAAAATACAATATACCTCTCTGTATACCAGCACCTTGATCTACAAACTTCTAACAGTTGCCCATCAAGCGTGTTGGTTAAATTTTTGACATACACTGATTGCTTAGGCCGAAATCTGAAATTAAGATGGCACTAATGCAGTCAAATCTATGTTGCAAGCGTGGAACGCAGCAGAAAATTGTCAGCCAGTAGTACCTTGTTATTCCTCATTTTGCCCATGGTGCTACTTTCAGCAGCAAAGATGCATTATTGAGGGAATACTTTTTCTCGTACTTACTTGTGACCTCCTCAATTAAACGCAATGCTTTTTTGTAATAATCAACCGCCGCATTTACGTTTTTGACAAGTTCAGCATACCTCATGTTAATGGCGTCCTTATCACTGGGAAGCGACTGTATTACAGAAAAATCCAAACTCTCATCATGGTTATTAACTTCGTTACTCAACTTAATTAGGTCATGCCCAGTTCTACGTACGCCAAGGGCTTGTTTCAAATAAACCTTTAAGGTTTTTTCAATTGCTAAATGTAGTTCCCAGCAGCCAATTGATGCTTGAGAAGACTTAAATGACAAAATATCAGTAATAGATTTTTCAATATGCCCCCATATTCCCTGAGCCATGTTGGCTGCATTTTTATCAAGACCATGTGCCGAATTGATATTAAGGTTAATTTTCCGAGTCAAAGAAACCACTTCGCTAAACTCTTCTGACAATTTATCCATCTCATCTAAGGATAGCTTATCTAAATCAATATTTGTCTGAGCCATACCTATAATAGATTCATCCTCGCTTAGGCAGTCAGGGAAAGTCAGCCATGCTGTTTCATATGGAATTTCTACTTTACTTGTAGTTGCTGGTATTTTAATTAAAACAGGATGGCCATATGGGGCAATAATTCCCGAGTAAGTTTTCTCACTCGGATTCTTAGCCAACTCTCCATATTTATCATGGTACCAGTCATTAAATAAAGGTATTAAGCCTTCAAAAAAAGCTTTACTTTTTAAAAGCTCCTTCTTGCTTTCAAAGGTTGAATCAATAACTGCAATATCAACAAACAAATACGCAGCGCGCATAAATCGATCAAATATAGGAACATTTAAATTCTTAAGATATTCGTCGATAAATGGCATGTGTTCATCAATCGCTTCTTTCAATCCAAAATCGCTCATCTGACGAACTCCATTGGGTGTACATGCGAAACACCGGACAATATAGGGTGTAACGGAAAAACAGCTAGTGCACTGAAGTTTGTTAAATTATTTAAACAATTTCAATTGCTGCTCTTTAAGCTTCCCAGCTAACAAGCCATACAAATTTGATATTTCTCGATGAATATTTTTACCGTTTATTTTTGTCACTAACAAATCATCTGCATCAACAAATTCTTGCAGTTCTCTATCAACATTATTATTAAATGTAGCAATAGTCTCAAGTTTAAAATGTTCACCGAACTCTGAGAGCGTATTAATAACTTTCTGAATTAATTTTGCATCTTCAACTTTGTTCACACCTGCAAGCGATTCTGCGGAGTTAGTACAATACTTATCCATCGCATCACGGGCCGCGATTAAAATAGGCTTCAGCTCAGCCAACTCAGATGTTTTTCTAAAACTCATTAGCTCTTCTTTAATTTCTTCTGATTTATTAGAGTACCCCTTAGCCTGCTTCGCTTCATAGCCAGCATAAATGGCGCCTGCTATTGAAAATATCGAACCAACGAGCCCTATGATCTCTATTAATCCCATCTTTCCACTTCCAACAATTCATCCACTTTGGAAAGACTGAGTTTCATATTGTTTGGTTTACCAATTTTATTCCACTCTTCCAGCATCGCTTTGTATTTTGGCATCATTGGGCAATGACTATTAAATGAAGGAAATTCTTTATCGTAATTAAGTTCGTTGTATCGACCAAGATCTACGATAAAATAGCTCGCGTACGCCAATTGTTCCGACTCTTCATTACCATCAAAGCCTGGGAACCGGTATTTATGGTCATCTACTTGTTTTGTATCATATGCATCAAAATATGCCCAAGTGAATGCACGATACATTTCTAGTACATCCAGAACCTCCTTGCATTCAGCTTCGGTCATTTCTGGATGCAAATGCTCAAAAATCCATTTGTAGTGCAGTACATACCCTTCTTCTAGAGCTTTTCTGTGTCTTGAATAATACTCCGCCTCCTCCGGATACAATTTTTCAAGGATCAGGAACTGGTTAATAAGATTTATACGTTCAAGTTTTGACAAGTCCATTCTCACCTCTTTATTAATTCAACATCTGCATTTTCGGACGGTTTGGAGTGCATTGTAAAATAGCTTAAAAATATGCGATTGTCATTTTCACTCTGGTTTAATATACAAAAAATAGAAAACAAAAAGGCACTTGATCAAATGATTCAATTTATGCATTTCTCTATAGGATAATAATATTTTCCTACTAAAATCTAAAAAATACATTTCTTCAGATTTTTCCTGCTTCATACCCTCACGTTTCGGAAAGTATATTAATTTTTGACTTACATCATCATATTCTGCTTTGAAGTGTGCAATTGAATTTCGCAAATGATTGTCAGCTACCTCTTTAGAAATCGTATGCCACGGTTCATCTAAAAACTCAAGCTTTTGCCCAAATGCTACATCAGCATATTCATTTAATGAAGCTGGCACTTTCTTTTTTGAAAATGGATAAAAACAATTATGATCATCTCTTTTTTCTAAATTATTAACTGCTGCTATCAAAACAAGTTGTCGAGACAGCACTTCAGAAACATCTTTATATAGATCTTTTATTTCATCAAAATCATGCGAAGACACTCTATATGCCACTCTTGATTTTTCATATGTATTGTCAAAATCCAGGAACAAGGCTGGTCTTAATATAAGTTCAAAATCTAAAACCTTAGGATAGATCTGCAAGCAATCGTCTTGTAAATTTTTCAAAAAACCGGAATCTACTAACTCCACAAGTAGCTTTTCAAATTTCGTTCTTTTATTTTCAGCAAGCCATATTATTTTCTGAGTATAACCCTCAACAGTTTCTAAATTCTTTGTTGGCTCATTGAAAGGAAAAAAACATCTTTCAAGTAAGTGATATAACATGTAGTTCTGATCAATTTTCTTTTTACAGTCATTGCCAGACTTAAAAAAAGATAGAACTCTTTTTCTATATAGTTTTTCTTTATCACTTCTGTAAAGCTTAATAATTTTTTTAACTTCTTGAGATCTTTCGGAAATCTCATTCATAGTGTTTACACGAAGTTCGTGGATTTGCATATTTTCATGACCGCACCTTTGAGATGCCATCAAATAGGGGGTCATTCCCATTACATACTCATCAAATGAAACAGGGAAATCCAAATGTAAATCAACGAATGGAGTATTTGAATCAAAAGGTACATCTGTTGCTATTTGACTTGCACCTACAACTTCTATTCCTTTTCCTAAAATCACATTAATATCTATCGGAGAAAGGCACTCTTCACAAACAAAGCGTAAAGGCTGAATCCTTCTATTAGACATGCCGACTCTACAATTTGTAATCGTATTGCAATCGTTACACACTAGAGACATATTAATATTCATCGAAGATTTTATCCTTGCTACTTAAAGCTAACGCAGAGCTCTGTTGTAAATTTGAATGTGGAGCACAGAAAGTTTTTGACAACAGTGTATCATTAACCATTGATCATCGCCTCTAACTTAACCCACAAGCCATATTCACTAAGGTTTTTAAAAGCGCGCTCATCTGTATGCAATATTTCCAATAATGAGCCAGACAATAAATTAACCAATTTCAAACTACATAGCGCAGGCCCTAAAGCAAATAGGGTTGTCTCGTAAATGGTTGATCTGTGTCGCTCAAGCAAATTTATATTAAGCTCTTCATCTATAAACTCATTATGCAACAATAGACCTTGATCCGGCGTTTCCAGCATAAAAGGAATAAATGACATCAACGATGGATGAGATACTTGACATAATTCAGAATACAAATCGTTTAGCTGTTCACTTTGGATTGAATCCAAGTACTGCCTTACCTGCTTAGCTTTATGGCTGTCTTCGAATGATTCCCTTTCTGATGGTGAGAGTTTTCTGCCATAAATGTAATGAATAAGCTCATTTTCGACCTCTGTTGCTAGCACTAATTTTTTTGCTTCACCATCTATAGCTTTCTTTATATGAGAAAAATTTTCAGAAATAGGAATTATCACTTTTCCGATAGAATAAAAAGAATCTGAACAAGCTTCCAGAAGGCCTCTTAAGGAGGCGCAAAAACCATAATAATTTTTACTTTTATAAGCGCAATCTATAGCTTCGTACCATTTCTTTAACCTTAGAAGGCTGGTTGCCCCGCACACATGTAGTCTTTGAATGACCTCGCTCCAATACACCTGCTGCAGATCTTCGACTGATCTTATTTTTAAAAATTCTTCTTCAGGGGTAAATTTGTAAGAAACCTTCGCTAAGTAACCTTCTAGCTCAACAATAGAAGAGTAAAGATCACTTAGTTTTTTTGTTTTTTCTGTATTCATTGCTCTCAACTTATTGTTTGGCTAATAGTTATTAGTCTGATAAGGCTGTGGTTGAATGAACGAGTCGACATACTTGCTCTAGAAAATCGTCATACATAATTTTTACAAGCCTATTAAAATTAAAAAAATAATTTTAATTCAACTACATGCCTATAAGGCTTCTTTAGCTTGACCGCTGACTCGAACATTCAATGCAATAGTTCGCAATTGACGCTGAACCGGGAGATCTAGGTTCTTCCGTAATAAAGTACTAATATTGCCATTCGTCATCTTCAATAATGGCTTGTGATTCGCAAAGCATTAGTTACAAACTAATTAGTCCACCATCAACCACTACACCTTTACTTCATTATATTTAAGCAGTATTCATCATTTCCATACGTCTGTACAACCCTATCATCTGATACTTTAGCCCACTTTGTGCTACCTCTCACTGGAACGTCTCGGTATGGCCCGGCCTTAGAAGGAGTGCCTTATTCAGCAATCGGCCAGCCGGTGGTCTGGCTTTAGCATATTGCTCTTTATCTTTCCCGTTTAAACTGCATAACCCCGCATGAATTCGCATAATTTTCATGCACCCATTTTTGACCAGCCAGCCCAGCAGTGGCGCGGCTTGGCGGCGAGCGCAGGGGTGCATAAAAACCACTACATTTAGCGCGCGGGCGGGGCGGGGTGACGATGGCGCGGCGTGGGTCGCGGCCGGTGTGGGGCTGGTTGGTTGGCAACATCGCCGCATGAGGCCCTATAGGCGCTCGCACAAGGCTGACTACCCTTCCACCTTCCCTCTCATGCCTAACACGACAACGCCCCGCACAAAGGCGGGGCGTTGGCCATACGCTGGCGAATAGCTGGGGTTAGGCTTGGGCGCTGTCCAAATCGTCTAGGCTAGGTACATACTCCATTTGCCGCTCAAGCTCTTTAATACGGCGGGCAAAGCCCAAGCTTGATTCGTATTCCCCCTGTGCGGCCTCACACTCAAGGCGCGGCGGTAGCTGGGTCGTAGGCATGCCCTCCTTATCGCCAGCATCAGGCATGAAACTAAACAACAGCTCACCCAGTGCTGCGTACTGGCGCAGGCGGATCTCACGGGAGGCTTGCCTGTGATCATCATTCGTCATGTGTGGCGTAATGCTTTTCCCTGGCTGGATAGCAACATCAATACCTAGTCCAATCATGAAACTTGTATCGTTATAAGTGGCCACCTCGATACGCTCCAAAAGTTGCGGCACAGCGGCGCTAAGGCTTGCCATGCTATCGCTTTCACTCATTTCTCTCAGGCTGTTCAATAGCTGATTATGCGATGAAAGATCATCAAGGCGACGTGCGGTTCTTCTTAGCGAGAGGCGCGCAGCGTGGGTCTGCATTTTGAGCCATTCCGCTTGCGGTTCCAGCAGCGCTATCATTTCCTTGATCTGGCTAGCCTCTGAGGCCCACTGCCCCTTTTGCTTGAGCTTGTCACGTACTGCCTTGCTCTGCTTGCCAAAGCCTTTAACGAACTCTTGCCGCCATTCGGTATCCACTCCTTTCTCTTGCTGGCCTAGCGCACTCAGCGTTTTCCGTAATTTTGTTAGCTCATTAGTCACATCTTCGAGCTTCTCACGGCGTATTAAGTAAGTGGCTCTCTCCCTATCCACCTGCGCTGTTAGTTCTGCCTCTGTGACCCCGGTAGCAACAATGTCGGGGGCTTTAAAATAACGCATGTTGGCTGCTTCCATGTTTTGACTCTCCGGTTTAGCGGCTGGGGTGGTTTCTGGTGACTGCTGGGTCATGTTGTCCTCACTGTTGGCATAGGTGCGCGGGTGAAACGGTGGAGTCAATACCCCACCAACGGGAAATGTTTAGCTGGGTGAAAAACGCCTGCCAGGAAGGGAAAGGGGTCGAATGCGTTAGGCTGCTTGAGATTGTTCGCAATACGAACAAAATACGTTCACCTGTGTGTTTCCACCCTCTAGGTCGCAAAAATCGTGGCAACAAGGCAACAGAGGCTAATCCACTGATTTTAATATATTTTTTAGTGGCAACACTGTTGCCAAGGTTTTTTGAAATGGCAACAGACACACAACTACATAGGTATATAAAGATATGTGTTGCCATTGTTGCCACCTCTCTTATTACTAAGGCAACGCTGAAACCCGCGTGGTTACTGGCCGTTGCCTTGTTGCCACTGTTGCCATAGAAAATAGGTTCACGCGTATTTAGGTTTTTCATCTTGCCCCCTGCCTTTCGGCGTCCAGCTTGTCGGGATCAATGACGAAAAAGCGAGTGCTCCCTCCTCCTGGCAGGCGGTAGTTTTTCTGGCTGCGTCCGTTATCCACCTTGGCCAACACGCCATAGGTTTCCAGGGTGCGTATCACACGCTCTCGGCCATAGCCTGAGGCGGCCTCGGTCAGTGAAGCGCGGTTGAATAGGTAAAGGCGTTTGCCCTCCTCAATCTCGTAATAACCGGCACGGTGCTTGATATTGGAGTTGGGTAGCTGTGCGCCAATGTCAGAAAAGCGGCTATCACCATGCATAGCGATAAAATCAGATAGCGCGCTAAGTATTTGACGGTCTTCGGCGTTACCGTCACCTACCGTAAGCAACCACTCCTCAAACAGTTGGCGGCAGGCACTTGCAGCATCGTCGGCCTTCCAGGGTAAAAGCCCGTAATCAATGGCTATCTCCCCCGCCAGCGCGATAATGGCGAAACGATCCGCTACCCTGCCCGCTTGTGGCCCTTCCGCTTGAAAACCATCACGCACCTCGGCAAAGCGCTGATAGAAAACGTCGGGATCCGTCTCTTTAATCAGGCGCTCCACAAACGCAGGCCCCACCATGCCGTAGTGGTGCGCGGTCGCTGTTGTCAGCTTCCTATGGAATGCGGCGCCATTCATGCCGTGAACGTCATCAAAGGCGCGATAGGTGCGGGTGCCCGCGTTTACGTCCACCATGCGCAGCTCAGCCCCGGCGTGGGCGGCATTACCTGAAATGGCCGCATGTTCAGAAAGTGACCGCTCCCCACTGGAAAGCGCCAAAACACGCCAATACAACTTGGGCCGCCCTTCCCGCTCGCGGGTCATGGTGCCTTTACCGGTGCCGTTAGCGATGGCGTAGGCCATTTCTTGTACCCGCTTGGGATCGGCGCGTTTGATCTCGTCCAAAATCAGCACCGTGTCATTGCGTGACGATGCTTCGATCTCGATACCGCCCCGCGACATATCCCAAGAAGCCGCAAAACGGCTGGGGTCGCCCCACACTGAGGCGGCGATAGCCTGAGCCAGTGACTTACCGCTTGAGGAGTCACCCACCAAATGCACGCCACCGCCGTTTACACCCACTTTTGAAAGCAGTGGCCCCGCCAGTGCGCAGCAAACAGACAGGATCAGCACCGGGTTTCCCTGGCAGTAGTGCGCCAGTTCGCTTTGCCAGCTTTCCAGCGTGCCCCGTTCAGAAAATAGGTGGGCACCCTTGCCGCTATCCTGAAAGCGCACGTCTTTCCCGCCTAGGATTTTGCTGGGGAGTACAAACGCCCCGCTTGCATCGTGCCAGCCCGGTTTCGTCGTGGTGGCCAGCACACGGTTTAAGTCGTGGTGACTGGCGATATAAGCGGGCACATAGCGGCGCTGGTGGTACTCCACTTTTAAGCCCTGGCGGAAAAGGGCTTTTAATATCTCCTCTCCCTTTCCGGCCAGTGCTTCCATGGGCATGACGTATTCAATGACCTTGCCCCGGTGCTTGAAGCGCAGTAAGCGGCCTACGCTGCCGTCATCGCTGTTTAGCGTTTCAGCATCCACATGCAGCGGCGCACAGATCCATAGGTCAAACGGTTGGCCAATATCATCGCCTTGACCCTGCTTAATACCGTGAAACCATGTGCCCGCTCGGAACAGCTTCCCATCCACCAGGGTTTGCCCTTCGTAAACGGCGTAGCTTGGGCGCTCTAAGGTGTCGATCTCCGGCGCAGTGGGTTGGCCAACAAGCGCAAGGTGGCTTTGCTGCTCGCGTTTTTTCTCACTCATGGTGGCCCCCTTGTTGGCGGTACCAGCACGCCAAGTCGTTAAAATCGGTCAGGATATGCGGGGCTTCTTTCGGCCAAGCCGGGAACAGCACCAGTGCCCCCACCGCTAACGCGGCGGCATTGGCGGCAGTACGGCCAGGGTTTCCAGGGGTGGCGCGGTCATCGTCGCCAGCGATGACCATTTCAAGGTGGCCATAGCGCTCACATAGGCCACGCGCCACCGGCTCTAAATTGCCCGCGTGCATGGCACACGCCACTGGCTCCCGGGTGTGGGCGTGAATCGTGGCCCCGGTGGCCCAGCCTTCACAGACATAAAGGGTCTTTCCAGGCATTACCCGGCCAAGCGGTGAGTAAGCGCCCAGCACCTGCCCGCCTTTCAAAAACCGCTTATTACCTTGGGCATCGATCAGTTGCACATTGACCAGCTCACCATCCGCATAAAGCGGCACCATTAGCTGGCCTTTGGGTGTTTGGCGCAGCCGGTAAGGGCTAATCCCTTTGCTCACCAAGTACGTATGGCCAGGGCAAGCAGGCTGGCCATTGAGCCAAAGCTGCTTGGCCAGTTGGGCGGCTTTTTGTTGGGCCGCTAGGCGTTGCGCTTCCGCCTGCTGGCGTAGCTGGTTTTTGGTGGGGGTAATTGCAATGGAGGGTGAGGCTTGCGCCTCACCGTTACGATGAAAAATACCCAGCCCCAACCGCTGATCGATCATCATGGCGGCGTCTACCTGCCGACAGCCACGTAGGTAGCTAAGCAGCGACACAAGGTCGCCGCCGTGGGCGTCTGGATCAGCAAAATCGTTCCACTTGCCGCTGGTCAGTGATACACCAAACGAGCCTTTCCCCTGGTCGTCGCGGGCCGTGTTGCGTGCTACCCATTCGCAGCCCTGGCGCGCACCATCTGGCAGCCATTCAGCCACTAGCGTTTCAGCGTCATTAAGTGCGGCAATAGCCACTTGCTGGATTTTTTGAACGGTCGTCTTAGCCATGAGCGCCTCCCTTCCTGGCAGGCGCTTGTTGGCGTTTTGCGACTAAGCGGGCGGCCATAAGCAAATCAAGCGAATCGGCTAACAGTAGGCGGCAAGACAAGGCTACGTGAGCTAAATCACGGGCATCTGCACAAGCGCCGGGCGCATCTAGCGTGCTGAGCGACATCATCAGATTACTAGCCGCTTCCAAGCGGGTTTCGCACTGTTCAAACAGGGCTTCGTGGTCGGCGCGTGGGTCGATCAATAAGCACTCGGCCTCTGTCAGGCAAACCGCATCTTCAAGGCGTGGGGTGATGGGTGAATTAAGCATTACCCACCTCCTCGACGCACAGGCGCTCAAGCTCGATAAGTAATTGATCGTGTTCTTGATAAGAGAGGGCGTTTAGCGCGGTGGCCATGCGTGCCATACCTAACAGCTGTTGAAGCTGCTCAGGCTTACGGTTCACACGGTAGGCAATCAGCTTTGCACCGATTAGCGCGGTAGCGATATGCGAGGGGGAAATTTGGGTGTGCGTGTACGCACCTTGGCTTTGATTGGCCATGGGTAAGACTCCTTTGTGTTTGGAGTCACCAACAACCGTTCTCACGCGATTGGAGGCGACTGTACGCAGGGTGAGAAACCGGTCACAAAGGAAACCGGCCACGCCGAAGCGTGCCCACGCACAGCCGCCATAACAACGCACTACAGGCATGAAAAAAGCGCCTGCAATGGTAGGGGCGCTGTAGCGCCTTTGTGAACTCGGGTTCTCACGCCCGGCTGTAGATTTTGCTACAGCATCACCATGATAAGCATTCCCCAGTGTTCCTCGCAAGCTTTTGAGGCAGCAAATTACGCACAATTTGATAGGCTTCATGTCTTCCCTTTGATGTAACTTCGCTTGGCCCCAGTGCTCCCCGCTCTGGGGTCTTTTTTGCGTTCTTTGGGCAAAACTTCCCCATACCCGCTGGGCTTGGCCCAGCAGCGTTATGCCTATTTGGTAGGGTTTAGGGGGTTAGCAGTCGGTAAGGATCTCGGCGGATGGCTGGTGACGGTTGAAGCGCTCCAAGCCATCGTGCTGGCCATCTAACCATTTAGCGCTGATTTCGCCGGTCGAGCCTTTACGGAATGCCTTTCGATTAGGTGATTTAGCAGCGTCTACCATGGCAGCCTCAAGCTTGACCACATCATCAGCGGTGAGCGTTAGCGTGGTACCGTTAATGGTGAATTCAAATTGGCTCATACGTGGCGCTCCTGCTGGTGTGTGGTCATGCGTAGTGTTGCGGGAATGCCTTCTAGGCGCTGGCGTTTACGTTCTTCCAAGCAGTTAGCAATCCAGCTATCCACCTCCTCCTCTAGCCAAGCAACGCTTTTGCCGCCAATCGGCACCGGGGCTGGGAAAGTGCCCTGGCGAATACCGTCATAGATGGCAGAACGGCTTTTGCCGGTTTTCTGCTCGACCTCCTTGCGACGCAGCAGGCGATTACCTAGCTGGATCTTGTTCACCGTTCTGAATGGCGGTGTGTGAGTGGTGAGTTCAGGCATTGATTTGTGTCCTCGCTGTGTCATTCCAGGCAAGTGCCCTAGTGGCCCTATGAAGCTTGACGGTTATCGAAATGACGCGCCATCGATGCGCGTTGTGCCACGATTCCCGCACAACGGAATGGCACGCGAACGATTCTGGGCAGCTAGCCGGGTATCCAAAGCAACTTTGGATGACAAAGGAGAGGTTAGTTTTTGATGAGCCATAAGGTGGGTTCCTTCAGCTAGTGGTGACGTTGCAAGCCTTACGCTTGAGACACCACTAGCTTGACGAGGAACGAGGAGGACTACCAGAAAGCGCTGTTGTAAGAACTGTACGGATATACAACAAAAAGTCATCAAGGAAGGTTGACACGCTGCTATTGCTTCGATATCGAAGCGATATCAAGTGATTCTGGCAGCTAACCAACAGCAAAAATACACGGCATAAAAATTATTATATAAAAAATCAATCACTTACAATAAAGCTATTAAACGTTAACCAACTGTATGCGCTGTTGTATGAAATGCCGAATCCTACAACAAGAAGTCTCACTCTTTCGCGTGTTGACTGATTTCAAGGCTGACGTTAGTGACGAACTGCGCCTTTCCCACCGACGCTTACACCCTCCTCAATCGCCATGAGCACCATGGAAGTGTCTACGACGGTCGATTGCCCTTGGTGAAGGTTTGTCATGGCAATGAAATGTGCAAATTCTGCCGGAATATGCGAACTATCATAGCCATACTTTGAGAACGTATAACAAGCATCATCAGGCACCCAAACAGTAAACCCCAAATTACCCGCCGTTCTTACCGTTCCCTCAATTGATTGATCACTAGTCGCGCCACAGATAACCAACTGCTCTATACCGCGCTTCCTCAACCAAGACTCTAACTCGGTACTCAAAAAAGCATCGGGTATGCTTTTATCAACAATGTGCTCATTGGGTAATGGCTCGAAGTCCGGTTGAAAATTAGAGCCTGGACAACCTGGAGAGAAAGGCGAATCTGAATTCTTTGATATATGACGCACGTGGATGACGGTAAGGGAATGCTCTCTCCAAGCATTAAGCAACCTAAGCATATGTAATTCTGCTTTAGGGTTATTGCGCTTTTGAGTGTAAGAGAAATATGCGTTTGCATCTTGCTGATCAATAATTATCAGCGCGCATTGGCTTATTTCTAAACTATCAAGGCTGAAACTCTTGAGATGCTCATCGTCAGTGAAGTCAGAGAACGTTTCGTCAAATTTAAAGCGCGCGCCACAAGCCTTATTCTTACACTCTCGGTAAGTGACATAGTAACCATTCGTCATTTTCCGACTTGAGCGGATCCTTGTCTCAGTGTCACAGCTTGGGCAATGAACAGGGATTTTGAGCCTCATTCTAACCTCGTTCCAATTTTCTCTAAGTAATCCGCCCAAAACTGCATCATGGCGGGCCGCTGATCCGATGCCATGTGCTGGGCATGGGTGTAAACGCCTTCGATCCCTGGCAGCTTGTGCGATAGCTGTAGCTCTATCCATTCCCTGGGGTAGCCCAGCTCTTTTAAGCCGGTGGCCACCACATGGCGGGTGCCGTGGGGTACGTGCCGCCCTTCATAGCCCATGCGCTTTAAGGCCATGCCAAAGGCAGCATCTGAAATAGGCTTGCGTGGATCGTTTCGACCTGGGAAAAGCAGTTTGAAGGGGCCTGTTAACTTGTGCAGATAGCGCAACTCTTCCACTGCTTGAGTAGGTAGAGGCACTTGGTGCGCCCTTCCCATCTTCATTCGCTCAGCGGGAACCTTCCAAACCGCTGAATCTAGGTCGAACTCATCCCACTCTGCCTTGCGAAGCTCACCAGGGCGCACCGCTGTATGTAGCAGTAGCTTTAAACCAATGCGTACCATGGGGCTTTTATCGTACGCCTCTATATCTCGTACAAGCTGCGGTAGCTCGCTTTGAGGGATATGGTGGAAGCTGCCTCTTTTGTAGGGCTTAAGCGCTGTGTTGAGATCGGTAAGGGGGTTGTAAGTGGCTCTGCCTGTGATGATGGCAAAGCGATAGATATCGCGGCAAAAGGCGTGCAGGCGGCGTCTTTGCTCGAATTTCCCTAAGTCTTCTAGCGTGCGCAGTATTTCTAGCCACTCTAGGGGCAGAATGCTTTCTATCGGCCGTTTACCTACCTTGGGGAACACATACATTTCCAACACACGCCTGCTGTCATTGGCACGCTTAGAAGTCTCTTTCCAGCGCGGCACCATGGCGGCGTGCCACTCCATTGCCAGCACTTCAAACGTGTTTTCTGCTGCGTACTGTCGTTGGCGTTTATCGCTCTGCTTTTGCTCTACAGGATCAATGCCTTGGGATATTAGACGTCTGATATCCGTCCGCTTCTCCCTTGCTTCTGCAAGGCTCACTTCAGGGTACTTACCAAGGCTGATCATGTTGCGTTTGCCATTGGGACGTGTGTAGCGCAAACGCCAGCCACGACTGCCATTGGTTGAGATCCTAAGTTCTAATCCCATGCCATCTGAGAGGGTAATAATTTTCGTGCCAGGCTTAGTTGCGTTTATTTGTCGGATAGTTAGCGCCATGGAGGTATACCGAGTATTTCCGAATGGAGGCATATACCGGAATGTATACCACTTAGCAGCGGGATTTGGAAGGAACAGCGAGGAACGTTGAGGAGCTAAAAAACCATGTATTTCAGAGTATTGTACTCTTTTTTAGGCTTTCTCAGGCCTTCTCAAGAATGGCCGTTGGCGTCCCTGGCAGGAGTCGAACCTGCGACCTGCCGCTTAGGAGGCGGCTGCTCTATCCTACTGAGCTACAGGGACAAACGTGGTCTTAACTTGCGGGCGCGTAGTATAACGCGTCGACTTAGCTAGGGCCAACCGCGTTGCGCTATTCAGTGCTATATCCAGCCGAGTAAGCGCAGCGCGAAGATGCCCAGCGTAACGGTAATGCTCGCCATCAACGTGGTGATGGCGATGATATTGGCTGCCAGGGCCACATTGCCGCCTATCGCTTTCACCATTACAAAGCTGGCGGCGGCCGTGGGGCTGGCGAAGAACAGGAACAGCAGGCCCAAATGCTCGCCTGAAAACCCCACTAGCCAAGCCGCCACCGTAGAGAGTATCGGGAGCGTGACCATCTTCATCAAGCTAGCGCCGAGAGCCACCTGACTACTGTCGCGCATGCTCGAAACGGAGAGCGTCGCGCCAATACAAATCAGCGCCAGCGGCAGTGTTAACGAGGCAAAATAGTCCCCAGAGGTAATCACCCAACTGGGTAGCGGAATCGACAGTGCCGTAAAGGGTAACGCCGCAAACACAGAAATAATCAGCGGATTTTTGGCGACATGCTTAAGCAGGCTGCGCCAATCGGTGGACTGGCCCGGTTGGTAGAAGGCCAACGCGACAACCGAAAGCGCGTTATACGTTACAATCACCACACCCAGCAGCAGGCTACCTGCAGAAAGCCCGTAGTTACCGTACATTCCCGCCGCCAACGCCAGCCCCACTATCCCGCAGTTGCCGCGAAACGCCCCCTGAACGTAAATGCCGCGATCCTGATGCGCTACACGGTAGCGCGCCCATACCCAGCTCAATAAAAACTGCCCCAACGTGGCCACGGCAAAAAACACCATCAGTGAAACGTCTAGCGCAACGCTTAGGTCGGCCTTAATCAAGCTAAGAAAGATCAGCGTAGGGAGCGTTGCTTTAAATACCAGTGCGGAAGCGGTCGAGACAAAGGCGCTATCAATCCATTTCAAGCGCTTAAGGCCCAGACCAACAAATACCATCGCGAAGACAGGCAGCGTGACATCAAGCGTGCGGGCAAACAGTTCAAGTAGGTTCACAACAGTATCTCGGTCAGCTTTGATTTAAAAAACTGGCTTCCAACAACAAATTTAGCACCTACTTATACTGTACTGCCGAACGACGTTTGTCGACTGGCAAGCGCCCCTGAGTGTAGAACAGAACACACGCTTACCAGACGTTATGTGAACTGATCAAAGGGTTCCACCCCACCATCATTGGGCATATTGACCACCACACCATCACGGCCCAACCCTTTGGCTTTATAACTTCCGGCATCGGCCCGCGCCAAGACATCGGCCACGCAGGAGTCAACTTCATCAAAGGTGGTGACTCCGATACTCAAGGTGACCATGTACTCTTTGCCTTCATGGGTAACAGAGATTTCGCTGACCGATTGACGTAATGACTCTGCGATCCTTCTCGCCTGAGCCAATGTACAACTGGGAAGCAGCACCCCAAACTCGTCACCTCCCTGGCGCGCCACATGGTCACTGCGGCGAACTTCCCAGGCGACCACCTGTGAAATGCGGCGCAACATTTCATCGCCTAACGCGTGACCACCTTCATCATTGATAGGCTTAAAGTGATCCAAATCAAACAGCAAAAGCGCTGATGGCGTGCTGGTTTTTTGGAAGTCGGCAAAGGCTTCTTCCAAGCGACGCTCAAAACCGCGGCGATTCAACAGACCAGTTAACGGATCATGTTCAGCTTCCCAACGCTGAATAGCTTCCTGTTCGCGACGCTCAGTAATATCTTTGACGACCCCCACTAAACCGAGGGTATGCCCATCCTGGGAAAGCGTAACCACGCGGGCATGAACATCCAACCACAGCAGCTCTTCATCACTGCGCAAAAACCGCAACTGACGAACAAAATCGCTGCCGGTGTGCAGGCTATGCAGCCACATATCCTTGGCACCAGTGATATCGTCACCATGGATCTGAGTCAGCCATGTTTTCATCGGCGCGTCAGCAGAAACCCCCAGCATCTCTAATAGTGCAGGATTCATATAAGTAATGCTGCCCTTAATATTAGCGACAAACATACCCTGCGGTGCGGCGCTCAACACCGAGTCTAAAAACGCCTCGCGCTCTTGAAGATTACCGAGCAACAGTTGCCGCTCATCTTCCACGCGGTTAAAGGTGCGCGCCACCTGCTGCAGCTCTTGCATATTCGTCGCTAAGCTAACACTCTCCCGATAGCCCAGCCCCACCTCGCCAATCTGCATTTCCAAATGCTTCAAGGGCGAAAGCACTCGGCCTAGTATCAACCACAACAGGGGCAGCATGGAAAGCGCAAACAGTACCCACAGCCACCACAGCTTCTGAATAAAGCCAGCCAGCGGAAGTTGCGCTTGATGAACCGGCAAGTAGAGCCCCACCACCCATTCAGCAGGCCATACCTGGGCATAGGACTGCAGCGCCATTTGGCCATTTAATAGCTTGCCTAAAGCATCCCCCTCCCAGCCATCCAGCGCAAGGTCTAACCACGGACTAAATGACTTGTCGGGAACAGGGCCATTAATTAATGAGCGATCTGGGTGATACAACACTTTCCCTGACGCAGTGGCAATACCCGCATAGCCGTTCTCGCCCAAACGCACCTTGGCTAAACGGCTGAAGATTCCCCCTGAATCCAGGCTAAGAATCCCCCCCACAAAACCATCGAAATCGCCCTGCTCGGTGAAGCGCGGCACACTTACCAACACAATCGGCATACCGCTCGCTCGTCCTTCAAATGGCTCGCTCACATAGGGCCGGCGAGTACCGCGCAGCATGCGAAAGTACTCAAGCTGTGAGGTTTCGAGCCCTACCCGGCCAACAATGGCGGGCCAGTCAGCCACAATTATTCCCTCGCGATCAGCAACGACAATGCCCTCGAACCAAGCCAGCAGACTATCGTTTTGCTGCAGCTGATAGCTGATCCAAGCCGCATCATCGGTGGTACCAATCATTTCACGTAGACGCTCCAATGCCTGGAAACGCAGCTCAACCTGTTGGGTGACTTCATCAGCCAACAGAGTGGCTTCATAGCGCAGGTGCGACATATTGGTTTCTTGCACCATGGTTTTACCCAACTGCCAGGACATGCCCAGCACCAGGGTAACGACCAAAAACCAAGTAGCAGCAAGACCCAGCAGTAGCCGGCCTCTTAATGAGCGGGAAATATGCATTTTTTTTAGCAGGGCAGCCAGACGCACAAGGAGCCCCTGAATCTATAGAATAACGGCAGCATTTGTATCCATTTGCTGTTGTTGGGGTGATGAGTGTATCGCTCAAGCCACTTCAAACACTAATTTACCAAACTTGTGGGCCTAACGAGCGTTTCACTTGTCAACTATGCGCGACCTTTACATGAACTAGCCTATCAGCTAAATGAGGATGAATTGATTACCCTAGCCAATTAACGTATGTTCGCCCGCCTACTCCTTATCCAGTTACCTCACTGCGGCCTTATTTATGGCGAAACGAACGGCAGGTTACACATCTCCAGGTATTCGCAAGCTGGCTGCTCTGCCTGCGCTGCTGCCCGAATTTGACCAATTCGTCCGCACAAGTTCACTTAGGCCGCCCCCCGATGCAGTGATTGGCTGGGGTTTAAAGCCCACCAGCATCCGCGCCAGGCGGTATGCCCAGCGTCGCCAGCTAGCTTATATCGCCTTAGAAGATGGGTTTATACGCTCGCTAGGCTTAGGCGTAAACGGCTTTCAACCGCACAGCCTAGTCGTCGATGGAACCGGGATTTACTACGATGCATCGCGCCCTTCGGATTTAGAAAACTGGCTCAACTCAGTCACTTTCGACGCTGAGGAGTTAGCACAAGCAGAGCGCTGTATGGCACTGATTACCCACTACCGGCTCTCCAAATATAACCACGCCCCCGACCAACCAGTTCAGAGCAGCAGCCGGGCACGTGTGTTAGTGGTTGATCAAACCGCAGGGGATGCCTCTATTTATTACGGCGGCGCTCAAGCGGGGAGTTTTCAACACATGCTGGAAACCGCGTTAGCAGCGCACCCCGATAGCGAGGTTTTGGTCAAGATCCACCCTGACGTTATCGCGGGCAAAAAACAGGGGCATCTGCTTAACGCCGCCGACCACCCCCGCTGCAGAGTTATCGGTGAAGATGTCAATCCCTGGGCACTCTTTGACCAGGTTGAGCACGTTTACGTCGTCACCAGCCAGCTCGGCTTTGAAGCGTTGCTTGCGGGTAAGCAGGTGTACTGCTTTGGCATTCCCTTTTATGCCGGCTGGGGGCTTACCCACGACCAGTTGCCCTGCCAGCGACGCCGCACACAGCGCACCCTCGTTGAAGTCTTTGCCGCCGCCTTTTTACGCTACTGCCGCTACGCCAACCCTTACACCCTGCAATCAGCCACGCTAGAAGAGACCATCGCCTTGATCGCCGACCAAAAGCGCCAGCAGGAGCGCTACCGGGGAGGCTGGCGGGCATGCGGTTTCTCCTCATGGAAGCGGCGCTTTATTGGCGGTTTTTTGGGGCCCGCCGCCCAGGTGAATTATCAGGCCGAGTTGCCCGCCCGCGAGCAGACCAATGAACAGCTGCTGGTGTGGTCGAGCCGCATTGATGCAGATTTCAAACGCCAGCACGCCCAACACATGGCCAAACTCTGGCGTATGGAAGACGGCTTTATTCGTTCGGTGGGGCTGGGGGCCGATCTTGCTAAGCCGCTGTCGTTGGTGATTGATTCACAGGGTATCTATTACGACCCCACCCAGCCCAGTGACTTGGAAACGCTGCTCAACGACACCACGTTCAGCGACGACCTACTGCTACGGGCTCATCAGCTTCGTGAACGATTAGTGGCACTCAAGCTCTCCAAGTACAACATACGCGGCACGGCTGAAGTTGAGCTGCCCACAGGGCGTTACGTCATACTGGTGCCAGGGCAGGTAGAGAGCGACGCCTCCATTGCCACCGGCTCCCCTCACATTAATACCAACAGTGGGCTGCTGAGCGCCGTGCGTGACGCCCATCCAGACGCCTTTATCGTTTACAAAGCCCACCCCGATGTATTGAGCGGTGCGCGTGTCGGGGCACTCGATACCAATGCCAAACGCCTGTATGATCTAGATGCCAGTGATATCGACATCGCGACCCTGTTAGAGCGAGTCGATGCAGTTCATACCATGAGCTCTTTAACCGGCTTTGAAGCACTTTTGCGCAAGCGGGAAGTCAGCACCTACGGCCTGCCCTTTTATGCTGGCTGGGGGCTAACCCAGGATGCGCTTAGCTGCCCACGCCGCACTCGCTCACTCTCGCTGGATGCGCTGGTGGCCGGCACGCTGATTGTTTACCCCGGCTATGTAGACCCAACGACCCACCAGCTATGCAATGCTGAAACCGTCGTCAGCCTGTTGGAACAGGCAAGAACACAAAAATCTACCCGTACATGGAAACAGAATCTCTACCGCTGTTATCGTAACTTGTTGATCGGAAGGCATTGAGTTGAAGCAACAGAAGCGTGCATTCTTATTTTTGCAGGGCGTTTGCTCACCATTTTACCCGCGCCTAGCCAAGCGTTTGGTGAACGATGGGCACCGTGTCGTCAAGGTCAACTTCAATGCGGGCGATATCGCCTACTGGCAGCGCACCCACGGCGAAAGCCACCTGTTTCGCGGTCCTATAGCCGAACTACCCGGCTATATCAAACATCTGTGGCAGAAGTACGCGATTACCGACCAAGTCGTGTTCGGCGACCGCCGCCCTATCCATCGCCCCGCGGTGGACAATGCCGCCGCCGCAGGCGTGCGCACCCATGTATTTGAAGAGGGCTACTTTCGCCCATTTTGGATCACTCTGGAACGTGAAGGCGTTAACGGCCACTCTCTGCTGCCACGAGACCCCAGCTGGTTTTATGAAACCGGCAAAGCGCTGCCCGAACCACCTACGCCGGTGCGTTTTCGCTCATCTTTTAAGGTTCGCGCCATGCACGATGTTGGCTATCACCTTTCCGGGCTGGCCAATCCGCTTATCGCGCCGCACTACCGCAACCACGCACCAATCACCGCGCCCGTTGAGTACGCGGGTTATCTCAAGCGCTTTGCTCAGTTAAGAGCCGTTTGGAAAAAACGCGATGCCGAGCGCATCAAAGCGCTGATTGAAAGCGGCTGCCCTTACTTTATGCTGCCGCTGCAGTTAAATAGCGATGCGCAAATTCGCGATCACTCGCCCTATGCCAATATGCAAGAGGTCATGGACGACGTGATGGCCTCGTTTGCCATACACGCGCCCAACGATGCGCAGCTGTGTATTAAGAACCACCCGCTGGATATGGGGCTGGTCAACTACCCCAAGATTATTCAGCAGCTTGAAGAACGCCATGGCCTAAAAGGGCGCATCGTCTACCTAGAGTCAGGAGACCTGAACGCCCTGCTCAAACATGCCAGAGGCAATGTGACCGTTAACAGCACCGTGGGCATCGTATCGCTGGAGAAAAACTGTCCCACCTATGCGCTCTGCGATCCTATTTACAACCTGGATGGGCTAACCTACCAGGGTGACCTAGCGGACTTTTGGCAGCAGCCGCAGCCGCCTAACAGCGAGCTATTTGGCTATTTTCAAAAGACCGTAATGCACACCGTTCAGGTTAACGGTGGCTACTACTGCCAGCCTGGCATCGATATAGCGGTGGATAACGCCGCCCGCATACTCGAAGCCTGCCCGTCACCGTTGGAGAGATTGTTATGAACCAATCTCAACGCTCAAGCTGCGTGCTGATCACCGGCGCCACGGGGGCGATTGGTAGTTCACTAGCCCGCGCCTACGCCGAGCCCGGCACCCACCTCGTGCTCCACGGCCGCCAGTTAGAAACGCTGGAAGCTCTGGCTGCGATTTGCCGCCAGCAAGGCGCCCAGGTCACGCTCTCGACCATTACGCTAACCGATGACCACGCCCTGCAAAGCTGGCTAGCCGAGCTCTGCGCCCAGCAAGTACCGGATATCGTCATCGCCAATGCGGGCAAAAACACTCACCCCCAAGGGCCTGATATTTTAGAGCCCTGGGAAGATGTGCAGGCGCTGCTGGATATCAATCTGAAAACACCCATCGCCATGGTGCAACACTTGGTGCCCGCTATGCAGGCTCGCGGCAGCGGTCAGCTGGTGTTGATCAGTTCGCTTGCCGCATGGCACGGTTTGCCCACAACACCCAGCTACAGCGCCAGCAAAGCTGGCATTAAAGCCTACGGCGAAGGGTTACGCGGGCTACTCGCCCCCCATGGCATTGGTGTCACGGTTGTGATGCCCGGCTATGTGACGTCACCGATGTGCGAAGCGATGCCTGGCCCTAAACCCTGGGAGTGGCCGCCCGAGCGTGCCGCCAAAGCAATCAAACGGGGCATTACGGCCAACCGCACACGCATCAGCTTCCCCTTCCCTCTTAATTTTGGCACCTGGTGGCTAGCGGTGCTGCCTGCCGGTATTTCACAGTGGTTGATCAAGCGCTTGGGCTTTAACCATCCAGGAGACACGCCCCATGATTAGTGCGCTGGGGTGGCCGCTGCTCGTGGGGCTGTTGATAAGTAGTGGCTTTGAAGCCCTGCTTAGCCCCCGGCCCCGCCCCTTTTGGCAGCGCGGTTTGGCGGCTAACACTCTCCACCTTGGCTCATGGCTGCTGCTTTTCGGGTTAATGCTACTGCTTCTACAGCGCCCCTGGTTTGCGGTAATGGTGTTTCTCTCGCTGCAACTGGTGGTAGTGCAATCGAGTAACGCCAAATCGCATACGCTCAACGAGCCATTTATTTGTCACGACTTCGAATACTTCTGTGATGCCATTTTGCACCCACGCTTATACGTGCCCTTCTTCGGCGTTGGCTTGGCAATTGCCGCCAGCAGCGCGGCGGCGGTTGCCATTGGCGCTTTTTTCTACTGGGAACAGTCGCTGGTCACGAGCGAGGGCACCAGCAGTTTTCTAACCAGTGCGCTGGGGTTAGTGGCCTTGGGCACCCTATTGCTTGTTGTTGGGCTCCGCAGGCTGCCAACAGTCACCCTGCAGCCAGTGCAAGACATGCACCGCTTAGGCCTTTTCGCTAGCATATGGGCATACGGTGTCGCATTAATGCGCGCTCCCGTGCCTACACCTGAGCAGTCGCCCTTTCACGCTTTAACGCTGGTCGCGAGCTCACATCAAAGCGAGCAGCCACTGCCCAATGTGGTGTTGGTGCAAAGCGAATCGTTTTTTGACCCGCGCCCCTGGTGTAATGAGGTAAACGTCAACTTACTGCCCCATTTCGACGCCACCCGCGCAAGCGCCACCCTACAAGGTACGTTGAATGTGCCAGCATGGGGCGCTAACACCGTGCGTACCGAGTGCGCCGTATTAACCGGCATTGCCCCCAGCCATTGGGGCGCCCGCCAATTTAACCCCTACCGAAGTCTTTTACGTCATCCAATGCCCAGTTTAGCGAGTGCACTCAAAGCGGCCGGCTATCGTACAGTTTGCGTCCACCCGTATCTGGCAAGCTTCTATTTTCGCCATAAGGTAATCCCCCAATTAGGCTTTGATCACTTTGTCAATATCGATGCCTTCAAAACCAGCGACAAAAACGGCCAATACATTGGTGACGAAGCGGTTGCACGAAAGATTGGACGCCTGCTTGAAGATGACGATAATAGACCGCTGTTTGTATTTGTTATCACCATGGAAAATCACGGCCCGCTACATTTGGAAGCGCCCAACCACGCGATGTTAGCCAAGGCGTTGCCCAATGCACCCTGGCCGTTGCCAGATCATCTACGTGACTTCACAGTCTATTTGCACCATTTAAGTGAATCCGACAAGATGTTGGCCAGCGTTAAAAATTCGCTAAATACTGCAACGCGGCCGGGGCTGCTAGGCTGGTATGGAGACCATGTGCCAATCCTACCGACGGCGTATGAGTACTTTACGCCCCCTGATAGCCGCACGCCCTACATGCTATGGTCAACAAAGACGCAGGCAACAGCGCACTGGACAAAAGAAGGCGAGCACTTGGCAACGAACTGCTTTACTACGAATAGTGAGCCATTAGAGCTAGCCGCAAACGAACTTGGTGTCCAGTTATTCAAACTGGTGTTTGGACACGATATAAGTAGCGATGTGATCACGGCAGAACCAGAACCTCAGGAGCAAGAATGACTAAACGCGTTGCCATCATCGGCGCCGCCCATCGTTTCCCCGGCACCACCCCTGAAACGTTCTGGCAGGACCTGCAAGCCGAAAAAGATTTAGTTACCGAAGTGGCCGCTGACCGCTGGAGCCACGACGTCTACCAGCATCCAGATAAGCGTCACCCCGGCACCAGCGTGACCTTTGCCGCCGGCAGCCTGGGCGACATTAGCGGCTTTGACGCCGAGTTTTTTGGCATTTCGCCCCGCGAAGCGGCCAACATGGATCCCCAGCAGCGCATGCTCTTAGAGCTCGCCTGGGAAGCCATGGAAAATGCCAGCATTCCGCCCAGCTCCCTGCGTGGCAGCCAGTGTGGGGTGTTTTTGGGCGTTGCCAGCCTCGACTACTCTTATCGCATAGCGGACGACTTAGCGGCGATAGATGCCTCCACCGCCACCGGCAATACCTCGAGCATCGCCTCGAATCGATTGTCGTATGTGTTCGACCTACACGGCCCCAGCATGTCGCTGGATACCGCCTGTTCGTCCTCCATGGTGGCCTTTCACCAGGCCTGCCAATCGATTCGCAGTGGTGAAACCACGATGGCGCTGGCGGGCGGTATTAGCCTGCACCTGCACCCTTACGGCTTCATCATCTTCTCCAAAGCCAGCATGCTCTCGCCCACTGGCCGCTGTCAGGTATTTGATGAAGCAGGCAACGGCTATGTGCGCTCGGAAGGGGCAGGCATTTTCCTGCTCAAAGATTATGACCAGGCGGTCGCCGATGGCGATGATATTATTGCCGTGGTGGCTGGCTCCGCGGTCAACACCGACGGTCATAAATCCGGCCTGACGGTTCCTAACCCCAGCGCTCAGATTGACCTGATGCGCCGCGCGTATCAGCAGGCAGGCATCTCGCCGGACGAGATCGACTACCTGGAAGCCCACGGCACCGGTACCGCCGTTGGTGACCCGATTGAGGCCCGTGCGATTGGCGAAGCGCTTGGCCAGCAGCGTAAAACGCCGCTGCTCATCGGCTCGGTAAAAAGCAACCTGGGCCACCTGGAAACCGCTTCTGGCGTGGCGGGGCTTGCCAAAGCGCTCTACAGCATTCAGCACCGGGAAGTACCAGCCACGATTGGCATTCGCAACCTTAACCCGCGCATCAAGTTTGATGAGTGGAATATCTCGGTGGTCACCAAAGGCCAACCGCTGAAAAAACAGGGCCGTTTGGTCATCGGCATTAACTCCTTCGGTTTTGGCGGCGCTAACGCCCACGTTATTCTGGAAAGCCCGCCCGAGCGGGTCAAACCCGAACCGCAGGCGCCCGACTCACCGCTACCGATCCGCCTTAGCGCCCGCAGCGAAGCCGCGCTCACCCAAAGCGCCGAAACCCTGGCTAGCTATTTGCGGGAAAACGACTCGCGCGAAAACAACAGCGCTAGCTTTTACGATATCGCCTACACGCTGTTTAACCACCGTGACCGGCATAGCCATGGCGCGCTGCTGTTTGCCCAAACCGCGGAAGAAGCCGCTGCAAAGCTGAGTGAGTTTGCCGCCGGTGAAGCAAACGGCGTTACCACGCTGGAGCGCCTGCCCACCCCGGTAGGTCCAGTGTTCGTTTACGATGGCAACGGCTGCCAGTGGGAAGCCATGGGCCGCGATCTGCTTAATGATTCGCCGGTTTTCGCTGAAGCCATTGATCGCGTTGACGCACTTTTTCAGCAGCACGGTAGTTTCTCGCTACGTGCCGAGCTTGAAGGTCGTAATAGTGAACAGGAAAGCGATGACAACCGCTTCGCGCTGACCGAAATCGCTCAGCCTGCACTATTTGCACTACAGGTAGCGCTGACCGAGTGGCTGCGTGATCAAGGCATTGCCCCCACGGCGGTCTTTGGCCATAGCGTGGGTGAAGTGGCCGCCGCCTGGGCCAGCGGAGCACTTAGCCTGGAAGATGCGGTAAAAGTGATTTACTTCCGCAGCGACTACCAGGGCAAAACCCGTGGCCAAGGCGAAATGACCGCCGTGGCCATGAGCGCCGACGACATCGCCGAGTGGCTCGAAAAGCCCGAGTTCAATCAGGTATGCCTGGCCGGCATTAACAGTCCCAAAGGCATTACCCTGGCGGGTGATAGCCAACAGCTAGGCGCTATGGAAGCCGCCCTGAGCGAGCAGGATATTTTTGCCAAGCGCCTGCCGCTGGACTATGCCTTCCACAGCCCCGCGATGGACAGTATTGAAGCAGGCGTCATCGATGCGTTAGCCGACATTACCCCACGGGCCACGCAGATCCCCTACTTCTCCACCGTGACCGGTGCGCTAAGCGACGGGCTTGAACTGGATGCCACCTACTGGTGGAAAAACATCCGTGAGCCGGTGCTGTTTGACGCCGCCGCTAGCGCGTTAATCGAGCAGGGCAGCAATGTCTTTATCGAGATTGGCGCCCACCCCATTTTGCGCCGCTATCTCAATGAGTCACTCCGCCAAGTGGAACGCCCGGGGCTGGTATTTGGCACCATTGAGCGCCATAAACCGGGAATTGAGGGTTTACAACGCTGCCTAAGCCAACTGCTGCTGAGTGGCCTTACCTTGGCTAGCGACCAGTTACCCGTGGTAGGACAGCGCGTGCCGCTACCCCGCTATGCCTGGCAGCGTAGCCACCACTGGGTGCACGGCACCAACGACGGCCAGGGCCTGCTTTCGCGCTATTATCAGCACCCGCTGCTGGGCTACGCGCTGGCGCAGCACGAACACACCTGGGAAAGCCAGCTCGACACCCAGCGCCAGCCCTGGCTGGCCGACCACGTCGTGGGTGAAAGTGCGGTGTTCCCTGGTGCCGGTTTTGTGGAACTCACCCTGGCAGTGGCGCTGCAGCTAAAAGACACCCCGCTGCTGGATATCGAAGAGCTGGAAATCCGTGCCCCGCTGCTGCTGGATGGCCCCCATGGTCGCGCCATGCGGTTGACCTACCTGCCAGTAGACGGGCGCCTGGAGATCCACTCCCGCGAGCCAGCCACCGGGGTTGAGTGGCAGCTAAATGCCGTGGCCCGCACCATGCGCGAAAGCCGTGGCTTTTTGCTCAACCGCACAGCGCCAGTGCTGCCCTCCCGTGCGCCGGACTACACGCTGGCAGACCACTTGGCAATGGCCGAGCGCATCGGCCTGCACTACGGGCCCGCTTTCCAGGCGATTTCCCACGGCTGGATTGAAGGCGATGCGGTAATTGGCGAAATCGCGCTGTCGGACGAAGTCCAAGCGCAGCTCAGCACATTGCACGTGCACCCCGGCATTCTGGATAGCGCCTTCCAAATGTTTATCCCGCTGCTCGCGCAACATAGCGAGTTTGCAACGCAGCTTGCCTTCGTGCCGGTTCGCGTGGGGCGCATTCAGGTCAACACTCAGGCCGGTGCGCCGGTACTCGCCCGCGCCGTTATGGGCAAGCGTGCGCCGCACTCCTTCACCGCCGACTTTGAGCTGTATGACGCCGCTGGCAATGCCGTCGCCGTGTTAAGCAAAACCCGCTTCAAAGCGATTCGTCTCAACCGCGCCCACCATCAACACTTCAGCTATCTGGATGTGCAGCTCACCCCAGCGCCGCTGCAGCCAGCGCCGCTGGCACTGCCCGGCGATGCGCTCGCTCGGCTGGCCAATATCGCGAGCGTTTACGCCGCCAGCACCGGGCAGCGTTACGGCAATGAAGTGGCGCCGCTACTCGACACGCTTAGCGAAGCGTTTGCCCAGCAAAACGCTGTGGTAAAAGACCCAGATCAGGCAACCGATGACGCACAGCACTCGCCAGACGTTATCTGGCAACTGCTGGTGCAGGACTACCCCGACTACTTTGCGCCCATTCACCTGGTGGGCCGCTTAGGGTTTCACCAGCAGGCGCTACGCAGCGGCACCAGTGACCTGGAAGCGCTGGGCATTAGCCGCGACCAGTTGGCACGCTTAAACCGTGTGCTTGTGGGTGAAAGCGGCTGGCAAGCATTGGCAGGCGAGTTAGCCGAGCTGATCGATGCCCTGATAGCCGAGCTCCCCGCCGGACAGCGCTTGCAACTGCTGGAAGCGGGCCCCAGCGCGCCTGCGTTGGGTGAACGACTGCTGGAGCGCAGCGCCCAGGCGCTTTACCACGACCTTACCCATTACCGTGTTATCACCACCCTCGATAGCACGCGCCACCAGGCGGAGCAGTTACAAGAACGCTTTCCGCTGATGGATATGCAGCACCTTGATCCAAACGCCGGTGCGGCGCTAACCGCCCCCATCGACGTTGAAAAAGCGCAATTGGCGTTTGTCAGCGTGGATATCACCCAACCTGCCGTCACGCGTCAGTTGATTGAGGCGCTGCCCGGGCAACTAGCCCCTGGCGCTCAGGTCATGCTGATAGGTATCGCGCCCAGCTGTTGGTTGGATGATCTACTGGCCACGCCTGGCATTGATCAGACCGCGCTAGAGCAAGACTCCCTTATCGGCTGGCTAAATGACCAAGGCTTTGTGGTCTCCGAGCCGATGGTGCTGGAAGAGAGTAACAGCGGTGCCTATTTGCTCCATGCACACTACCCGTTTGACACCGCCGCCAGCGCATCAAACACCGCCCAGCGGCGTCATTTAGTGGTCGCGGATCAACACAGCGAAGCGCTCGCCACCCGCTTGGTCGAGGCGTTGCAACAGCTAGCCGCCCAGACCCAGCTCAGCGTTAGCCAAAGCGCGCCCGCAGAACTCTTGGCTCACGCTCTGGCCCAGCCAGCGCTGGGCGAGCATGATGAGCTACCGCTCAATGTGATTGACCTGCGCGGCCTCGGCGCCAGCAGCACCGCGGCGCAAACCGCACGCTGTGACCACGCCCTGCAGTGGACATTGGCTTTAGAGCATCACTCGCTCGCCGCTTCTCTATGGCTGGTGACTAACGGCCTTAGCGCACTCTGGCAGGCAACATCAGCCTCCGGCGTTAGCGATGCACCAAGCGAGGCCCCCGGCGATGCTGCCCTGTGGGGCTTTGGCCGTTCCCTGGCCAACGAAGCGGTTGGTCACGATGTCTACCTGCTGGATATACCGGCAACGATTAGCGAACCCGCGCTTAGCGCCTGGGCAACGCTGCTTGCCCAACCCGACAGCGAAAACGAAGCGCTGATTGATAACCAGGGCCACCGCTTTGCCACCCGGCTGCGCACACTACCGGCACCGCACCCGGCAGCAGCGGGTCAGAAGCAACCGCACCAGGCGATGACGCTGGGCTTTGCTATGCCCGGCCAGCTACGCCAACTCACCTGGCGCCCACGCCAGCTGACAGCGGCCGACGCCGATGAGGTGGAAATTCGCGTTAAAGCCACCGGGCTAAACTTCCGTGATGTGATGTACACCTTGGGCCTGCTCTCCGATGAAGCCATTGAGAACGGCTTTGCCGGGCCAACCCTGGGCCTTGAGTTTTCAGGCGTGGTAGAAAGCGTGGGTAGCAACGTTACCCACCTAACCCCAGGTCAAGCCGTGGTCGGCTTCGGTCCCGCCAGCTTCAGCGATAAAGTCATCGCCAGCCAGCACGCCGTGGCGCCACTGCCGGAAGGCATTAGCTTTGCCGCCGCGGCGACAATCCCAACCACCTTCTTTACGGTTTACTACGCGCTTAAGCACCTGGCGCGGGTAGAGCCCGGCGAGAAAGTGCTTATTCACGGCGCCGCAGGCGGCGTGGGGATCGCCGCGCTACAAATCGCCCAGTGGCTGCGGGCCGACATTTACGCCACTGTGGGCTCTGAAGAGAAGCGCGACTTCCTGCGTTTGATGGGTATCGAGCGACTTTACGATTCGCGCTCGCTCACCTTCGCCGAGGAGATCCTCGAAGACACTAATGGCGAAGGCGTCGATGTGGTGCTTAACTCCCTGGCCGGGGAGGCAATCAACCAGAACCTGCGCGCCCTGCGCCCGTTTGGCCGCTTCCTGGAACTGGGTAAACGTGATTTCTACGAAAACACCCATATCGGCCTACGCCCGTTCCGCAACAACTTAAGCTACTTCGGTATCGACTCCGACCAGCTCATGAAGGTGCAGCCCGCGCTCACCCAGCGCCTGTTTGGCGAAATGATGGCACTGTTTAACGACGGCACCCTGAGCCCGCTGCCGTTCACCTCGTTCAGCCACACCCAGGTGATCGACGCCTTCCGCTATATGCAGCAGGCTCGCCAGATCGGCAAAGTCGTGGTGACTTACGAACAGCCCATCGCACCGCCCCAGAACGAAGTATTGGGCACCGCAACGATGCAGCTCTCCTCGGAGGCCAGCTACCTGGTCACCGGCGGCCTGGGGGGCTTTGGGTTAAGGACTGCCCAGTGGCTGGTAGACAAAGGCGCACGGCAACTGATTCTGCTCAGCCGCAGCGGCGCTGCCAGTGAAGAGGCCCAAGCAGCCATTGCGGCGTTTGAACAGCAAGGCGTTGCGGTACTCGCCGCCGCCTGCGATATTACCGACCGCGCTGCGCTGGCCGATGTGCTGGAACGTGCCAAGGGCGAGCTCGCGCCGCTGCGTGGCATCATCCACGCCGCCACGGTGATTGACGACGGCCTTATCCGCAACCTGGATGCCGAACGCATTCAGAAAGTGCTAGCGCCTAAAATTGACGGTGCCCGCCATCTCGATGCGCTCACCCGTGATGCAGAGCTGGACTTCTTCGTGCTCTACTCGTCAGCCACCACGCTGTTCGGCAACCCAGGTCAGGCTAACTACGTCGCCGCCAACCACTGGCTGGAAGCGTTTGCCGCCAACCGCCGTGCCGCGGGCTTACCGGCCACCTGTGTACGCTGGGGCGCCATTGAAGATGTCGGCTTCCTGGCCCGCAACACCCGCACCCGAGATGCGCTGCAAGAGCGCCTGGGTGGTTCCGCGTTGCGCTCGGAGGACGCACTGAAAGTACTCGAACAGATGCTGCTGACACCAGGGCCAAGCCTGGGCGTGCTGGAACTGGAGTGGGGCGCGCTTGCCCGCTTCTTACCAACCGCCGAAGCACCGCGCTTTAACGAAATTGCCCGCGCCAGCGACGACGACGGCAGCGCCGATGCCGACGACGACATCAGTGCCCTGCTGGCCGAGCTCTCGCCCGAAGAGTTGCACAGCACGGTCACCGAGCTGCTGCGCGCTGAACTGGCCAGCATTCTGCTGGTGGATGAAGAGAAGCTCGATATTCACCGTTCGGTTTACGATATGGGCTTTGACTCCCTAATGGGGGTTGAACTCATGACCGCTATCGAGAACCGCTTAGGCGTTCAGGTGTCAGTGATGGTGCTCAGTGAAGCATCAACCCTCGACAAACTGGCGGGCGTGCTGATTCAGAAAATGCATCAGCATGACGATGTTGAAGACGCTCCGCAGGATGCGATAGCCTCACTGGCCGCACAGCATGGCACTGAAGATTTAGGCACCGAAGTGTTCACCACTGAGCCTGCGTCTGCCTCCTCATCACCCGCGACCGAGACACCATGACTGCCAAGCGCTCTGAACTGAAACAACAACTGCTGGAAAAAGCACGCCAGCGCACCGCGCCGCGTGCTGCCAGCGCTCCCTCTGCCAATGGCCAAGGGAGTGAGCAGCGCACGGTGCCGGAGCGCTTCACGCGTTTTGACGCCCAGCCCGGCTATCAGCAAATTGCCATGATGCGCCAGGCCGCCGACCAGTTAGGCCTGGTCGACCCGTTTTTCAAGGTGCACGAAGGCACCGCCGGGGCGACTAGCGTGATCAACGGGCAGACCTGCATCAACTTTGCCAGCTATAACTACCTTGGTTTCTCAGGCGACCCGCGTATCAATCAGGCCGCCTGCGATGCCGTGGCCCGCTACGGCACCTCGGTTTCCGCCAGTCGTGTGGTCTCCGGCGAAAGGCCCATTCATCAGGAGCTGGAACAAGCCCTGGCCAACGCCTACGACGTCGAAGACGCGGTAGTGTTTGTCAGTGGCCACGCCACCAATGTCTCTACCTTGGGCCACCTGCTGGGGCCCAAAGATTTAGTGCTCCACGACGAATATATCCATAACAGCTCGCTGGTCGGCGCGCAGCTTTCCGGTGCCAAGCGTATGTCGTTTAGTCATAACGACCCCGCCGCGCTGGAAGCCCTGCTGGCCCGCCATCGGCATCAGTTTGAACGCGTGCTGGTGGTGATCGAAGGGCTCTACAGCATGGATGGCGACATCCCTGAGCTGCCGCAGTTTATCGAGCTCAAGCAGCGCTATCAAGCGTGGCTAATGGTGGATGAAGCCCACTCCTTCGGGGTGATGGGCGAAACCGGTTTGGGGCTGCGCGAGCATTTTGCTATCGATCCGCGCGACGTGGATATCTGGATGGGCACCATGAGCAAAGCCATGGCTGGCTGCGGCGGCTATATCGCAGGCAGCAAACCGCTGGTGGAAACTCTACGCTACCTCGCCCCCGGCTTTCTCTACAGCGTGGGCATGCCCGCACAGGTCGCCGCGCCCTCGCTTGCTGCGCTGCAATTGATGCAGCAAGAGCCCGAACGGGTACAGCGCCTGCACGCGATTTCGCGCTACTTTCTCGAGCAGGCCACTGCCCGCGGGTTAGACACCGGCAAAAGCGTCGGCGCCGCGGTGGTGCCGGTGATTATTGGCAGCTCCGCAGCAGCCGCCCGGCTCTCCAACGCCCTGTTAGAACAGCAGATTAACGTACAGCCAATCCTGCACCCCGCGGTCCCCGAAAAAAGCGCACGGTTACGCTTCTTTCTCTCCTGTAACCACACTCAGGCACACGTTGATCAAACCCTTGATACGCTCACCAGACTACTGCCATAATTTGTAACGCTTTTCTCGACGCAAGGATGATGGCATGGATGTTTTCAACGACCAGGAAAGCGCAGCAACGCCCGCCTGGTATGTTATTCAGTGCAAAGGGGGCGAATCATTTCGCGCCGCTGAACACCTCGCCAACCAAGGTTACGAGGTGTTTCACCCGGTGCTAAATAGCCAACGCAAGCGCCAGGGCAAACTCACCACGGTGACCGAACCGCTGTTCCCCTATTACCTATTTATCTATTTGGATCAACTGGTCAGCAACTGGCGACCGATTCGGTCAACTCGCGGCGTTCTGCGTCTGCTTACCTTCGGCGACAGGCCTGTCGCCGTGGCCTCACAGCTCGTCGAAACCCTGCGCAACCAGCCGCACCACCAGGAAGGCATTCATAGCTATTTTAGCGCCGGCGAAAAAGTCACCATCACCGACGGCCCCTTCAAAGACCTGGAAGCCATCTTTACCCGCCTTAAAGGCGAAGAACGCGCCATCGTGCTGCTCAATGTACTCAACCGGCCACAGCATCTCGAAGTACCGCTCGATACCTTAAGCAAGTCGTAGCCCACACAGCTCATAACGATGCGCTACACTAGGCCTTCATAACCGAATCATTCTGCATGGAGGCAAGGGTGGCAACCTATCGACGCGCGCATATTCCTGGCGGCTGCTACTTTTTACCGTCGTCACCTACGCACGACAACCCCTCTTGGCGGACCGCCTTAATATTAACGCCCTCGGGCGAGCGTTCCGCAGAGTTCGAGAAGAACGCCCCTTCATAATGGATGCGTTTGTACTCCTCCCCGACCACCTCCACTGCCTATTGACACTCCCCGAAGGCGACGCCGACTACTCCTCGCGCTGGCGTGACATCAAGAAATACGCCTCGCAGGAATTTTTATTTCCCCCCGGCACCCAGAACGCCTGGCAGCGCGGCTTCTGGGAGCACGTCATTCGCGACGAAAATGACTGGCAGCAGCATATGGATTACATCCATTACAACCCCGTCAAACACGGCTGGGCTAATACGCCCCGCGACTGGGAGTGGTCAAGCTTTCGGCAATGCGTACAAAAAGGCTGGTACGACCTCGACTGGGGCACCCAACAAGTACCCGATATCGCCGACATGAATTGGGAATAAAGCCGCAAACGTATTCAAGTGGGTCCACATTTCGTAGCGCGTGGTAACGAATCTCGCGAGGTACAAGCGAATGAGGCACCCGCGGGAGGTGTCGGAACGACGCCCCGTGGCAACCAACCAACTCTGCCTGCGCGGGCCAACACCGGCACCGCTTCTCGCTGCTCCCGCGGGTGCGCCGTAGGCTTACCACGCGCTACTCAATCTCGCTGGCACATGAAGCTGGGGTTTCCAAGGCCATGAGCACGTTATGCACATGGCCGTGACAACCAATATCGAGAAGGTTGGCAAAACAAAAACCGGTGGCGCTTTGACTTAATGCCCCCAAACCACAAAATAAGGGTTGAGCTTTTCGCTGGGGTTAGCGTAGCTAAGGGGTGTGCCTTCCAGGGTTTCTACCCGGCCACCGGCTTCGAGCACTACCGCGTGGGCGGCGCCGGTATCCCACAAACAGGTGGGCCCCAAGCGGGGATAGGCGTCGGCAAAACCTTCGGCAATGATGCACAGCTTTAGCGAGCTTCCCATGGGCAACATGGTGTGCTCCCCTAACTGTTCCAGCCAAGCGGCCAAATCAGTGCTGGGGTGCGAACGGCTCCCCACTACCCGCCAGGTGACACCCGCTTTCGGCTTGCCTGCCACGGCAATAGCCTTACGGCTTCCATCCGCTTCAACCTTAAACGCGCCCATCCCTTGCGCGGCCACATAACCCACCTCAAGCGCAGGCGCTGTCACCACACCGAGCACCGGCTTACCGTTTTCAATCAAGGCAATATTGACGGTGAACTCACCGTTACGCTTGATGAACTCTTTGGTGCCATCAAGCGGGTCGACTAACCAATAACGGCCCTCAGCATCAGCACCTGAAAAACCCTCAATATCCTCTTCAGAGAGGATCGGAAATTGCACCGGCAGCGCCTGCAAGCCGCACACGATCACATTGTGGGCAGCAATATCTGCTTCGGTCAGCGGGCTTTTATCGTCCTTCTCTTCCACGCTGAACTCGCGCGCGTATACGCTCATAATGGCATCGCCAGCGTCACTTGCAATGCGCTCAATGGCATCCAACAGGGCTTGATCAATAACAGACATTGGGTTTGCAGACATAGCTTTATTCCTTGCATAAAAAAAGCTGCCAAGCAGCGGCCAACCTCGCCACCACCTGACAGCTAGAGCATTCTATTTAGCTGATCATTCCACGTTCGCGCAGTGCTGCGATATATCGTCGCGTGCTTATACGTCGTAACCCGCTTCGCGAGCAAGAAGGGTATTGGCTTTTAGCCAACCGTCAATATGTCCGCAATCGAAAGTACGTCCACTCATACGGAAGGCTTGTACAGGTTTGCCCTCCTGCATTAAACGATCAATCGCATCGGTTAATTGAATCTCGTTACCGGCACCGGGAGGCTGGTCACTTAACAGCTCCATTACACGATAAGGCAGTACATAACGTCCAATGACAGAAAGACGCGATGGTGCATCTTCAGGTTTGGGCTTCTCAACGACACCCAGCATATCGGCGCTTTCACCAGCGTTAGGTTCGCTGCCTCCACAATCCACAATTCCGTAGCGATATACATCTTCTTGCGGTACCGCTTCCACCATTATCTGAGCAGCGGTATTCGAGTCCCAGCGCACTACCATATCGCCAAGATCACAGGCATTACTACCTGCCTGAGGCTTCACAAGTACGTCGGGCAAAATAACCGCGAAGGGTTCACCTTCACCGAGCAAATGGGCGGCACAAAAAACGGCATGTCCTAACCCTTGCGCATGCGGCTGGCGGACACTGGTGATTTTAAGTCCCGGCGGCGCGATAGCCGCTAAGGTTTCCAACAGCGCATCTTTCCCTTTACTAGCTAAAGAGTCTTCAAGCTCTGCGTGGGCATCAAAGTGGTCTTCAATGGCGGATTTACCCGAGCGGGTCACTAAAATAATTTCATTGATGCCCGCCGCTAGCGCCTCTTCCACCACATGCTGAATCAACGGACGATCCACTACCGGTACCATCTCTTTGGGGATCGCCTTGCTGATCGGTAATAAACGTGTACCAAAGCCAGCTACTGGAATAATCGCTTTGCGAACCTGCGTCATGAATACATTCCTTAATTGCGTTACGTTTTTATCTTAATTTAGTCTATCAAAGATGATGGCTTACTTAGCGGCTTTCCGACGCCACTCGCCTATTTTCCGCAGCAGTTGCTCAGTGCTAGGATCTTTTACTACATCCTGTGTAGAAGAGTCCCCTGCCAGCGTTTTATAAAGGCTTGACGCTAGTTGCTTGCCTAACTCCACACCCGGCTGGTCAAAAGGATTAAGGTTCCACAGCACAGATTGAACAAACACCTTATGCTCATAGAGTGCTAGCAGAGCGCCGATGCTCCAAGCATCCAACCGCTTAAGCAATAACAGCGAATTGGGTTGATTGCCTCGATAGCCTTGGGCTGTATACCCACGCAGCACAGTAGGAATAGCGTCATCCCCCAGAGCAAACAGCTGCGCCTGAGCCAAGCAGTTTGCTAACGTTAGCTGCTCTTGGGAAGCCAGCAACCCCCGCACACTCTTCGTAGATTCTACCTCTCGCTCAGCTACCGCAACAAAGTCGGCGCTCACGGTGTGGCTACCTTGATGCAACAATTGGTAAAACGCATGTTGCGCATTTGGCCCCACGTCCCCCCAAATAATGGGACAAGTAGAATGGGTAACCGAACGGCCATCAAGGGTGACGCTTTTGCCGTTAGACTCCATCTCCAACTGCTGCAAATACGCAGGCAGGCTCTTTAATCTGCCATCATATGGCAACACGGCATGAGTAGGAATACTCAAGAACTGACAATTCCAAGCGCCCACTAAAGCCACAAGAACCGGCAGGTTCTCATCCAGCGGCGTTTCTAAAAAATGGCGATCAATGGCATGGGCACCTTCCAGCAACGTATTAAAACTCACCATACCAAGCTGCATCGCGACACTCACGCCGATCGGCGACCACAATGAAAAACGCCCACCAATCCAGTCCTTAAAAACCAGTTGGTGAGCATCAGGAATACCAAACTCTGTCATCTTATCTGGCTTCGAGGAAACCCCCACCAACTGGTGACGACATAGCGTTGGCACATCTACTTCAAGCGACTCACTCAACCATGTTAATGCCGTTTTTACATTGAACTGCGTATCCGCCGTAGTAAACGACTTAGACGCCAGTACTAAAAGAGTGGTGGCCGGATCTAATGTCTCCATTAGCGGCAAAAGCTGCGCACCGTCCATGCTAGAGACATAGTGAACGTTAACATATGCATGGCTCGGGCGATCCGCCAAGGCTTCACTAATCAATTTTGGCCCCAAATCAGAGCCGCCTACGCCAATATGCACCACATTGGTGATTGATTGCCCAGTAGCACCAAACCACTCCCGCTTATGCAGGCGCTCAACCAACTCGGCTAAGCGCGAACGCTGCTGCTGACAAAAGGCGGTTGCATCTTCCATACCGCCAGGAGGCGTTGTCGTTATGGGCCAGCGCGCCGCCATATGTAACGCTGCGCGCTGCTCAGTATTATTCACCTTAGCCCCGGTGAATAACGCCTTGCGCTGTTCCTCAATCCCACAACTCTTTGCCCAATCAGTTAATAATGCCAGGGTTTTTGGCGTAATACGCTGCTTACTGAGATCTAAATGTAGCGTATTAAAGGTAAACGCCAGTGAACTAGAGCGTTCAACAGCAGCGGGTGAATCGCTACCAATCAAATCGCTGAGGGATTGCGCTTGAAGATGTTCAGCATGGGACTGCAAAGCGTTAACAGGCGTGTAAAGACGATGATTTGTCGCAGAAAGATGGGCACTCATAATTTCTCTTCCCTGATGGTGAATAAGTAACAGCTGTTAGCCTATTAAGAGCAAGCTCCGAGCCAGTCAAGCTAGGTTTACTTTAAAATGTATAGTTTACAGTATGATGAAACCAAAGTAATACCTAAAAGCAAACCTAACGTACTCCGAACAATGTGCCACTCAGGTACATAGCTGCACACTTCTGGCACTCCTCTTTTGATAAAGGCAGCTCTACTCTTTCAACACTCCCGCCAACAGCGATGTGGCGTTACCAATCAACTCGTCCAAATGCTGTGGGCCTTTAAAGCTTTCTGCATACACCTTGTAAAGCGATTCAGTGCCGCTGGGACGCGCAGCGAACCAGCCATTGTCGGTAGTCACTTTAATACCGCCAATGGCAGCGCCATTACCCGGTGCGGCTACCAATACGGCCGTAATGGGATCGCCAGCCAAGGTTTTCTCTGTCACACTCTCGGCAGTAAGGTTTTTAAACGCCGCCTTCTCTTCTGCTGAACACGCAGTGTCAACGCGCTTATAGAAAGGCTCACCGAAACGCTCGGTGAGCGAACGATAATACTCACTCGGCGTTTTACCTGTGACCGACATAATTTCCGCCGCCAGCAAACTCAATACAATGCCATCTTTATCGGTAGACCATGCCTTCCCATTGCGGGTCAGCAAACTAGCGCCAGCGCTCTCTTCGCCACCAAAGGCAAGCCAGCCTTCATGCAGACCATCCACAAACCACTTAAAGCCCACAGGCACTTCGTAAAGCTCCCGATCATGTGAAGCCACAACCCGGTCAATCATGGAAGACGATACCAGCGTCTTACCAATTTTTAACGTAGCGGCCCACTCTGGGCGGTGAGTGATCAGGTAATCAATGCACACTGCTAAGAAGTGATTTGGGTTCATCAAGCCATTGGCATCGACAATGCCGTGGCGGTCCGCATCGGGGTCGTTACCAAAAGCGATATCGAAGCGATCTTTAACGTTAAGCAGATTAGCCATCGCCGCCGAACTTGAACAATCCATACGGATTTTGCCGTCGTGATCCCGCGGCATAAACGCAAACTCAGGATCAACCGACGAATTGACTACTTCAAGGTTCAAGCGGTAGTGGGCCGCGACCGCCTGCCACACTGGCAGCGCCGTACCGCCCATTGGGTCAGCGCCTAAGACCAGGTTCGCATCCTGAATCGCGGCAATATCCACCACGCTACCCAGCTTGGCAACGTAATGCGCTGTGAAGTCGTACTCCTGGGCGTGGGCAATCGCCTCCTCCACGTGCACCATTGGCACATCCTCTAACTGGCGCAACAGGTAAGCATTGGCACGCAACTCTATCCAGCCCGTGGCATCGGTATCCGCTGGGCCGCCGTGGTGTGGGTTATACTTGATACCGCCATCTTCAGGCGGATTATGCGAAGGCGTGATGATCAAACCATCTGCAAGAGCCGGTGCCACCTGATCTTGCGCATGGTTGTGGTGTAATATCGCCTGGCTAATGAGCGGTGTTGCGGTATAACCGTGATCTTTCTCAATGAACACCGGCACGTTATTAGCCGCCAACACCTGGAGCACGCACTCCCAGGCAGGCCTTGAAAGCGCATGGGTATCGAAACCTAAAAAAAGCGGCCCCTTATAGCCCGCTTCACGCCGGTAATCGACCACTGCTTGAGTAATCGCCCAAATATGTGAGGCATTAAACGTGCGCGCAATTGAGCGTCCACGATGGCCTGAGGTGCCAAACGATACGCGCTCCTTAGGATTGCTAGCATTCGGCTTTAGTTCATAAAATGCGTTTAAGATAGCTTCCATTTTCACCCTTCCTGAATTTAAATTTATTCATTGCTCGCCGCAGCGTGTAGACCAAAATGCAGCCGATCTATGTGGATCCCCAACACGGCGTGCGTCTAACGCCGCCTGCTGCGCCATACGCATAGTCGCGGCGGGATCTTCCAATAATTGCACAATGCCATCTTGCCAAGCATTAGGGTAATCCTCCACCAACAAACCATTCTCGGCGTGCCGTACTACCTCAGTATAGGGGTATCGATTGGAATAAATGCCCACGCCGCCCATGGCTGTAATATCCAAGAATTTAATAAATGACTTACCTTGATTGAATGGCGTGGGTAATAACGGCGCCAAGCCAATGTGCATGCGGCACTGACGCTGATACCGCTGAAAAGCTTGCCAAGGCAGCGGTGCAGGCACATTGACACGCGGCAAAGCTACCAATTGGGACGGGGCATGCTTACCCAACATTAGCTCCAACTGAGTATCATCGCGCAGCTTTTGGAGTGCTTCCAAGGCCGGAGCAATATGCAGCAAATCATTAAGATGCGCCCGAGTACCATGAAAGCCTATTTGCCAAGGAGCTTGAGTAGAGGGAGGAATTGCCAAATGATCATGGCTGGGTAAGGGCGCTAGTAATGGAGGCGTCAACACTGAAACGAGGGAATGGCGCAGGGTAAAGTATTTAGCCAACTCATCGCTACACGCTACTACTTCATCAGCCAGTGCCAATAAGCGTGGTTGAAGGCTAGCTATACGCCCCATACGCTTGCGATACGCCCTTGGCAACGAGAAATCATTGGCAGCGGCAGGAATATCGTCATCAATTAGATAGACGATATAGCCAAAAATATGGCGGTGACGCTCTAACCAGCGCAGCCAACTTAATGGCAACGAGCGACACACCAGCAGGTTAACACCGGCAAAGCGGCTTATAAAAGAACGCCCATGCAACCATGCAGAACCAAAAGAGCGAGATATAGGGTAACGTTCGGTGAGTACGCCCTTTTGATGCAGTTCAGGTGCTGCAGATTCAAGAAAATAGATATCCTCGGTGGGCCGAGCCCCATCGCTAACAACCAACCACTGCGGCTTAGGCCTCACTACTCACTCCTCCTTTTGCCTTAACGCAGCGAAAAATCTTCATGAACCAGCGTTAGATTCGGATTGTAGGCCGGATCGTTATCAAGCTGGTCTGCCCAGGTACGTCGCATATACGCGACTTCACTTAGCCAACGAGCTCGTTTTTTAGGTGTATCATCAGCACCACGGGAAATGGACTCATGGTGATAAAGCTCAGCATACGGCGTCCACAGATTACGATATCCAGCTTCTCTGACTTTTAGACACAGATCAACATCATTATACGCAATGGTTAAATCAGTTTCGTTCAGGCCGCCAACGTTATTGAAAACACTTTTACGCAATAACAAACACGCTGCCGTCACAGCAGATAAGTTCTGCACAAGCTTTAGGCGGCCAGTATACCCATCACTTTGACGAGGAAAGAACCGATGCGAATGACCAGCAACATCTCCTAACCCCAGAATCACCCCACCATGCTGCAACATGCCATTAGGATAATACAGCTTGGCACCGACACAGCCAATTTCCGCACGACAGACGTGACTAACCATTTCAGTTAACCAGTGCTCATCAATAGGCTCAATATCATTATTAATTAAACCGATGATGCTGCCATGGGCCTGAGCAGCCCCAAAATTGTTGATTGCTGAATAATTGAACGGATAATTCCACTTAAGCACGCGGACACGAGCATCTCGCTTTTCAACCGCTTTCATGTAAGCTAGCGTTTCAGGACAGTCACTTTCGTTATCCAAGATTAACAGTTCAAAATTTTGGTAAGCGGTAAGCGCTAAAATAGCGTCCACGCAGGGACGTAAAATGTCCACTCCATTACGAGTGGGCACCAGCAAGCTAACCAACGGCTCCGGGGATGGAATCGGCCAATTAACGCGTACAGAGTCTGCGGTTAAGCCTGGCAGCACACGTGCTTTAGAGCTAGACACCTGTTGAGCCAAAACCTGACGTACCAATGAAACCGCCTCTGTCTGAACCAATTTTCGAGGTGCCACTGCACCTCTGTGATAAAGCATCAAAGGCAGGTGGCAAACCGTTTTAGCATGACCATAAGTGGTCTGCCACATCAAAAAAGTAAGCGCTAGTGCATAATCAACGGCCCCGGGATTAGTTAAATTACCTAACAACTCTGATTGCTCTGTCTCTAGCTGCCAAAGCAAACGCCGATTATAGAGAGCTAAACGACCAATATAGTTAGTCGAGAGCAACAAATCCGGGTTCCATCCTGGCTTAAATACCGGATAACAACGCTTACCTTTAGGCCCCAGTGAATCTTCATCGGCATAAAAAAGCTGAGCTTGCGGGTGCAGATTCCAGGCCGTTGCTAACTTGCACAAAGCCTCGTTGGCAAGTTGATCGCCAACACTAATCCGCATCACTCCATCACCCTGAGTTTGGATAAACCCTTGGTGATCCAACTGCGCAAACTGATTGTGATAGCTATGAATAAGATTAATACGGTTCGAAGAAGGAATATAGTGCTCTAGATTTCTGCGCTGTTCATCCTCAATATCTGATGAGAGAACAATATAAATTTCCCAGAAAAAATAACTCTGCGATTTTAGCGAATCAATTGTGGCTACAAACGGCGCCTCACCATGCTGAAGGTCATTTAACGTCACCGGCATAACAAACGAAAAAAATGGCACTGTTTTCAAACCAGCAATAACCGTTAAAGGCTCCTCATTTGTCGCCTGTTCGGTGTTCTCGACCCAGTGTGCATAGTCATCAGCAATATGTTGTTTAGCGTGGGTCTGATCATAATCAGCCAATGCCAAACTTCGCCAGCTTCGGCCTTTAGCAACTGAATCAATATGCAATGAGCGGATTGCCTGGCTTCTGCGCATGCCTTTATAGTTTGCATGATTATTAATTAATCGCCGCGCCAAGCGATCATGTGCAAACCACGGGGTTAGCCATACCCACTCAATAGAAGCCTCCGAAAGCGCGCTTTCAGAGGCTATGAAAGAGAGCGATATCTTCCAAACACCTACCGGCACCAATACGATACGCTTGGTAATCTTACCTGGGCGTAATGAAACTGATGACTTAATAACGCGTTTTTGGGTATGAAAGATGAGCGTTGCGGCGCCATGAGTACCCGCGCCCAAGCCATCTAACTCCAACATATTCCAACCAGGCCAAGGGTATTCGCCACTGATATCGCACAATGTACTGCTTTCAAGGGAAGAAGCATTATCAAACGACTGCACCTCAACAATACGCAGTGAAGATTGACACCGCCAAAACGCAGTCTCCCCCCTAGTAAGCAAGGATGTTACTTTCTCTTTGAATCTGACTAAATGCTGCCTCATACCACTACCTTATATATTCCGTTACCAAGAAAATAATTACTTGATGACTGCACGGAGAGTCTCTTCCCAAGGCAGCAGCCCAATGGTTTTAAGATATTCATCTGAGGCAGTTATACGCTTATCACTTACTCCCTCAAATCCTTTTTCATCTAACAAATCGCACTTCTGAGGAATAATCTCTCCCAAGCAATAAGATACTGTTGGCACCTGCACCACAAAACGCGCATTAGTCTGTGCCACTAAATAATTAGGCGCCACGGCAGCAATCAATTCAGGATCAACGTTACCGGCGCTGTGTACAAACACAATGCGCTGAAAAATACGGCAGAGGTAGTTAAACATTGAATAGCTGGATGAAGACCCAAACACCAAGCACGTGCCACTGACCAATGCCTCGGGATAGTCAATTACCAAAAGTCGTCCAAAATTAGGCAAGCCATTATCATAAGTTTTGTAGCGCCCATGGCCGAAAGAAGTCAACACTTCCACAACCGACGTTTGCTTCGGAGTCAGCTTGTTGCCTAAGTCTCCTCCCATTGTCTTACTTTTATAGCGGTCTTTTTTAAATAGCGCTTCACAAGCGGCCTGATCCACTCCTAACTTCTCTGCCAACGCCAGCGTCGCTGCCAACGCGCCTTTGTGAGTCCAGTGAGTATCGGTGGGAATAAAAGCCTTATCGCCTAGTGATTTAAGTGCACTAGTAGGGTGCACCACATGTTGCGCAGCGCTTAGCCCAAGCACTTGGTTCATAGGACCAGAAGCACCTTCTTTATAGACATGGTAATTCGCCCCCATCACATTCTCTTTCGAAGGTGCTACTAACAATGCCCAGGGAATCTTACCCGCCGTTTCAGCAAGTTGTATAAGATAATCGTTCCACTCATCCAGCCCACCATGGGTAAGGCGCATCCTGCCCGTAAATTGATCTACACTACCGTTGGTATCGTTATCGAGAAACAGCCACCCTTGCTTGCCTTCTATCACTTTCAACGGCTGAGCGGTTTCAACATCTCGGGTATCAACATTCACTTCTTGAAGGAGCCAACGCTGGTCTTCAAGCGCAAGCCAAAGGCGAAAATTCCCCAGCATCGGGGGTACAGTAAAGCGAAAACCACAACCTCGCTGGGAATGCTGCTCAGCAGGGAGCCCCAGCACATTTTCAATCACATCAGGGCGATCAATTTCAAGCGGATAGCAAAGCTCATAGACTGGCTGCCATTCAGCCACGATGCGCACTTGAGCATGCATTTCCACCAGGGAATCCGGGAGTAATAACCACCCTTGCACTACCCGCCCAGAAGGTAAGAAACGTGAACCACGTTGCTCAGAGGGGTAATCCAGCGACCAGCGCTCAACGGGTATGGCGCCGCTACTATACGTGGTGGAAGACAAATCCTTCAGACGACGCTTCAGCCATCGCGCTATCTCATGAGATGCAGATCGGTCAGCGCCAACCTCTCGTTTTATTTCCAACTGCTGCTGCAACCATTTCATCTTTTGCTTGACCTTAGGCGCGAGTTCAGTGGCTACATGACACGCTATATCATTGCGGTCATGGCGCATAAAATACTCACGCTGTTTTTTATAATTAGGCGTCGCCGCACTACCGCGCTTGGCCTTGCCTAATAAAAACTCTTCTACCGACTTCACAAGGTAATGATTAATTCGGGCACCTTCCCACACCACCTTTTGACTTAAGCCAAAGCGCTGCTTGCCGTGCTTGTCTCGCATCGTTTGAAGCGGCTGCCCCAAAGCAGTGACGTAATGACCACGCTTTAACCTTGCAAAGTGGGGGTTATCAAATCTTTCGACATCAGCAGGCCTAACGACACTCTTAAAATGATGATTCGGCCCAAAGGCCTGCTTAGCCCGCTGAGTGAAGCGTTCTATCACTAGTCCATCATCACGAAACTTAGCCCCATTAGAGCCGAAGCAAGCCCAATTAAGCGCCAATGCGCTCACATTATGTGATGCAAAACACTCTTCCAGCCAGTCTATTAACGGATATGGCCGTGATGCCAGCACCTCTGACTGTACCTCATCCAGCATAGGTAAAAAATACTCGTCAGCATCAATAAAAGCAACTAAATCAACATCATTAGGGCACTTATCAAGTAGCTTTTGATAGGCTCCTAATTGAGGCGGGCCATTTGCACTAGACACAGAAACGAATGTCACCAAACCGGCATGAGACAACGATATTAATAGCTCACGTGTACCGTCATCGCTTTCATTATCGGCAATTAAAAAATGGCTAGCTCCCACTGCCAGGTGGAAGGCCAACCACTCAATCAAACTATCGACTTCGTTTTTAACAATGGCAGCAATCGCAAGCTTCAAAAAACCCCCTCATTGTTTGGCGCCACCTAACTAAACTCAGGAAGCCGTGTTAGCTGATAAGCCTTTGCCAAAGCAGCGCGTAGCTCAGTGGCACTAAAATGCGTTTCTGCACGACGCTGCGCCGCTTGTCCCAAGCGTCGGCAATAAGCTGGCGAGACGGCAAGTTTAGCCACCTGCTGAGCGGCGGCCAATGGCTGTCCGAACGGCACTAGAAAACCGGTTTCACCCTCTAGCACAAGCTCGTTCAATGCCCCCCAGTTATACGCGACAACCGGGCGACCTGCGGCCATTGCCTCTAATACGGTACGCCCAAAAGACTCCTGAAAGCGTGATAGGTTCACCACAATGTCCAACTGTGCAAGAGCCTCTTCAGGCCGCTCAACGTAACCTGCAAAGGTAATATTGGCAGGCGCTTTACCGCAGGCTTGGCGGTTAAGCAAAGCCTCAATGGCTGGCGTGCGAGCACCAAACAGCACTACCTCAGCAAAGGGCGCCAACGACTGCAAATGGCTAGCCATTTGCACTAGGTCGTCTATGCCTTTTTTAGCCACGTTGCTGCTAAGCATACCCACACGCGCGCCACCTTCGCGGGTTCCCGCCACGCGCTCGCCAGGTGAAAACTGCACGGCTGGCAAGGCCATCAGTGACGGCATATCAATCGTATTGGGCACTATCTGTAGCGGTTTATTGCTAGGGTACGCAAATGCGCTGGCAACACAGCGGGAGTTCACAACCAGGATATCAGCTTGATTATGAACATGCGCGACTACCTCTTCAGGCATAGCCCCTAAAAGCGCGCATAAACCCTCATCGTGCTCGGGCAATTCACGCACATGCATAAGCGATGGAACTCCTGCACGCGCTGCCGCAACAAAGGGCTCGTGGAGAACGACGGTATTTCCATGCAGCGCCTTAACGTGAAAACGTTCAATTAACGCCGAAAAATGCACAACCGTTGCTTCTACTGGCTCTTTACCCCGCTGCCACCAACCGTATGGCAGCACCGCCAATGCCCTGCAACGTTCTAAAAGCGCCTGTTCATAAGTCAAATTATTTGCTTCAGGTAACGTCACTACCACATTCCAATGTAACGCCACCATCGCATCGAGCACATCGATAAAGCTACGCTCAGCGCCAAACAAGGTGGTTCCAGCCTGATGCGCGCACAGCATAACCGTTGGCTGCCCCTCAAAGGCTCGATCACCTTCCCACACAGGTAATGCATGATACCCACTTAACTCACCTTCAATCAAAAAGTGAGCTAATGGGTTAACGCCTGACGCAACAACATCAGGGTAACGGCGTAAATAGCCAGAGGTAGAAAAATCGGGGCCAGGATCTCGCCCTTCGTGCGCGCCGCTTTCCCAATAATGAATTAACGGTTCAGTTGGGATTTGTTGCAAATCAATGTAGCGCGTCAAATACCACCCAGCATCTAACATGCCAGACTCGCTTACCTGCTCAAAACCACCTAACCGCTCAACCTCGCCTAACATGCCATTAGCCACTGTGTTATTACGTAGCAGCGCTTGAGGTGCAGCAAATGGGCGCTGCTTCGGCGCTCGCGGCATGTAAAGCTGTGCCGTATTTTCTGCAGCTTGGTGCCAGCGTTTAGCTAACTCAATATAGCGAAACCGGGTGCCCGCAAACTGGCTAACCAAGTGGGAATTGGTATGCTGGCTCAGTGATCTCTCGTCTGCCAAACCGAAGGAAAGCGGAACACCGGCTACCACCTCGCCCACGCTATCTTTGCCATAGATAGCTTCTACGCGCAGCCTCAACTCGGTGTCAGCGTTAACATTAACTTCATCCCAGTAGCCAAGCGCCTGAAATGTCTCGCGACGAAACATAAGCGATGACATATTCGGGTAAATCCACCCGTAATCATCCAGCCGCCAGCGATGAAATACCAGTTCAGGGGTAACGCGCACCCAGTGTGATAGACAGGCTTTTAGCTCAGGTGAATCCAGTAAGGCCTGGCACTGCAAGGCAAGCTTTTGCGGATGCGACCAGTCATCGCTATCGTGAGTAGTAATAAAATCAGCGCTAGCAACATCAAGACCGCTATTACGCGCGGCGTAAGCCCCTTGATTACGATCATGACATATCAACACTAACTGCACATGAGAAGGTGCCTCATCCTGCAGTTTCTTCACCTGCTCAACACTAGCATCTTCGCTTGCATCATCCACCACAATAACTTCCAGCCGAACATCGCGCTGCTGAAACAGACTATTCAGTGCCACGTCAATTGTAGACTGCGCATTATAAAGCGGCACAATAACGGAAATATGGGGTAAAGAGGGAGTTTTTAAGGAAGTATCGCGAGTAGCGAGGGGTGAATCATCTTCAGCTAGGGCGAGGTTATCCAATGCTAATGGCATTGAAGAATCATGCTGCTTCACGGTGCTCAGCCCATGGGCAGCAAATAGCTGATTAATTACTTTAAGCCGTGTATCATCACTGCCCTTTTGAGCCAGCAGACCATTAGCCTCAGCAAGGTAGGTATCCGCATGGTCAGGAAAACGTTGTTTAAGTGCTTGAACGAGTTGTGGCAAAACAACTGGGCAAGACTTGCCTGCAAGTTTAAGCCGACATAGCGCATCGATTGCTAATAGCGCCATACGCGGGTGATCTACGTTAATGAATACGCTATCTGGGTCGTTTTGGGGCAGTAAATAAGTGACGACCCTTTCCCATTGCATTTGCCATGCATACCAACGGGCCAATGCCCAACGCGCCGCGAGACGCTCAGCGCTATTAGTATCACTAGCCTCTAACAACCCGGTTAGCCTTGGCAATATAACCGCACTAGCTCCGCGCCATAAAGCGTGATCCCAAGCCAATACACGGTTCTGACAAGGTAAGCGCCCTTCTGCTTTGCCATGCAGCTGATAATGCTGCCATGGGTCTACACCAGCGTGTGCTACATCAGGGTAGGCGGTTAGATACCAATCAGCATCAAATTCCGCTTGATCGTCTTTTGCTGCCAGTGGCGGCGCTTCCGTTAAGCGAGGTGCATTCAACTGGCGCCAACATTTAGCCAAAAAAGAGAGCATGGCACTCCAAATACATAAAATATAATTAAAATTAGCATGACCTTAAGCTAATAAAAATCAAGGCGATAGCAAAACCAGGCCATGATAACGCAAAAATGGGGCCTGCATAACGCAGAACCCCACTTATTCAAAAGCCCAGCGATAACAATAGCTGGCTAATTGCCGGAATAATTAATCGCTACCAAATAGGTCACGGGTATACACCTTGGCTTCAACATCAACAAGCTCCGGCACCATGCGGTTGGCCAAAATAACGTCACATTTATCTTTGAAAACCTCAAAGTCACGCATAACGGTAGAGCCGAAAAACTTCTCTTCATCCAGCGCAGGCTCGTAAACCACAACCTCTATCCCCTTTGCCTTGATGCGTTTCATTACCCCCTGCATAGCGCTGGCACGAAAATTATCCGAGCCAGTTTTCATAATCAGCCGATACACGCCAACCACTTCGGGTTTACGGCGCAGCACAGATTGGGCAATAAAGTCTTTGCGGGTGCGATTGGCCTCTACAATAGCCTGGATCATATTGCTCGGCACATCTTCGTAGTTAGCAAGCAACTGTTTGGTATCTTTCGGCAAGCAGTAGCCACCGTAGCCAAAACTAGGATTATTGTAGTGCTTGCCAATGCGTGGATCTAGCCCTACGCCCTGGATAATCTGTTTGGCATCAAGGTCATGGGTTTCGGCGTAGGAGTCTAACTCGTTAAAGTAAGCGACCCGCATAGCCAAATAGGTGTTGGCAAATAGCTTGATGGCTTCGGCTTCAGTACTGTGGGTCAGCAATACTTCAACATCTTGCTTGAGAGAGCCCTGCTTAAGCAACTCAGCAAAGGTTTCGCCGCGCAAAGAGTGCTCGCCAACAATAATTCGCGAAGGGTAGAGGTTGTCATACAACGCTTTTCCTTCGCGCAGAAACTCAGGCGAAAAAAGCAGATTCTGAGTATTGAAGCGAGCTGCGGTCTCCTTGGTGTAACCCACCGGCACGGTGGACTTAATTACCATAACCGCATTGGGATTAATCTGCATAACCTGACCAATAACCGCTTCAACGCTTTTGGTGTTGAAGTAGTTGGTTTCCGGGTCATAATCAGTAGGTGTTGCAATGATGACAAATTCAGCGTCTTTATACGCCTCCTCGGCATCTAAGGTGGCCGTAAAATGCAGATCTTCCCGAGCTAGAAACGCAGATATTTCAGCATCTTCAATGGGGGACTGACGGTTCTTCAGCATCTCCACCTTTTCTGCCACGATATCAACTGCAACAACCTCATGATGCTGTGCCAACAGCATCGCATTTGAAAGGCCCACATAGCCCGTACCGGCAACTGCTATTTTCATTCTGCTATGTCTCCATACATATCAACGGGTAAAATCTTTGGTTAACGTAAACTAATCGAAAAACGCACCCAACGATATAATTTATGACAACTACTAAAAGAGGAAATGGATGGATAACAAGCCGATAGCTACCACAACCAAAGTTTTTAACGCCCCTTTAGCGCCAAGAAAAAGCTATTCTCTGACCATATAGTCAAGTAGATTAATACATATTTCTCAGCAAAATCCGACGTATTAATGATTAAGTATCAAAAGACCCTAACTATTACATCTAATACTATTAGCGCACCAGTAAAAGCACATAATATAACGACTATTAAGGATCTTAGTCAAGCCAAGGCCAAATAAAAATTAATATTTTAACGAAAAAAATTAGGCAACCTGTTAAAAAGTCAGTACTTTTGTACAGTTAATCACTCTTGACAAGGTCACGTATTCTGTCAAGACACACTTGATTTAAATTACTCGCATCAATGATAGATGAAGACTCTGTATAACACCGTAACTCAGGTGCATTACCTGATGGACGTATATGAACAACATCTTTTGACTCAAAGCTTACTCTCAAGCCATCTTTCAAATCTACTTGTTCAATGCTGCCCAGCTTGGCCAAATGAAGGTCTTCTATTAACTTATGTGGTTGTGCTTTCCAATCTTCCATTGTGGCTATCACCTTGTTCATATCCACACCCTGGATACGATCACTAAAGGTATAGCGATCAGGTAGAGAGGCAAATAAGCTTGATAAGGGCACACTTTGGCGAACAGCGGCTGCAAGTACGGCAAGTACTGGCAATAGTGCATCGCGAGTTGGTAATTCATCAATTAAGAAACCACCATTAGCTTCAAAACCCGCGATACTTGCATAGCGACTGGCTAGTGCCTGCATTCCCTCAATAACATAGGGTGAACCTATCCGAGTACGCAGTACCTCTTTAAAGCAACCGCTTAGCTCGATAGCCGTATTGCAGCTTACCGGAATAGCTAAGGCCTCTATTCCAAGCTCTTTAGCACAGATCAAACCCAGCAGGTCGCCACGCATCCACTCGCCTTTTTCATCAGCCACCAAGGGCCTATCGCCATCGCCATCCGTTGAAAAAATAGCATCCAATTGGTACTTTTTAGACCATTCTCTTCCACGCTGTTGGTCTTCTACAGAAACCGCTTCCGTGTCGATAGGTACAAACGACTCCGTACGGCCCAGTGAAATAACCTCTGCGCCTAACTGTTGGAGTATTTGGGTATTCAGCTCGCGACCTGCCGCTGAGTGCTCATATAAACCAATTCGCCAGCCTTGCAAGAAACTAGCAGGAAAATAGTCCAGGCAGCGTGCTATATATTGGAGCGCGGCTGCATTGGAAGCGTTAGGCAAGCTTGGCGTAAAAGATGGCAAAGCGACCTTCGCTTGGACAATTGCCAACTCATCTGACTTTGTTATTTCACCATCAGGGCGATAAAACTTGATGCCATTGCGATCAAAAGGGATATGACTGCCCGTAATCATAATCGCGGGCATACCTGCACCCATAGCACTTAGCGCCAATGCAGGAGTAGGCAATACACCAAAATACTCTACTTGAAAACCCAGCGCTTCAGCCGCCCCTGCACAAGCAGCGGCCATTTTTGGGCTACTAGGGCGCCGGTCAATAGCCAGTGCGACTTGCTTGGTCGTAAACTTGCCTTTCAGACTGTCTAGAAACCCCACTGTGAATGCGGCACACGCCTCATCGGTCAACTGCTCAACAAGACCGCGAGCGCCACTAGTACCAAACGAAATACCACTGTCATTAATTATTTCAGCGACTGTTTTAGGTCTAGACATCAGCAACTCCACCACGAATAATTTTATAACCGGAATCATTAAAAGCGTATCTATAGATACCGATTATCTTGTTTATATTACCTTGCCTATATAGATAGACGTAACACAACCAGTATCAATATGCGTTTTTAAGCACGGCCATATCGATCTTCAAATCGCACGATATCGTCTTCCCCAAGGTAGGGGCCGCTTTGCACTTCGATAAGTTCTAGTGGAATTTTACCGGGATTTTCCAACGCATGAACGCTACCAACAGGAATATAGATAGATTGGTTCTCCGTCAGCATTTGAGTTTTTTCATCAATGGTGACATTAGCGGTTCCCGAGACAACGACCCAGTGTTCCGAGCGGTGATGGTGCATTTGCACTGACAGTTTAGCGCCGGGTTTTACTGTGATGCGCTTAACCTGATAACGACTGCCATTATCAATAGCGTCATATTTACCCCAAGGGCGGTAGGCTTCACGGTGCAAACGATACTCACTGCGGCCAGCAGCTTTTAATTCGTTAACAATGGCTTTAACATTTTGCACTTGGTCTTTAGCAGCAACTAAAATAGCATCTTTAGTTTGTACAATTACTAAGTCTTGCACGCCCACGGTTGTAACTAAGGAATTTTCTGCCCTTACATAAGTATTGCTACTCTGATGCTGAATGACATCACCCTGGCTAATATTGCCGTTTACATCTTTATCGGCTAACTCCCATAGAGCCGACCATGACCCCACATCACTCCAGCCGGCATCTAGAGGAATAACCATAGCGCGATCAGTATGCTCCATAACGGCATAATCAACTGACTCCGCAGGGCAAGCCTTAAAAGCGGCTTCATCAACACGAATAAAATCGAGATCCGGTTGAGTGTTCTGCATTGCCGCCTGGCAAGCGTGCATAATATCCGGACGGTGTGCCTCTAGTTCCTGTAGGTAGCGGTCTGCCCGAAACAGAAACATACCGCTATTCCAGTAATACTCACCGCTGGCAACATAGGACTCTGCCGTGGAAGCATCCGGCTTTTCAACAAATTGAGCAACGGCAAAGGCATCACCCTGCTGCTCGCCCCGGCGGATATACCCATAGCCGGTTTCAGGGTGATTTGGCACGATACCAAAAGTAAGCAGCTCACCCTGTTCTGCAAAAGGTGTGGCAGCTTCTACCGCCTGCTGAAAAACAGCGGCATCAGTGATTGAATGGTCCGCGGCAAGTACTAATAGCAGTGCATCACTATCGCTAAGCAGGGCTGTTTGCGCCGCTAAAGCGATAGCGGGAGCAGTATTACGCCCTACCGGCTCTAAAATGATGTTGTGATCTAAAAGGTTAATTTGGCGTAACTGTTCGGCAGCAAGAAAGCGATGCTCCTCATTGCATATCAAGATGGGGGCTGCGGTTTCCAATCCACTTAAGCGCGTTAACGTATCTTGTAACAGTGTTTCTTCACCAACCAATGGCAAAAACTGTTTCGGATAAAGCTCACGAGACATTGGCCATAAGCGTGTACCACTACCACCGGCCATCACTACAGGATAGATCATAATTCACCTTTCAAAGTCAGTAACTGTCGAAGATAATCTTGCGTATATGGATGAACCGATGATGAAGACAGCGCCTCATTAATGTCCCACCACAAAACGTTACTATGTTGGTCGGGCGTCAGAGAAACTGAACGAGGGGGTCTCTCAAGAGTGAAAGCCAATGCAACATAATGAGTTGATGGGGCTACACCAAACACACTATCTGAATAAAAATGCTCATAAACGCCCAATGAACTGGCTTGATGCCGACTGTATTGTATGCCAAGTTCTTCCATTGCAAGGCGCACGAAGGCTCCATCCAATGTTTCATTTTTACGAACGCGGCCACCCGGTACAAACCAATAGCCTTGGGCAGGACGATTTGTTCTTTTCCCTAAAAGCACTTTACCTTTATACACAACAATGAGGTCAATTGAGACAAGTGGAGCATGCTCAATCACCTGAAAAAAATCTTTTGCAGGTAATAAGCCTACACTACCTTCATCACAGGGTTTCATAATAAAAAATGAGCCTTAAAGCACTATATATTCAAGCATTAAGCCGTTAGCGAAATTAGGCAGAGAGTTTATCAATGACACTTTTAAGTAGCTCTATCTCAGCACCTAAAGGCAATTGATGATTACCAACAAAAAGACCGTACTGGTCAATATACTCTGCGGCTTCTAGGCTTCCACTCACCTCATAATCAAAAAACTTGAGTACTTCTTTATTTTTAAGGAAGTTACCCGTGACAATCGGACGACACTCAATTCCTGCTATTTGGAAAGCCGCGACTAAATCATGACGGCTAAAAGGAGCGTTTTCCTTTATTACCAAGGAGAAGCCAAACCAACTGCTACTACCCACTTCTTGCTGAATTTGAATATATGGGTGGTCATTGAAAAGCTGGCAGAAAATTTCAGCATTTTCACGCCTCACCTTAATAAAGTCAGGTAACTTTTTAAGCTGTTCGATACCAATAGCACCACTCATTTCAAGAGGACGCACATTATAGCCTGGCAACACAAATTTAAATGCTTCCTCAAACGCATCATCGCTCTTGGTACCTGTTACCAGATTTTCTTTGGGTAAATTACGTGTCCAGCCGTGTGCGCGAATACTCAGTAAAATGTGGTACAGCTCTTGGTCATCGGTAACGATGCAACCACCTTCCATTGTGGCAATGTGGTGGGAGAAAAAAGAGCTAAACGTTCCCATCAAGCCGAAACTTCCTGTTTTTTTATTGTTAAACTCCGCTCCCATCGACTCGCAATTATCTTCAAGAATAACGATGTCCTTGCCATCGACCATACGCTGTATAGCATCGAAGTCATTTGGGTTGCCTAGAAGGTTAACCAACAAAATCGCTTTGGTATCTTCAGTAATCGCGGCTTCGAGCTTATCCAAATCGATATTCAATGTATCACGGTCGATATCGACAAATTTTACTTTCAGACCGTATTGCTGAAGGGGAAAGTAGGTCGTTGACCAAGACACAGCGGGAACAATAACTTCATCGCCACGCTTTAATTTTGGATGCTTGGTAAAAAAAAGTGCCGCAATCATTAACAAATTGGCTGTGGAGCCAGAACTTACCATCAGTGCATATTTAGAGCCAAAAAAATCAGCAAACTGTTGTTCATAGGCTGCAACATGTTTCCCCATTGTATACATGTCTGAATCTACAACGCTTTGTATAGCATTGCGCTCTTTCTCATCCCACGTGCTAGAAGCCAGTGCATACTTAATCATTTAGAACATCCTCAATAAAGTAACGATAGGTTTTTTCAATGCCGTCTACCAATGTATTATCCGCTTTCCAACCCAAGCTATTGGCGACACTACTGTCAATCAGTTTTTGGCGCATGCCCACTGGCCGGGTCAAATCGTGGACAAACTCACCTTGATAACCGATCACATCAGCAACAGCCTTATAATACTGATTAATTGAGTAGTCCCTACCCAAACCTACGTTCATTAATTCAGGCACTTCAGTTTGTTGTGCCATTTTTTCAATAATAAGGAAGATGAAATCAGCTAAATCTTGAGCGTACATAAACTCACGACGTGCTTCACCATCACCCCATATTTCAACCTCTTGACTACCAGCAACTTTCGCCTCATGAACCTTGCGGATGACCGCAGGAATCATGTGAGAGTTAGCAGGATCAAACTTGTCGTAACGACCGTACAAGTTACTAGGGATAAGAGTACAGAACTGGGCATCTTTATCAGTTCGCGATATATACTCACAAAGCCTTGTAGCAGTAATTTTCGCTAACGCATAACCCTCATTAGTAGGCTCCAACTCCCCCTTAAGGATATCATCCTCTTGCAAAGGGTTGGCTGCAGCACGGGGATACATGCACGAGCTGGCTAAATTGAGCAAATGCTTAATACCAGCCTCATGAGCTGAATTAATCACATTGACGCCCATTAGGGTATTGTCAACTAAAAACCCAACGGGATTCGCCATATTAGCTTGAATACCACCGACACGCCCTGCTGCATGAATCACACAATCAGGCTGATGCTGCTTATAAAATGCACGTACAGCCTGTAAGTCGAGTAAATTAAGCTCCTTACTGCTGGGCGTTATGAACTCATGATTTTCAGCAGCCGGGTGTTCAAGAATATTCTTACCCACCATGCCTGAACTGCCGGTTAGCAGAATTTTCATTGCCAGCAACCCTTATTCAGTGGATACGGAAACGTGGTGACCATGGCTTTTAAGCAGCGCATGGCGCTTCGCCTGGTCGAGATCATAAGCGACCATTTCTGCACACATTTCTTGCGTCGTAATTTCCGGCACCCAGCCAAGTTTTTGCTTGGCATAAGATGGATCACCTAGCAAGGTTTCCACTTCCGTTGGACGGAAGTAACGCGGGTCAACCCGAACCAGCACATCACCCACATTAACGGAAGGCGCATTATCACCTTTGACGTCAACTACGACAGCTGTTTCGTCAACCCCTTCGCCCTCAAAGCGAAGTGTGATACCCAACTCTTCTGCTGACCACTGAATAAATTGACGCACGGAGTACTGCTTACCCGTCGCGATGACAAAATCTTCCGGCTGCTCTTGCTGAAGCATCATCCATTGCATACGTACGTAATCTTTGGCGTGGCCCCAATCACGAAGTGCATCCATATTGCCCATATAAAGGCACTTCTCTAGCCCTTGGGAGATATTCGCCATACCACGGGTAATTTTACGCGTGACAAAGGTTTCACCACGACGCGGACTTTCATGATTAAACAGCACACCATTACAAGCATACATACCGTAAGCTTCACGATAATTGACCGTGATCCAGTAAGCATACATCTTGGCAACCGCATACGGCGAGCGCGGATAAAACGGTGTGGTTTCCTTCTGAGGAATTTCTTGTACCAAACCATATAGCTCAGAGGTAGAAGCTTGATAAAACTTAGTGGTCTTTTCTAACCCACAGATACGGATAGCTTCTAGCAGCCGCAGCGTGCCCATGGCATCAACGTCTGCAGTGTACTCAGGCGACTCAAATGAAACCGCCACATGCGATTGCGCACCCAGGTTATACACTTCATCAGGCTGGATTTCCTGCACCAACCGAATCAGATTGGTTGAATCCGTTAGATCGCCATAATGGAGAATAAAATGCTGGTTCTCGACATGCGGATCTTCATAAATATGATCGACCCGCTGGGTATTAAACGAAGAACTACGGCGTTTAATACCGTGAACTTCATACCCTTTTTCGAGCAGAAACTCCGCTAAGTAAGAACCGTCCTGACCTGTTACACCAGTAATTAATGCCTTTTTCATAACAACTCCTTCTTCCCTTATTTAGTGTCATTAAGTAATTGATAGATTTTTGCTGCTGCGGGTTTATCTAAATAATCATTCAATGTAGAAGCATCAAATATTTTACGAAAAATGAAAGAACTATGTTTAGTAGAAGAATTATTTTTTACAAAATTATTAAAAGCAGATTTCTTACATATTACCTTTTCCATCTCAGACTCAGCTTCATCGACAAGCCCTTTCTTATAGTTGTGCCAAGCATTTAAAAATGGAAACAACAAATTATCCGGATCATTTTTTTTTGCAATATTAATCAAAGCAGAATGCTTTTCATCTTCGAAAATGTCCATACCAACTATTAAAGCAGATTTGCATGCAAATCCAATCTGTTCATTTGAAACACCTTCAAGGCGATCATGATTAATCAAATATTTATCAAAAATATCAGCAATTTGACATTTGCTGTAATTATTCCCTGGCACGACATGAACTGCATTACTAATCAATGAAGCTACTATTGCAAAACCACTACTACCAGCATAGATAGTGCTACATTGAGACATTAATGTTATATCAAAAAAGGCTTGCTCAGTTCTACTCATGTTGCGGGGAGCCAAATCCATGGCTAATGTAACATTTGGCATCTTAGAAAGAGCTCTTAATAAATCAACATCTTGCCCAAAAACGAGGATTTTATTACCAGTCTTATTCGCATCATCAATTATTTTTAATGCTACTGGATAAGATATAGATTTACTTACGGTGCTACAATTTTGGCTTAGAGGGCCATAAACAACATCACCTGCACGTAAGTGAAGTGCAACAAAATCGTTATCAATTTTTAGTTCATAAGCTTTATTTATAGCCAACTCAATAGACTTAGAGAAACCGATAGAATGAAAAGATTTTTTTAGCTCTTGTTGAAAAACAAAAAATTCACTTTTATCTTTAAAAGCATTTTTCTGTATTTTTTGATTACAAAAGTATATACCATCATCTTTTGTTATCAGAAAATTTTCAACTAATTGTCCGTTTTTAATGGCAGAGGGCTCGACATAATGCTTCTCGATAAAATCATTACCAAATACTTTATCAACAAAGTCAACCCCATGTCCCAACCTGTTATACTTTTCGTTATTCCAGCAAAATTTGAACTGGGCGTCATATACTTCTGCTAGAGCAAAGGCATTTAAAATAGCTCTTAAACGCTCACCAAGCCCATCCTCTCTTTTAGATACAAAAACTAATTTTTTATTCATAATAGATTCCTATAGTTTAAAAATAAAAAATATTTCATACAAGCTAAATTCAAAATTAGCGGTTCAGGAAATTATATCTATAAAAACTATTCACTTTTCCTGGTGAGCAGCTTATAAATTTCGGCTGTAGCAGGTTTATTACGATAGCTCTCGATAACAGAAGCTTTAAACAACTTACTAAACACAGAAGCTTTAACAGGTGTACTAAAATTAGAATAAACAAACTTTTGAAATTTTTCATCATCGCAAAAAACAATTGATTTCATTTTTTTCTCCGCATCATTCTCATGACCTATCTTGTAGCTATTCCATGCATCGAAAAAAGCAAATGCCATATTATCAGGATCAGCTTTCTTTCCATAATCAGTCATCTCCATGTATAGTTTATTATCTAAAATATCATTACCAATGACTAATGCTGATTTACATGCGAAGCTTTTCTGTTGATTAGACACCCCATTATAAAATTTATTTTTTTTAATCTCATCAGTAATAATATTAACAGTTTCTGTGTCACTAAATAATTTTTCTGGCCGTATATGGTCAATATTTCCAATAATACTAGCCAAAACTGCAAACCCACTACTACCAGCATAGATTTTCCTGCACCGCGACATCAATATCATGTCAAAAAATGCCGCCTCGACCTCGCCAAAGCTTGAAGGCATTAAACAATGGGCCGAAATAACTCTAGGCTGATTAGCCAACATTTCAATTAATTCGACGTCTTGACCAAAAACCAAGACATCCGCACCTGTTCTAGCAACATCTTCAATAATTTTTAAAGCAACGGGATAAGAGATAGCTTTACTAACAAAGCTAACACTTTGTTGGTAGTTACCATAAACAAGATCACCGGCACGAAGGTGGAGAGCAACACAATTATTGCTGAATTCGACATGATAAGCTGACTCAATTGCTTTTTTTACAGAGTCAGAAAAGTCAATCTTTTGAAAAGCCTTACCGAGTTCACTTCGGTAATAGAAATAATCATCTGGATAATTTTTAAAAATCCTCTTTGATATATTTTGATCGCAAAAATATGTGCCATCTATTTTATTTATATAAAAGTTATCGACTAATTGAAATTTATTTAAATCTTTAGCCGGTATATGATGATTGTTAATAAATTCACCACTAAAAACATCAGTTAGTTTACCAGAACCATGATCTTTTGAGCTATCCTTCCAATTAAATTTAAAGTCTGCGTTATTAACCTGACTCAATGCAATGGCATTAAGCATAGCTCTTAAACGCTCACCAAGCCCGTCCTGTCTTTTTGATATAAAGCATGTATTCTTAGTCATGGCTAACTTTCCACTAAAGCAACGAATAAATGAAACAAAATGAAGTATTACTGAATTAATTAAAAGATAACATATCAATTATTTTATTAAAAACGTATTCATTTTCAGCTTTACCATGCCCACCCTCATCTTCAAAAATAATTTCATGTAAACGTTGCCCTCCGCCTACACGTTTAATTTCATCAAAAAATGGAATTTTATGGTTTTCAATATGAAAGGAATCCTGTAAATTTTGAGCATAAATTATATTCTTATCTTTTAAAGATTCACACAATTTTAGTAAATTTGTTCTATCGCTATGCTCGAAAAAAACATTTTCTGGACTTTCGTTAGAAAAAAGCTCTCTCAGAAAGTCTCTAACTTTAGATTTATGATATTTTTCAATATTAGTTTGCGGATTAATAGCTACAGCAGTTGCTTCTTCAAAAAATAGCAAAAATCTTATTGCTGCAAATCCACCACCACTAGAACCATAAGAAACAACATCTTTATAATCAATATTATAAAGAACACATACTTTTTTAACTATATTAGCAATGCCATGCATTGGATCTAATTCATTGTTACCTACGTACCAAGCCAAGCCTAAATTATTTGACATATTAAGCGATGGATCAGAAATGTATAAACAATTTCCTGGGAAAGACGGAGCCCAGCTCCACCGCTGGTATACAGGAGGTTCATTTTTTTCCCTTAAAATATCTCCAGAAAATAAAACAAATAACTTACCCCCTTTATTTTTTGGCGACCATAAAAAATCATACTGCAAACCATTTTCACTCAAAGAATATTGACAGGGTGTGTCTGCCAATTTTTCTTCATTAAAATATTTAAAAGGCATAGATTGAATATCTTTAGCACTAACCTTGCCTGCATACTTTGGAATAGGCATGACATGTCCTTAAATTTGCATTTATAGTATAGGTTAAAACTAGCAACAATGATTCATGAGATTAAACAATTAATTCCCATTTAGTCAGGTTATAAAAATCAGGATAACTATCTAATGGATAATTGATTAGATCCCTCTCTGTGACTTTATAAGTCTTAGATTTAACCACTTGACCAGCTACTACAGGCTCTACACTACCTCGCTGTAACAGCTCAAAGTAAAGATTACAAAGTGGTTCAGGAACTTTATGGAAGCTTGGCCAGTGAAATAAAGCGACTTTCCGTTTCGACTGGTTCCGAATAAGTTCAGCAGCCTTTTGGCAGTCTTCTAAACGAGAAAAATCACCAGCAATAACGATGTCAAATATTAAAGCTTCATTTGAATTTTCAAACATACTTCGGGGCGCAGGAAATGGACGTTGTGTATTTTTACTGTCTATACGCAAATGCTTTTGAGTAGCATGCCACCACCTACAAATTTCACGGTAGATATGACGTAAACCAAAATAAACGGTTCGCACATGGGTAGCTTTGGTGCGTGTGAGTGAAGATTCTTCATCCAACGCAAATGCTAATGGAGTATCAGCATATATTTTTGCAAGTGATGCTTCACCATAATGTGCTTGCATACGCCAAATATACTCAGTATCACCACCAATGCGAACATGATCCCAACCACCCAGCGTTTCTAGCACTTCCCTGCGGAACATAAAAGAAGACTGACTCCAGTGGATTAAGCATTTTACTGGACGCCAGTTTTGCGTGAACGCTAAATTATCTACAGCCCGGATCCAATGGGCAGAACAGCCCATAACTTTAGCATTTTCATTTAAATATGCTACCTGAGATGCAATTTTCTGGGGGTGCGACCAATCATCGCTATCATGGGTAGTGACAAAATCACCGGTAACATAGTTTAACCCAAAATTACGCGCAGCATATGCGCCACCATTTTTAGGGGGCTGCACTGCCTTAACTCTTTCATCCTGTTTTTCTATTGCTTTCAATACTTCAAATGTATTGTCTGGGGAGCAGTCATCTACCGCGATAATTTCAATATTTTCATAGCTTTGAGCTAATAATGAATCAATGGCTATACGGACTTGCTCACCAGCGCTGTAAATAGGCATAACAATAGATACTTTATTAGCTCCTTTTATTTTAGCCAATGGCAAACCTACCACATTAGAAAATGAAAGAGGCTTGTTTTTATCTTTACGTTCAATGCCAGAAAAGCCATGTATAGCAAAAGCATGATTAATAGTCTCGATACGTTGTGTATCATCACCTATTGTATTCGCTAGTGCAAAACGGGCGTCTGCATCATTAGGATTCGCTGCAATATAGCTAGTTAACGTTTCGTAGGCTTCTTGTTTTTTTTCTAAAGCTAATAGGCAAAATGTTTTTAAATATACGGTCTCTTTTCTTATTTTGCTCACAGTAGGTATTGCTTGCATCTCGTTAGCATGTGCTAGAGCTTTATCTATATCACCACAAAAAAAGTCCCACCGTGCTGTTTGCCATAACGCTGCCCAACGTAGTGAACCATCAGCGTTTTTATCTTCATACATTTTTCGAAACGCATCAAGTGCCGCCTTAGAATGACCACTCCACAGCTGGAGAGCTAGTTGCGCCGTTTCATTTTTTTCTTTTCCTTTAATCTGATAACCTTTTTCCTTACCTTCGTAAAGATAATGAAGTAATGGTATATCATTAGTTTGGTTTTTTAATATATTATTTTCGAAGTAAAAATTATTATCAAAGCGTTTGCAAGGGTTAAGGCCAATTCGCCAACCTACTGCTAAGTAATGAAGAACTGGATCCACCTTATTGGGTATCCATACGGAATACTCAACAAGGTACCATTTACCATTTACCAATTTCGATTTTTTAACAAGAGAGATGTCTTTTTCCAATGTGTCAGCTCTTAGCACTTTCAACACTTCTTTAAGGAGTGTTTCAGCAGTATTCTTACTTTCAATCATGCGCAAAACAAGCGCTAAGTTCACATAATACTGTTTAAAGTCAGGTTGACTTTTAATTGCCTTCACATAACAGGAAGCTGCCTGTTCGAATTTTTTCTGTCGATAAAATTCATTTCCTTGCTTAAAGTCCATAACCTATCCAAGCCCCCTAGTTTAAAATTGAGTTTAAATTGATGCACTAAATCTTTAATAAAAAAGCCTTAAGGACTTTTGTTTTTATGGTTCCAGTTAAAAAAAAGGCTCCACCCAACTCGAAACGGCTCTCTTGATATATTATTTTTTTCAACTGACACATCAGACAAAAGATCATCATAATTATGGAAACTTATGTTACTAAAAGCTGAATTCTTAAATTCAACTACTAAATTACCATTTTCCGAACTTTCAATTTCCGGATGGTTAATCCACTCCGTTATTACCTTTTCAATTTTATCTAAATTCCCTTCTATTAAATCACTTCTACAGATTTTATCCGTTAGCAATGCATAGCTTGTCTTTACAATAAAATCAGAAGTATACTGAGGCTCATTAAGCCCCACTTCAGTTAACACATTGCTTTCCCAGGACAGACAGTAACCGTCATTAATTTCTTGTAACGCAATATTTTGAAATATGCATAATGGCATCAACTCCTTACCGCTGCATTCCAATATTTTAGGTATCAGGAATGATGAGTGGTTATCGGGAATACCTTTAACACCTTGGCTAGAATAGGGAACAGGCAAATATGGACTATGGTCATAATATTTATCTCCATTGATTAACGGAATATTAAATATGGCTTCACCGTTTCGCCATGTTAGTACTGCCTGTTGGCTATCACCTTGTTTTCCCTTACTAAACCAAGTAAGCGTTGCTTTTGGTAATTCGCTTAACCACTGCTGATACGAGCTATCATCACATTGATCAGGATGAAATCCTAACTTACTCCAAACTTGGTGAGTAAAAATATGCTGGTGCATTAAGCTAAAATTTTCACCTAAGATACGATGTTTACCGCGATATTTGTCCGTTACTCGTCCATTTTCCCAAAGGTTGACGCTGCCACGCTTTTCATCCCACCAATAGGTTAAGAATTTCTTTGTAGTCAAACAGCAAAAATGATATGCCATTGCTTGTTCTTCTTGACTAATAACGTCAAACCATGCTGCTGCCGAAAGAATTTCGAGAAAGGCAGTATCGCCGTAAGCCCCAATACTTCGGCCATATTGAAAACCGTCACCCTGCTGATTGAGATTTACCAGCACATAATTAGCTGAATTTTTTAACCAGTTCTTCATCCGATCGGGTAACGGTAACCTTGCTTCCCTAAACCTGTGGGCGATTTCTGCGATTAGCAGAAATGAGTATCGATCATATCTCCCCTTGCCTTGGGTTTCATCTGCAAAACCAAACTCACCTGCAGCAGCTCGATAGTGATCGGCTATTTTTTCCAATAGAGCATCTGAATACTCTGGCCCTTCCCAACCCAGTTCATAACGATGATAGGCAATGCTGTATGCGACACCGTAAAAATTGATAGGTTTATTCTTTAGCGTATAATCTTCTTTATTTACAAAGCTTCGCCAATCTAACTGCTTTTTGAGTATTACTATTTTTTCTTCACTCACGCATTTTTCAAGCACGTTGGCTTGCTTAAGCATGCACAACGCTCGCAAGTAAAAATCAATACCCCAGGTTTGCACCTTAATGTTTTGCGTCCACTCTGCAATCTGATGAAATGCCTGGCAACGCTCAAGCGTTAGAGCTTCGCCTGCAGGATGCTCTGTGATCCAATACGCTAGAGCAAGCGCAAGTTTGCCTGGTAAAAAGGGGTCGTTTTGCTCGAAAACAGCTACACCATCCAGTGACATATCATAGTTTTCTGAGACCACTTGCTGTAGAAGCTGATTAAGCTTTTTCAATAATGAGTGTATTAATGGATAGCTGTTACCATCATCATAACTCAGAGCTGACTGTACAGGCTGGCTTTGTGCTAGCAACAAACTCCAACCATCAATTTGGTCTGTCATTGTACCTAACTGCATCGACTGATGAGCCAGACGTATCGGCATTATCAACCTTGAGTCCGTACCTGGAGTACCTAAACCAATGGAATGCCCAAAATGGTCAGTTGCCCTATGTACATCGTTTAATGTTAGCGACGCTCGACCCAAAGCATTATATGCACCAGAGGCTAATATACGTATACAGAGTTCCTGACCGGCACCCCATTCGCGTGCCTGCTGTACATACCGTTTGGCTTGATCACTGTTTCCTGATTGCAAATGTGCAACTGCAACAATAAGTGCTAACTGAGTTTTTGCCTCTACTTGCTCTATATCCTGAAGAGAAAGGGACTGTAAGCTGATCCAATCCCCAAACTGCCATTGTGTTTGTTGTGCCGCGGGCAATGCTGGCTCACTTTGAAATACGCGTAGTTTGGAGGATTGAAGTTGATCTTCCTTTTCTTTATTGGCGTTACGAATATTATTAACCATCTAGCATTAGCCCTTTGATCATTTCTACATGGGCTTCTGCTTTAATAAGCTCGTTGTGCAACTGGTTCTGACGGTGATGTAACTGTTGGTTTTCACGTTGTATTTTTTGATTTTCGCGCTGCAGTGCATGCACCTGCTGCTGGCGATCCAAGGCCTGTTCAGCATAGCGATCACGTTCAACCTGTATATTTTCTAAGCCATGAAGATGCTCTAGCTGTTGATTAAGCTCACTACACTCCTTTTGCAACTTTTCCACTTCTCGCTGACTTTCAACACACTTATTTTTTATACCTTCAAGCTCTTTCTTAATTTTTTGATGATCATCGCTAAGTGATGAATGCTCACCTTTAAGCTTTTTAAGCTGTGTTTCTGAGTTAATTGCTAGCGTTGCTTTTTCAGCTAGTTCAGTATTTATTTTTTTATACTTCTCTTGGAGCGTTGTCGCAGCTTCCTCAGCTGTAGCCAATTGTTTTTTTAACTCGTCGCGACGTTTCTTCAGGTGGTTACATTCTTCTTTCAAGGGGTCATATGCTTTCTTTAATTCGTCAAATTGCTGCGTTAACTCAAGATGCATGTCATTAAGGGCCTTATGATCTAATTGTATTTTATTCAACTGCTCAGAGTTTTTTTCATTTAACTGCTTATACTTCTCTAGCGATATAGAATTTTTCTCACAATTTTCCATTAACTCAGAAGTATTTTCCTGAGCAATTTCTAGTTGTTTTTTTAGCTCTGTCCGACGCTTTTTAAGCTCACTACATTCTTGCTTTAACGGTTCATACGCTTCTTTTAATTTCTCATGATCACTCTTGACTTTACTGCATGTTGAATTCAGCACTTCATTCTCAGCTTGCATTTTTTCTAACTTACTAACACTTTCAGCCGCCTGCTTTTTATACGTTTCAAGGGAGGTCAAAGATTTTGCGTAGTTCTCTTTTACAACTGGTAGCTCTTTGAGAACTTCATCCAGCTGTTTTTTCAAACTATCGCGCTCGGCTTTTAGGCTCGCGACATCAGCTTTTGCAGTTTTTAGTTTTGAGTACAACTTGGCCCGCTTAAAGCATAGTAGTGAAAATTCTGGATCTAAACTTTTAGCTATTTCTTGCTCATCTTTTATTTCGAAGCCTTGCTTTTCACACCACGCTATTAACTCATGATGTGTTGGCATACCCTCGTATAAGCTAGTTGGGCTTGAGCGCACGTACAGTGTTTCAAGCGCTTCAAGAAGGCCTTCTGTCTCCCAAGACTCCAGTAAAGCAAGCGCCTGTTCGGGCTGTTCCAGTATCAACTGCTGCATCCCTTCAAGAGACCTGTTTTTCCCCTCAAGCAGTTGCTTCAATGTTTGCGTTTCAACTTTACTTTTCTTTTTTAGACGTAACCCTGGGTAAAGTTCTTTTAAACCCGTTGCTGGCGATAGACTGTTAAATTCAGCTAAATTATAAACGTAGTAGAGCTGTTTACCGCTACTAAGGTTTAAATTAGCATCAATATGCTCGATATGTTCTTGGTTAACAGGCTCTAAATCTGAATAAACTGTGCTTATGATTACACTAGTCAGCAACGTTTGTTCAATCAGCTCTTTACTCTCATCACGAAGCGGGCCAATAAGCACTAAAAAAGGCATATGTGTACTGGTCATCATAGGCTCTCCTGCTTCGTGATACGTTCCTCGAATACACCATAGCGTAAATAATGAACCAGTGGATGCTGGCCCGATATTGCAACATCATTATTATTGGCTAGATAGCTTTCTGTATCAAAATGAATACTAGGGTTTCGCCCTTCTAATGCTCCATACTTGATAAAGTGCTCAGCTGGATTTACATTCGCTTCTGCAATATCTTTATACTGCTCTTTATACCAATCAGCATCAAAATACTCACTTGATTCTAATAATCTTACTAACTCTGGCAGCATTTTTTTGTAAGTTTTACTGTAGCGATAAGCAACCACTACATGGCGATATGCATTTGCACGTAGCCATGTAATAACACTTTGTAGGTAGTGCATCTCTTGTTGATGCTTGAGATCGTGAGCTTTTAATTCTTCTTCAAGTCTTATAATTTCAGCTGTTTGAGCATTTTTTTGTTGAAAATATCTCTTTTCGAGTGATTCTTGAGCACTGTGTAACTGCTCCAATAGCAGGTCTTTCTCTTTTCTCAACTGTGAAACCTGCTTAACAATTTGAAGTTCTTTTTGCTCCGCTCCCCTTTTCACTTTTTGCAGCTGAACTTTTAACTGTTTCTTATGCTTGCTCTCATTTTCATATTGTTGTTGTAGATGCTGCAGTTTCTTCTCTGTATCTTGCAACGTGTTTGCTACGTTTTGATACTTATTTTTTTCTTCTAGTAAAAAAAGCTGTTGCTCTTTTAACTGTCGCTCATAGTGGTCGATCTTGCCTTCATTTTCTTTCGCAAGAAGAGTGACTGCCTCCAAATTTTCTTGGGCTGAGTGCAACTGATCCAGCAGCAATTGATACTCTTGCCGACTTAGATCTAATTGTTTTTCTAGTTTATAACTTTCTTCTTTTCCACGCTGTAAAGATACGCTCGTTTTCTGATGTTGATCTTTTTCATCCGTTAGCGCGATGCGATAGGTGTCACGTTGCTGATACGCTTTTGTCAGTGCAGCTTCATCGCTCTTATGACGCCGCTCGGCGGCTTCAAGCGACTCTTGCACTGTATGCAACTGAGCCGTTAATAGCTCCTGTTCATGATGATCACGCTCGACCTGCTTGGTCAGGGTTTGAATTTTACTCTCAGCACTCTGCAAGGATGCTCTTGCTTGCTGATGTTGGGCTTTTTCATCCGTTAACGCTCTGCTATGCACGTCACGTTGTTCATACGCTTTTTTGAGTGCAGCTTCATCGCTCTTATGACGTCGCTCGGCGGCTTCAAGTGATTCTTGAACCGTATGCAGCTCAGCCGTTAATAGCTCTTGTTCATGATGATCACGCTCGACCTGCTTGGTCAGGGTTTGAATTTTACTCTCAGCACTCTGCAAGGATGTCTTTGTTTGCTGGTGTTGGGCTTTTTCATCCGTTAGCGCGCTGCTATGCGCGTCACGTTGTTCATACGCTTTTTTAAGTGCAATTTCATCGCTCTTATGATGCCGCTCGGCGGCTTCAAGTGATTCTTGAACCGTATGTAGCTCAGCCGTTAATAGCTCTTGTTCATGATGATCACGCTCGACCTGCTTGGTCAGGGTTTGAATTTTACTCTCAGCACTCTGCAAGGACGTCTTTGTTTGCTGATGTTGGGCTTTTTCATCCGTTAGCGCGCTGCTATGCGCGTCACGTTGTTCATACGCTTTTTTAAGTGCAATTTCATCGCTCTTATGACGTCGCTCGGCGGCTTCAAGTGATTCTTGAACCGTATGCAGCTCAGCCGTTAATAGCTCTTGTTCATGATGATCATGCTCGACCTGCTTGGTCAGGGTTTGAATTTTACTCTCAGCACTCTGCAAGGACGTCTTTGTTTGCTGATGTTGGGCTTTTTCATCCGTTAGCGCGCTGCTATGGGTATCTCGCTCCTCGGTGAGGACAGTAATCGATTTTTCCGCTTCCTTTAATTTTTCTACCGCTGCTTTATGTGCAGATTCACTTTTTTTTTCTCGAGCTATCGCTTTTTCATTCTCAGACTCAAGCTGCTGTATGCTCTCTAAAATATCTAGCGATAGCGATGAAGGTTGTTGGTTAGAGAAGCTGCATGCCTCGCTACTTGCGTTTAAATAAGCTAATGTTTGTTGTAGTGGCTGATGATTACTAACTATTTGCTCTGCAGTTAGTTTATACAGTGGAAAAATAGCCGTCTTTGGCTGAATAAAACTCTCGATATCCACTACTTTGGTGCTTGCTATTTCTTCTAACTGCTCACCAGGCGCGGCTCCCAACATGGTCACTTGGCGGCGGTAGCTGCGGAATAATCCAAGTGCTGGTTTGGCAATTTCCTGCCATTGTTTAATTGCACCTTCTGGTTTTTCACCATGCGTTAGACAAGCAGCAACGTATGCATTTGGCTGAAGCCATACTAGTATCACTTGATGTTCAGCATTTTGGGCTAACCACGTTTCGAGTGGCTCTCTGGCCTCGCTAAGTGTTTCCAGTGCCAGGGAACCTCCTTGTTTCAGCGCTTCTGAATCTTTTGTCAGCATTGGCAAGGTTAGCGGTGCCTTTTCAGATGGCTTTAATTTACTACCGTCACGCTCAAAAACGTGCCATCCCAAGTAGATCACCAGAGGCATTATGTATTAGCTCCTTACTGTATTCAAATAGCTGTTAATTTTTTTGCTTAAGGATAACTGTCTTCATTTTCATCACTTGTAGGCGTCATATACTGTTACGCTGTTGAATGAAATTTCTCTGGCACCTTGACACGGATAAAGTGCGGCTTTGTTCCTTTGTTAGATAGCTATTTTAATGAAACCATGGTGAACGCAATTTTATTCTAAAGCCATTATCATTAAAACATTGCAACTAGAATTAAATTTTTTAGTACGACACAGCACCGTGAGTAGATTTACACTAATTTTAAAATAAAAATAGCTACTTCAATGTGTCTAAATTATTTCGCGCGTCTTTGGCTCTGCTGCCTGCTTCATTTACGGCCTTTTTCGCAACGGCAATTGCTGCTTTGTCGTCCTGCACTTTTGCATCGGAGAGCGCCTCTTGGGCCACTTTTAAATCAGCGTGACACGCTTGTAAATATTTACGGGCGCCTACTAGGTCTTTTGGCAGTTCAGCGTTGCGTTTCTTTTCATCAACGTCTGAGTGGTAAGCGGCAATAGCTGCATTGATATCGTCGTACCAGTAGGCGTTACCGCTTTTAAGGTAGACTCCCGCCTGGCAAAAGTCTTTCAGAATGCCTTCAGAATGAGACACCATAATTAGCGAGGCGACGCCCACTTTGGAATTAAATAGCTCTTTGGCTTTTGCCTTAAAGGCCCGGTCACCCACGGCGGTTGCTTCGTCCGAGATGTAAACATCAAAGTCAAAGGCGAGTGAAAGGCCGAACGAGATCCGCGATTTCATACCCGATGAATAAGTGCGAATTGGTTCATCGAAGGCGGGGCCTATTTCTGCAAAGTCTTCTACAAATTTGATGACTCGTTTAACCTCTTCAGAGCCACTGCCTTGTACGCGCGCAACAAATTTTACGTTCTGCCGACCAGTCATATTGCCTTGCATACCACCAGATAGGCCGACAGGCCAAGAAACACGGCTATAGCGAATCACTTCACCGCGGTCGGGTTTATCCATACCAGCAACCAAACGTAAAAGCGTAGATTTACCCGCACCGTTGGCACCAATCAGGCCCACACTAACGCCCTGAGGAAAGCTCAAATTAATGTCTTTCAATACCCAGTCACTGCCATGGTGATTGTGATAGCGCTTGAATAGGTTATTGATTTCAATCATTTTTTTAATTCGTGAATGGTGAATAGAAAATTCTTGAGGGCTCAGAATTCGCCGTCTCTTTAGGTGTTTGATTAAGCCACCGAGCTGGGCTGAGATTTGCTGAATGTTATTTATGATCGAAGATACATCATCTAGATAGTTCAGGCGGTTTGCTATGAGTAGCTGTGTTGCTAGCTCGCTCAACGAACCTTGGTATATGTAAAGGAAGCGGATAAATTCTTGCGTGCTACCTCTTGCGGCGCCTTCGGCGATATTGCTTGGAATTGAAATAGTAGCTCTACGTAACTGAACTGTAAGTCCATATTTCTCATCATCGGGGAATTCTGCAGTTACTTGATAGGATAGCTCTACCAGATCCATGGCTTGCTGCCAAACCCTTAGCTCCTGATGCTTCCTGATGACTCCAACTCACCACTCACCACTCACCACTCACCACTCACCACCCTAACTTCTTTGCCTTTTCGGGCATACATGGCCTCAAGTTCAACTTTAAGCGCGGCGCGGGCGGCTTGTTCTCCGTGTACTAGGCGAATGGTATGGGGCCAGCTGCGCATGCGTTTAACAAAGTTAATCAGGTTTTTTTGATCTGCGTGAGCGGAATAACCGCTGATGGTGGAAACACCTGCTTTGATATCAATGCGTTGGCCGTCTATGGCTACCCAGCCTCCCTGCGGGCCGTATTGTTGAATATCTCGCCCTGGCGTGCCTGCCCCTTGGTAGCCCACAAAGAGCACTTGGTGGCGTTCATCGCTTAGCATGGCTTTGAGGTAGTTCATAATGCGCCCGCCTGCGCACATGCCACTGGCAGCAATAACAATGGCGGGGCGACCTGTTTTAGCCAGATAAGCAACGGTTTGCTCATGTTCTGCGTGACTGTCCACAGTATACAGGCTGGCAAAGTTTAGCGGGTGGCGCCCACTACGCAGACGACGCTGCGCTTCTTTATCCCAATAGGGTTTTAGCTCGCGGTAAACGTGAGTGAAGCGTGCGGCTAGCGGCGAGTCTACAATGATTTCCAGTGACTTCCACTGCGCTGAGCGCGCTTGGTAAATAATGGTTTCTAATTCATAAAGTAGTTCTTGTGTTCGGCCAATACTGAACGCTGGTACCATCACCGTGCCACCGTTGGCTAGTGCTTGCTCCACGGCGGCTTTTAAAGTAGCACGTCGCTGGCGGCGGTCTGGATGTCGACGGTTTCCGTAAGTGCTTTCAAGTACTAGTTGATTGCAGCCGAAGGGAGATTGCGGCGCAGGTAACAGTGGTGCATAGGGAGCGCCTAGATCGCCAGAAAATACGATACGCTCTTTTTCGCTGGTCTTAGCGTCTTGGTAACTCACCTCTACGTAGCTGGAGCCGAGAATATGTCCTGCCCGTTTTAGTTTTACGCGGGTAATGCCGACTGCTTCACTTGACTCTTTCCCGGCTTTATCGCCGTAGTGGTCGCTTACTACTTTATGCCATTCGCCGTAAGGCACGCTAACAATCTGCTTTTCAAGCTGCGCTTGAAAACGTTCAATTAGTTGAGCATTACGGGTAAAACCGACTTTTAGCGCGTCTTCTATCACTAGCGGTAGGAGTTTGGCTGTGGGGATCGAGCAGATAATGGGCCCGGTGAACCCAGCGGCCAGCAGGTAGGGTAGCCTACCTACGTGGTCGATGTGTACGTGGGTGATAATGAGCGCTTTAACCGTGCTGATATCGAATTCAATCTGCAGTTGTTCGAAGCTATCTTCCAAGGCATCTTCGCCTTGAAAGAGACCGCAATCCACCAGCAGCGATTCGTGGCGGTTGAGCAGCAATTGGTGGCAGCTACCGGTAACGCCAGTGGCGCCGCCGTGATGAATGATGTCGGGCATGTTGTGAGTAGTGAGTGGCGAGTGGCGAGTGGCACTATTCACCATACCAAGCTTAATCGCGGTGATCTTTGATGATCATGATCAGCATGCTAAGGATAAACGCGAGAAAGATCGTGATAATGGCGAATACGCTGCTGTTATAGAGCCTGTCAGGTTTTGTGGGATATTCTGGCATTAACGGGCTTTGCAGCACGCTGATTTGCTTTAGCTGACGTGCGGCTTCAAGCCGTGTGTTCTCAAGCGCGGCTAGAGCACTGGAGTAGGTTTCTTGCGCAAACTGCGCTTGCAGTTCAAGGGTTTCATATTCAGCTGAAACACTGTTTAGCGAGTCACCCGATGCCTGGGCTATCCGATCTCGCTGCTCAACAATTTGATCGCGTAGCGCGGTAATATTACGCTCCACTTGGCGCAACTCAGGAGATTGAGCGCTTTGAAAACTGGAAAGTGCGTTGCGCTGAGCTTGCAAGCGGGCTAAATCTGCTTCTAGCGTAGACACTACTTGGTTAATGCTCGTTACAGTATCTGTTGGCGACACCAACCCATACTCATTTTGATACTCTAGTAATGCTTTACGTGTTTCGGTAAAGCGTTCATCGAGGCGCACCATTTGCTGCTCTAGAAAATTTACCTGCTCTTCAGCCAGCCTGTGCCCCATTTCATTCATATGCTCTTCACCTTCTTCTAGCAGCAAAGTTGTCATTTGGTGGGCGAATTCAGGCGTATAACCCTGTACATAGATATTTAACACGCCAGCGTACTCATCAAGCTCTACTTCTACCCGACGCAGGTAGTATTTATGCAGATCTTCGATAGGGGCATCGCGGTCGCCAAGTTTGGCAAAAAAATCACCGTGTTCCGTATAATGTTGGCGGATATTGAGTTCTTCATCTAGACGACGCAGCATATCCACAGAGAGTAAGTGCTCACGTAGCAACAGTAGATCGTGAGTATTACCGCTTCCTCCTCCGCCTATTAGTGAAGACAAACTAAACTCTGGTGAAGCAACTTGAGGGCTTTCAAGTACAAATGTCGCACGAGAAACGTAACGCTCTTCAGCCCAAACGAACCAATAGAATGAAACCACTGCAATTGCAATCAATGCCACGACCCAGTGCGGCGACTTTTTAACAAAACGGGGTAAAGAACGTTGCATGGATTATTTTGCCTTTAAACGATCAGAAAAGCGTAGGTGCATTAAAAGCCCCAGGGCAATGAGTGTGAATGTAAACAGCCAAAAATAGAGCATACTAGTACCATGGACTACTTGGTAATTTTCGAAAAAACCAAGGCGTAGTGTTTCTAAACCATGAGGAATAGGATTAAGCATTAAGTATTCAAGCAGCCAGTGCGGCATTGTATTTAACGGAAAAATAACCCCGGATAAAATCATTAGAGGGAGTGATATCATACGAATGATTTTACCTATTTCTGGCACTAACGTCGCGGCCACCGAAACCACCAACCCAAGGCCTAAACCCAAGCTCCATAGTGAAAGCCATCCCCCTATAGCGCGAATAGCGTTGTCTGGGTACATTTCTAGGCCTAACATCAAGCCACCGCCGATAAAAATCAGAAAGACAAAACTGCGTAGCATGCCTTCCAGAAAGTTACGTACTAGGACGGGATCTACTGGACTCACCTGACGGTAGGCAAACAGTGCTTTGTTGCCATCAATGGCGCCCATTCCTCGTTGCATACCCTCACGCACCAGGAAGAAGCCCATCAAGCCTGTTATTAACCAGGGAATAAAGGGTGCGTTTACAATGAGAGCACCACCGCCGCGTATGAAACTGCGGATAGCCACCATAATCCCCACTAGCGCAACGGGCTCAAAAATCATCCAGAACCAGCCCATGCGGTCAGCCATGGTGCGTGAAATAGCTTCGCGCATAAACATGGCGTACCACACGCTGCGCGTCACCTGCCACGGCGTGCGCGCACGTCGCGGCCCGCTGTTTACGTTATCCATAACACTACTTCTATAGAGAAATACAAAGTGTGTTCCTGCGTCGCTTCACTCAATTTTGGAGGTGAGCTATGAATCATGAGTTGAAAATAGAACCACGATTCACGATTCACTATTAACGACTCACTACTCCCCCCAGATTACAGATCAACCGCTACGCGAGTGGCGACCGCCACTTGATAAAGAATTTGAGTAATCGTGGAGGCTAATTGAAGATTGTGCGTGGGAGGAGCAGGCATCACAAGGATTTCATCGCCAGGCCGTAGGTTAACATTGCGGGCGTTTTCAACGGCGCCATTTTGGCGCACCACTAAAATGTGGTCGTCATCTGCACGTTCGGTAAAGCCACCGGCACCTTCAATATAATCGATCACGCTCATGCCGGGGCGGTAAACAGCGGCTTGGGGTACCAACACTTCTCCGCTGATCAGCATGGAATCACTGATTTCTGGAATCGTAACCACATCGCCATCTTGAAGGCGAATATCGGAGATGCGGTCATTGTGGGCTACCACTAAACGACCACTAGGCTCTAGCTCACTAGCGCGGGAAATGAAGTCTTGGATTAGCTCGGCTTCTTGTACACGAATTTGAGCTTCTTCATTGGTATTTGAAGGTGCACCCAGGTAGGTGGTCTCCAGGCGTCGAAGGCTGTCTTCAAGCGACTGTGCCTGTTGCTCTTTTACGCTTTCCCGCTGTATTGAAATGCTCTCTACCGCGGTCATATTTTCTGGTACGGCAATAGCGTCTAACAGTTCGCTTAAACGGGCATCTCTCGGCAAGGCATAGCGTGAGGGACCATAGTAACTACCCTCTACTTCCACCACGATGGTTTCGCTGCGCTGGTCAGCACTGAACTGCACTTCATCACCGCTACGAATGATTTGGCCTGCAAACATGTCGATTGGGAAGTATTGCGCTATGGGGCCTTTTTCTCGGTCACCGCGTAACAACACATGGGAAACCCCACTCTTTAACCGCGCCAAGTTGACTAATTCGGCGCCACTTAGCTGGTTGCCTATCAGTTCGTAGCGGTGCTCTCGGTGCACATCGCCGCCTACGGCAATCGCGGGACCGCGCTCTTCCACGACAATGGTATCACCATCCTGGAACTGAGGGCGGGCAATACTGCCATTGAGTAGAAAATCGTAAAGATCAACAGTGGCAACGGTTTGCTCGTCGCGCACTACACGCACTTTTCGGTAACTGCCTAAGTCTTGATCGATACCACCTGATTGATCTAAAAAATAAAGTAGCGAGTCGTTGGGTGTACCTGCATAACGACCAGGATTTTCCACATAGCCAGTAACATATACCGCCACCGGTTGTACGCCTTGCAGATTCGTGTAGACCTCTACGTTGTCGGGATAAACCGCGGTAATGGCACTACGCACACTGCCATCCACTTCTTGGCTATTTTGCCCTTCCACATTTAACGGGCCAGAGCCAGGTATGAAAATATTGCCCTGGGCATCTACCGGTAGCACACGGTCAAGCTCAAAGGCTCCCCAGGCGCGAACTGTAACCTGATCGCCGGGCTTGATACGGTAATCGGGATTTAAGCCATCCCCCATAGCACCACGGAAACCACCGCTAAATAAATTGGCGCCAAAAGGAGGCAAGGCTTCTGGGTCTTGAAGCGGCATCGAAACTGGGCCGTAGGTGCCACTACGCCAGTCCGCACGCGGCGAATCATCAACTTCTCCCTGTTGCTCAGCCCTCTGCCCCCCCTGCTGCTGTAGCATGCTGTCGGATAGGCTAAGCGATTGCGCCCATGCGCTAGAGCTTGCAAGCGCAACAATTAAAGCGGTGGAAGCAGTAGCGAGAGATTTTTTTAACGAAACGCGATTGAATAGAAGCGACGCGCTATTGAGCATGAAATTAACGTTCATTAATTGCGTCCCTGAGATATTTTTGCCACAACCCTTTGGTTCACCCAGCCATTAGGTGTTTTACACACAAGCCCACTGCGACCCGCGTTGCTCGACACCTCGACAATTTGTAGCTTGCGGCATTCACGCCCACTGGCGGCTAGATACGCCTCATCAACTATGATTTCAACGTTATCGCCCCACGGGCTCTTGGCAAGGTGTAACACTCCGCCTGCGGGTGCTTGGGATAAGAAGTTGTTAAGGTTTTCATTTTGGAGCAGCGTGGCAGGATCATTGTTTAGCACATACTGTGCTTCTTGCTGCGAATAGCTAGATGGATATGAGGCACAGCCGCTAACAATGACTAAACCCAGCGCCGCTAGCAGCATGCGAGCTGGCGGTACCATTGAACGTTGGGATACTGGCATAATTGATTCCAAATTAAAAGCACGCTACCGCCCAGGGATTGTAACGGGCGTATTCCCTTGCCCTATCCTTCTGCGCGGCTAAAAGTGATGGTGCGCTAACTAAATTAGGTACTTACTCTAAATAGTTTTTTGCACCTTTCGCCTATTGTAGGGGATTAACTGCCGAGGCTCTAGTTCAACAAACCTTGTACAAGCAATTCATTTCACTTAGCAGTATAACTAAATAGCTTATAAAGCCATGGATTTCTAGTGACCAAATTCTTTCACCGCCAACTGCTCATCAGGCTAGCGCAACTTTTAACGCAGGCCTAGCTATTTACTCAGCAAAGCTGAGAAATTTGATTGCTATTCCGCTTCCTAGCACATCTTTTTTAGGCTCTTCTACCATTCAACAGGCGAGGCGCTGTTATTGCTGGGTCATTCAAGCTGAGAGAGCTGAGTGATCCACCTTTAGGCCTGCGAATCGATAGCATACTGGTACTTTTGATTGACGTTCACCATTTGGCCAATGCTGTGTATATTTCGCCCCATGACAGATACCTTTGCAGTACACCTAACACTCGTCAATGTGATGCCTGAGATACATTATAGGCGTTGCTTAATGTCTAAATTCAGGCATTACACGTAATGCTTTATTACTACTTTTTTAAAAATTTAAAGGGATTTATATACGTCCGCTGACTTGAACGCGCTACCCGCCTGGTCTTTTTCTGAAAGCGCAAACGGTACCGGCAGTTCAGGCCATTCGATGGCTAGCTCCGGGTCGTCAAAGCGAATGCAGCGCTCTGATTCAGGGTGGTAGAAATCAGTGGTCTTGTAGAGAAAGTCAGCCGTTTCAGACATCACCACAAAGGCGTGGCCAAAGCCTTCGGGCACCCACAGTTGCCGATTGTTTTCAGCGGAGAGTTCGACACCTACCCACTGACCAAACTGTGCTGAGTCGCGGCGTAAATCGACAGCTAAATCCCACACGCTTCCGTGCGCTACACGCACCAGCTTGCCCTGGGGCCGCTCTAGCTGGTAGTGAATGCCGCGCAGCACCCCTTGGCGTGAGCGGGAGTGGTTGTCTTGCACAAAGTTTCGCTTACAGCCGGTGGCCTGCTCGAAGGCCTGCTGATTAAAACTTTCCATAAAGAACCCGCGTTCGTCGCCAAATACCTTGGGGGTTAAAATCACTACTTCGGGCAACGCGGTTTTTTCAACAAGCATTAGTGGCTCCCTTCCGCATCTAGACGGTGTAACAGGTATTGGCCATAGCCGGTTTTGGCTAGCGCAGTGGCGCTTTCGCGCAGCGCTTCATCGGTTAGCCAGCCTTGCTGCCAGGCGATCTCTTCTAAGCAGGCGACTTTCAGGCCTTGTCGGTGCTCAATGGTTTGCACGTACTGGCTGGCTTCCAGCAGGCTGTCGTGGGTGCCGGTGTCTAGCCATGCAAAACCGCGGCCTAACCGTTCAACGCGCAGGTCGCCACGCTCTAGATAGGCGTTATTGACACTGGTAATTTCAAGTTCACCGCGCTCAGAGGGTTTCACCTGTTGGGCAATTTCAACCACGTCGTTGTCGTAGAAGTAGAGGCCGGTGACTGCGTAGGGTGATTTGGGCTTGGCAGGTTTCTCTTCGATCGAGACCGCTGTGCCATCTTCGTCGAACTCCACTACGCCGAAACGCTCAGGGTCTTTGACCAGGTAACCAAACACCGTAGCGCCGCTGGCTTGGTCAGAGGCACGCTTCAACTGGTCGGAAAAGTGCTGGCCGTGGAAGATATTGTCGCCCAGCACCAGACACACCGGCGCATCGCCGATGAACTCTTCGCCAATAAGAAACGCTTGGGCGAGGCCGTCTGGGCTGGGCTGAGCGGCGTATTCAAAGCGAACGCCGAAGGAGTCGCCATTGCCCAACAGGTTCTTGTATTGGGGCAGGTCTTCGGGTGTGGAGATGATCAGGATTTCTCGAATGCCTGCCAGCATGAGTACCGAGACGGGGTAATAGATCATCGGCTTATCGTAAATAGGCAGCAGTTGCTTGGAAACACCGCGCGTGATGGGATGCAGGCGAGTTCCGCTGCCCCCCGCTAAAATGATGCCTTTACGTTGCATGATTATTGCTCCTTTTTATTGCTTCGCCACTAACGTGAGCTCGCTATTTCTTCCACGGTAAGCGCCAACTGGCTTTGCCAACTGGGCATCTGAATTCCCAATGCTGCTTCTATCTTAGCTGCTGCCAGCCGAGAATTCAGCGGGCGGGTAGCTGGGGTGGGGTATTCTGCGGTGGGGATGGCGGAGACGCCTTCAGGGGTAATCGCCATCGCCAACCCGGCCTGCTTCGCTACCTGGAATATCTCGCAGGCAAAGCCATACCAGCTAGTTTCACCTTTGGGGGCGAGATGATACACGCCGCTTTCCAGATCGTTGGCGGTTTTGGGGTTACGCAGCGTAGCTAACGCCTGTTGGGTGACGAGTACAATCAGGCGTGCGGGTGTGGGCGCACCCATTTGGTCACTGACAATGCTTAATGCTGACCGCTCGGCCCCTAGCCGCAGCATGGTGGCCAAAAAGCTTTTCCCGAAGGCGCTGTAGACCCAACTGGTGCGGAAAATCAGGTGCTTGCAGCCGCTGTTGGCAACTGCTACATCACCGGCCAGCTTGGTCGCACCGTAGGCGTTGCATGGCCCGGTGGCGTCGTCTTCATGCCAGGGGGCAGTGCCTTCGCCGCTGTACACGTAATCCGAGGAGTAGTGGATTAGCCAACCGCCCTGCTGCTGACAGTATTCCGCCAACTGCGCTGGCAATTCGGCGTTTAGGCGCGTTGCCATAGCTTGGTCTGACTCGGCGTTATCGACGGCTGTGTAGGCTGCTGCGTTGACGATTAGGTCTGGCTTATGCTGATCTAGGTAAGCCGTGACGGCATCGGCGTCGGAAAGATCCAGCACTGCACGGCTAGGTGCTAAAGCTTCACCCAGCGTTGCCAATTGACGACGCAGTTCAAAGCCTACTTGGCCACTTCCGCCGGTAATGAGAATTTTCATTGGAAATCCTTTTTTTAAAAGCACGTGGGAAGCTAGTGCATTTGGCACCGCTACGCGCTGCGCCCGAGGGTGTACTCCGCCTACCACGCGCTACGAGCCTGTGCCGTACCTCTTACAAACTACCTAACCGTTGGCCCTGGTAGCTGCCGTCTTGTACACGTTTCCACCAGGTTTCATTGGCGAGGTACCACTGCACAGTTTTGCGTAACCCGGTTTCGAAGGTTTCTTCTGGCGTCCAACCTAGTTCACGCTCGATCTTGCTGGCATCAATGGCGTAACGCAGGTCATGGCCTGGGCGGTCTTGTACGAAGGTGATTAGCTCTTTGAAAGATGTGAGGGGTGAGTGGTGAATGGTGAGGCTTGAGTGCTGTGCTTGTGAGGGGTTCTCCTCACTCCTTACTCCTCTCTCCTTTAACACCAATTCATCCAGAATCTCACAGATGGTTTCCACCACGTGCAGGTTCGTTTGCTCATTATGCCCGCCGATATTGTAGGTTTCGCCGACGATGCCTTCCGTGACGACCTTGACCAACGCGCGGGCGTGGTCTTCTACATATAGCCAGTCACGCACTTGCTGGCCATTGCCATAAACGGGTAGTGACTTACCCGCCAATGCATTCAAAATCATCAATGGGATAAGCTTTTCGGGGAAATGGTACGGCCCATAGTTGTTGGAACAGTTGGTGACCAATACAGGCAGGCCGTAAGTGCGGTGCCATGCGCGGACCAGGTGGTCTGAACTTGCCTTGCTGGCGGAGTAAGGAGAACTGGGGGCGTAGGGAGTTTCTTCGATAAACAGGTCCTCCGGGCCTTCCAGATCGCCATACACTTCATCTGTCGAGATGTGATGGAAGCGGAATGCACTGGCTTTTTCAGGGGCGCTTGCCTGCAGGCCTTTCCAGTAGTGACGAACGGCTTCGAGCAGCGTGTAGGTGCCGACGATATTGGTTTGAATAAAGGCGGCGGGGCCATCAATGGAGCGGTCTACGTGGGATTCCGCCGCCAGGTGCATCACGGCATCCGGCTGGTGGCGCTCCAGAATGGCAGCCATGCTTGCCGCATCACCGATATCGGCCTGCTCAAAGGTGTAGCGGTCGCTGCTGTCTATGGCGGTTAGCGACTCAAGATTGCCTGCGTAGGTCAAGGCATCCACATTCACCACGGCGTGTTCGGTCTGCTCGATCAGGTAACGGATTACCGCTGAACCGATAAACCCTGCTCCACCTGTTACTAGAATATTCATGCTAAATCACCACTATTGCGGATCACTCTTTGATCGATCCCTGATTAATCTCATCGTTTTCACATGGTGCACATGCCAAAACACTGAACGCTACTTGCCTGCCCTGCCGATGATGCCGTGGAATAACCCTTGGGTCATTTTCATAAAATGTTGTCGACGAGGTTTAGCATATAAAGTGTAAAAACCATATTTCAACAGTAACCGCCATGCATCGACACATTTCCACTGCAGCGGCACCCATCCGGTACGGTAGAGCAGCACGGCATTTCTGAAGTGATAATAGTGACGCAATGGGCTGTGCAGCGGTATTTTCCGACCACGAAACTCGATAGGCATTTCGCCCAGACTGTGCTCCATATGCGCACCGCAGACACCATAGCTTTGAAAGCCGTGATGTCCTGCTCGCAGCCCCCACTCTATGTCGACATAGTCGATAAATAAGTCATCGCGCATGCCACCTACTTTTTCCAGCACCGGAACAGGAATCAGGCACCCGGAGGCGATCAGATAATCGACCGGCAACACGGCCCTGTCACTGTCACAGCTATGCCTGCATAACCGCCAGTTGCGGATTTGCAGAAACGGTGGCGGGTTTTTTTGGCGGGTATCCAAATAGCGGGGCCCGGCAGAAGCGGCCGCCGGTTCACTGGCTAGTGCGGCATGCAGCTTTTCAAGCATGGCGGTCGCGGGCAGGCTGTCTTGATCCATTAACAGCACGTGGGTGGCGTCCTGCTGCTTGGCCCAGGCAATACCTACGTTCTGCGCTGAGGCAATGCCGCGATTTTCACCCAAGACAATGATGTGGTCGGCAGGTTGTTGCCGACTGGCATTCCAGCTAGCAAGGTTTTCATCTGAGCCGTTATCCACAATCAGCACCGTTTCTACTTGACTGATTAGCCGGTCAACAAGTTCACCCAGCACTTCCAGTGCCGGGTGGTAGGTGACAATAATGGCCGTAGTACGCCGTGTTGCCACGTTAGGAGGGATTGGCATGCTGGCACTCACTGGTTTCAATGATGCTATCACTTGTGGAATAAAGGCCGTCATCTACGCCAATCAGTATCTCCACTAGCTCTTCCGCCTGATCTTCAAAGTAGGTGAGATGGCTGTTTTCCAGTTTGATTTCATCCCCTGGGCGATAGTTTTTAAACACTCGGATGGATTCCAGAACCGCCTCTTTCAGGCGCTCACCTTTATCGCTAAATGGGATGACGATGCCATTCACACCCGAAATGATGTCTTCGACGACCCCCCCAGCATCGGTTGTAATGACCCAGACGTTTCTGGCCAGCGCTTCCCTGATGGTCAAACCGAAGCTCTCTTTCCACTGGGTCGGGAACAGCAGTACATCGATACTGGCGAAGAAGTTGTCAATCGTATCCTGTGTATAGGCGGGTACGATTTCCACTCTTTGCATGTTCTTGAAGGTGCTGGGGTCGTAGGTTGAAAACCCAAGATTGCGGGCATTATCGACAATAACGAGTTCCGCATCTGCACTATCGAGTTCGGTGAACACCTTCTTGACGAGATGCACGCCCTTGATTTCAGTATTGCCCCCCACGTAGCCGAAGCGAACAGGCCCATCATGAGCGATTTTGGGTGTGTTGCCTGGCTTACGGATACCGTTCTTATTCACCAGTACCTTTTTTTCTGAATAGCCGTTGGCAATAAAGAAGTCGGCAAAAAAGCGGCTGGGTGCCAGCAACGCAGAGGCTCCGCTGAGCGCGGCATCCATTCTGTCCAAACGCTCATTATTGAGGCTGGCGTTATCTACACAGGAGGCGCATACGTCCCGATCAATCACGTATTGGCCACAGAACTTGCCGCGCCGATCAATCATGAACTGGCGACCACACAGCCACCATGCATCGTGCAGCGTGATGACGTACTTGATGTTCCGTTCCTTGCACAGGTCGACTATCGGCAGGCCGATTCCCTGAATGCTGTGCAGGTGCACAATATCTGGCTGGACGACACTCAGCACATCGCTCAGCGCCTGCACGACATGGGGGTTATCGAACTGTGACTTGTCATCCAGCCCATCAGGTAGTCCCATGCCGTAGACGTTGATGCCATCCGCTTCGTAGCGCCTAACCTGATAGGCTTCCGCCACACTGGTCGGCACTGCAGTGAACATGTGCATGTCAAAATCGTTACGCTGATTCAGGCGCGTATTCATCTCTGCCGCGACCACGGTGGCGCCGCCAAAGGCGCGAGGCTTGTAGTAGCAATTGACCGCCAACACCGTGCGCTTAAGATGCTGCGAAGTGCTTGCCTCGTGCTTGGTAAAATCACTCAGAATAGGCTGCAGTTGCTGGGTGGCAATGTTTTCCGGGGAGTAGGCCTGCATTACGGAGGCATAGGCATTTGCTGCCATCTTTTCGCGAAGCGCTGCATCATTTACCAACTGTGTAAATGCTTCTTTCCACTCCTGGTCTGTTTCGCAGAGAAAGCCTTCTACGCCGTGGGTAATGGCGCTGGTAAAGGCTGCCCTTGGCGAGCAGATAGAGGGCACCTGCACGGCGGATGCCTCCAGAAACTTGATATTGCTCTTCGAGTCGTTGAACACATAGTGCTCTAACGGGGCGATGCTGATATCACACTCGGCCAAGCTCTCTAAATACTCTTCATAGGAGCAGACAGGAATCCGTTCGATACGGGACTCGTACTGATCAAACTCAGCAGGCAGGTCTAACAAGCCGATCAAGCGGAAGTGTACATTGCTGTGGGTGGACAGCGTTTCCAGAAACGCTGGCACGGCTTCCTGGAAATCGACATTATGAGTGTTGGTGCCGGAGCCGTAGACAATACGAATGACGTCGTCTTTAATCGCCGTTTTGCGCTTTTTGTTTACCTTTTCGGCCACGACCATGGTCTGTGCATCCAGTGCATTTTCCACCACCTGAACGCTGCTCATACCAGACTCTTGCATTGCCTTGGCCAGACCGGTGGTCGAGGCGATGCCGTTATCACAGCTGAGCATGGCTTTTAGGTAGAGCTCGGCGCCAGTCAGCAAGCCTTGGAAATCATCGTTGCTGAGCCCCGCCAGCGTTTTGCTATTCAGCAAAACTTCGCGGTTAAAGATCAGGTCGTCGACTTCCCAGTAGGTTGGGATATTCAGTCGCTTGGCTTCTTCAATAACGCTTAAAACATTGGGAAAGCCTGGAACACGGTAAAAAATAACCATGGAGTGGGTCTGCAGGGCTTTTATCGCTGTTTCCGACTCGTTCCAATCGATCGCTGTACACTCAACACCCAGGTGCTCAAACATTTTCTGCTTTTGGGTAACGCGGTACTTCTTACACTGCGGAATGCTGAACTCAGCCACGATCAACACTCGGGGGGCTGTGTACTCTGGTGCAAGGTGGCTGATCGCTGCGAGATAGACGGGGTCAGTGACGTGAGGCATCGCAACGCTCGATGTCGCTTCTACCAGCCGAAATCCTCTTTTAACCCCTGCTAAGCCTTCACTACGATAAATTGCAACGGCTTTGCGTAGCGTACTTTTCACTCCACCACCACGCTGCACGGCTGGTTTGATTAAACCTAATGCTCGACGGCACTGCTTGATTGCCACCATGGCATCACGCAGCGGCTTGGTTAATTTCCAGCTTCTAGAACTAAGAATATCTGCTAACTGGCACTCTTTTTCGGCCAGATGTTGGCCACGCTCCAAGAGAGATCTATCACGCTCACCGATGCGGGCATTGAGCAGTTCGAACTCTGCATCTCTATCAGCTAACTGAGCTTGCGTGTCTTGAAGAACACTTTCACGCTCTTGTATGGCGTTAACGTGCTCTTTAATTACCCTATCACGCTCTTGAATGTCATGATTAAGCGCCTTGACTAAATCATCCCGCTTGGCTATTTCCTGATTAGCATTGGCAACCGCTTCATGCAGCTGGGTAATCACCCATTGGTGCTCAATCACTTCGCCAAGCTTGGAGAAATATTTGCGGATAAACGCGTGGCCTTCCGGCTGTGACCACTCTTTAACGAGCTCTAACACGGCTACAGGCTGCTCTTTACCCACAAACAGCACGCCGAGGCCAAAGGAGTGTTCAAAGATGATGTGCGGGTAGTGATCTTTTAACTCGCTCCATAGCTTCCAGACACCGAAGTCACGCTCACGTACGTTGGTGTCGTGGAACAGTACAACGCCCCTTTCGGAGAGCTTGGGTAACCAGGTTTCAAAATCGTGCTTAACTGCTTCGTAGCTGTGCAGGCCATCAATGTGTAGAAAATCGACATCCCCATCGGCAAAGTTCTCTACGGCTTCGTCGAAAGTCATTCTCAGCAGTTTAGAGAAATCTTTGTAGTGCTCATCATGGTGCTTGCTAACCACATCAAACACGTGTTCAGAATATAAGCCTGCGTGCTCATCCCCTTCCCAGGTATCTACCGCGTAGCAACGGGTGGGCAGCTTGTTTCTGTCGATGCTTTCACAAAAGGAGAAGTAGGAGTGCCCGTAGTGGGTACCCAGCTCGACCAAGCAGTCTGGCTTTACGGTTTCGACCAGCCACGCGCCAAAGGGTATATGACCTAACCATGCACTGGGAAACTTCGAGGGTTCTTTCGAAACAAACGAAGACTTCAACATCTGCTGATAAATATTCATAAGCTGGTCATCTCAATCTTTTTCATAGGTACACCTACTAGCCCAGTACTGACACTGCTGCTATGCGACTTCAATACGATGGCGTCGTGCATCCAGTGGTGCTGGACATGCCCTTGCTGGCTGCCTTCAGCGATCGCTACCGTCATTGAGTAATCACCCATCGGCAAAACCGGCATCCTGAATTGGAAATTGGCCACGAAGGTTTCGCCTTCAGCAATGTGAATCGGCTCCTCTACATAGGTGAGGTAAGTGTTGTCACCAAACAGGTGCTGACCCAGCCTGTCTTTGACAAGGAAGCCGACAATTGGGCTGGCCAGGTAAGCATTGGCGGTGCACTCGATTCTTACCGTGACGTTTTCACCACCCACTACCCAGGCCAGGCGTTGATCGTTTTCATCCAGCAGGTGCGCCGAGTCGATGACAGCCCCACCACTGCCGAAGCCTTCCGAGTTTTCATCAAACTTCACTATTTCAATGTCGTTGCGGTACTGGGTCGTGTTAAGAAAATCCAACCGCATGTCTCGAACGTCTTCGACAGTCTCTTCTTGATCGGAACTGTCGCTCTTTTCATCCTTATTGACTGTCATTGGCGCGGTACCATCCTGCTGCGAGATGTACATGGCAGCCAGATACGCCTTGGATATGTCTTTCGGCTCTCCGATCATCTTGATTTCGCCCTTGTCTAGCCATACTACACGCTGACAAAGATTGATAATGGCGCCTGTGTCGTGACTTACGAACAGAACAGTTCCGTGTTCCATGAACTTGCGCAGAAAGCGCATGCATTTCTGAACAAAAAAAGCGTCACCTACCGATAGCGCTTCATCGATGACGAGTATGTCGGCATCTACGTGTGCAATTACTGCGAACGCTAGGCGTACCGCCATGCCGCTTGAGTATGTCTTAATTGGCTGATCAATAAAGTCGCCGATATCGGCAAACTCAACGATACTGTCGAAGCGATCGCTCACTTCTTCAGTGGTAAGGCCCAGCACAGTAGCGTTCATGTAGACGTTTTCGCGCCCCGTGAACTCTGGGTTAAAACCGGAGCCAAGCTCCAGCAGCGCTGCAATCCGGCCACGGGTCTCGATCTGGCCCTGGGTGGGTGTCAGCGTGCCGCAGATCATCTGTAGCAGCGTTGATTTACCCGAACCATTACGACCAATGATACCGACCGTTTCACCTTGTTTGACCTCGAATGAAACGTTATGAAGCGCCTTGAACTCTTTAAAGTAGCTTGTGTGCTCTGCGCCCATCAGTTTTTTCAAACGCGGAACAACAAACTGCTTCAATCGATCATTAGGCTTATCATAAACCTGATAATATTTATGAATATTATCTACTTTAATTATCGTTTTATTAGAGGACATCAGCAAATCCCTTTCTGGTTTTCTGAAACCATGCATATCCTAACCAAGCGAAAACGGTAGAAAAAAACGTATATACTCCCAGCCCTAACCAATCAGGCAAACGCCCCCAGATTAGGACTTCTCTTGCTTGCTCGATAATAAAGGTTAAAGGATTCAGCAATATCAATATCTGATACTCTTCTGGAAGTCGATCGATAGGAAAGAAGATCGGTGACAGGAATAACAGTACGGTTATTATGACGCCAATGAACTGGCCGATATCACGCAGGAACACCCCCAGTGCAGCCAGCATCCAGGCCACACCTAACGACAACACAGCCAGTGGGAAGAAGACAATAGGCGATAGGATAATGGTCCAAGGAGGGATGCCAGTAAATACGATGTAGGCGAACTGCAGTACTAGAAGGCTAATAGCAGTGTGGAAAATGGCGCTACCTAATGCAATGGCGGGCAGTATTTCCAAAGGAAACACAACTTTCTTGACATAGTTGGAGCTCCCCAGCACCAAGCCAGGCGCTTTACTCAACACCTCTGCAAAAAAGCTATGCACCACCAAACCTGCAAAAAGGACAACCGCAAACTGAGTGCTAGTTTCATCTTCACCTACGCCCCAGCGGGCATTGAACACCACCGAGAAAACAAAGGTATACACTAACAGCATGAAAACAGGATTTAGGAATGACCAAAACAGTCCTAACACTGACCCTCTATAACGTCCAGCAATATCGCGCTTAGTCATCGTTATAATAAGGTCGCGATGCTGCCATAAACTTTTTAGCAACGACTTGAATGATATTGGTTGATCAGAATGGGGGTTCATCAATTCCTCGGATTATCTTTTCAGGCAATTTTCGCCATCATTTATATAAGACTAGAATAAGATCAACACGTAATGACTAATATCTTTTTATCAGTTGTTGTGCAAAATCGTCTATATTAGCATTTTCTTTCTGCTTCTTTTTTGCGAGAAGGCAATTGAACAAATAGGTTTTCATACGCCGTCCTTGGTGAAATTAATACATCTTAGGGCTTGGCCAGTACTGGCAGGTGGCTACTATACAGCAGCGAAGGTTTTTTGAGAATTCTGCGGCTCTTTGGTTCCTTAAAAGGCACGACTAGGTAGGAGCTTTTTGGGCTTCACCACCAATAAAAGCAAATGACAATTATTACAATCTATAGTTCTATATCAGTAACTCGTTAAAAATATGCTATTTTGTTTGGATTTATTGTAATGACTCGTGTCCACCAACAGATGATGAGAGAGCGTAGTGAATAGCGTAGGCCTATGTGTGCCAACATTGAATGCTGGTGCCCTGTGGCATGAGTGGCTGAAACGAACCGCTTTTGCCGCAGATGGATTTCGCGTATTGGTAATGGACTCTTGTTCTATCGACGGTACCGCCGAAGCCGCACGCGATGCGGGCTTTGAGACGCTGGAAATCAGCCGTGAGACTTTTAATCATGGCGCCACTCGCCAAAGTGCGCTGCATCACTTGAGTGATTGCGACATCGTAGTTTTTCTCACTCAGGACGCATTGGTGGCCGACTCCGAAGCGCTGACCCGACTAGTCTCCGAATTTGAAGACCCCAAGGTGGGCGCCGCTTTCGGCAGGCAGCTGCCACATCTGGATGCCACGCCGATTGCAGCCCATGCACGCCTGTTCAACTACCCTGCATCTTCACGAGTGGTCAGCCAAACGGATATTCCCAGATTGGGCATAAAAACCGCCTTTCTCTCCAACTCCTTTGCCGCCTACCGCAGGCAAGCGTTAATAGAAGCTGGAGGCTTTCCTGACCATGTGATCCTTTCCGAAGACATGATGGCGGGTGCCAGACTGCTCAAACAGGGTTGGAAACTGGCTTATAACGCCAGCGCCTGTGTACACCACTCCCATAACTATTCGATTCGAGAAGAGTTCAAGCGCTACTTTGATATTGGGGCGTTTCATGCGCAGGAGACGTGGTTGATTGAGTGGTTGGGCAGCGCTGAAGGTGAAGGCTTACGCTTTATTCGCTCTGAGGCGAAATACCTGCTAAAAAACGCACCTATTGCGCTTCCCAGCGCTATGCTTCGCACTTTTGCCAAGTATTTGGGCTACAGGCTTGGACGCCATGAGAGGCAGTTGCCTAACAGCCTCAAACAAAAGCTTTCAATGCACGCTTGGTTCTGGAACTGAGCGGTCTGATTTTTTCGCTATAGTCAGTTAAACCCTCAATAGGCGTTTTTATTAAAGAAACCTTTAACAATAGTAAGGAAGATAATCTTTAAATCCAGGCCCAGTGACCAGCTATCGATATACCACAAGTCATGGGCGACACGTTTTTCCATCTTTTCAATAGTATCTGTACCACCTCTATGACCATTCACTTGCGCCCAGCCGGTAATGCCCGGCTTTACCTTGTGTCGCTTCATGTAAGACTCAACAATGTCTTTGTAATATTCGTTATGTGCCAAGGCATGCGGCCTTGGCCCAACAATCGACATGCGGCCCTGCAATACATTATAAAACTGTGGCAGTTCATCGAAGGAGCTTTTTCTCAGAAAAGCACCAATAGGTGTTATTCTTTCATCGCCAGGACATGCTTGCGTAACCCAACCTTCTGGCTCCTGATGAACGTACATAGTACGAAACTTATAAACCTTGAAAAACTTTCCATTGGCCCCGGTGCGATACTGTTTAAACAATACTGGGCCAGGCGAAGTAGCTTTAATACAGACCGCAATAACGAAGCAAACTGGTAATATCAAAAGGCTAATGATGGATCCTAGCATCAGATCTTCCATGCGCTTGACGATGCGCGTCACCCCGTCCAATGGCGAGACGCTGAGGTCGACCGCCAGGTGGCCTGCCACTTCGCTCATACGGTGGTTCAGCAGCTGCATACCTTCAAAGTCGGGAATGAACCGAACCTCTGCAGTATGATAGCGGAGCTCGTAGAAAATGGATCGAACCAGCCCGCCCATTTCCAGCGGAACACAGATCCATACTTCGCGCGCACCTGACTCAATGACACGTCTGATCAAGCGTTCATAGAAGAGGACATCGGGTTTTTCTTGCAAACGCTCGATACCAGCGATGCAGTAACCTTCAAAGGGAGCATTGCGCATCCCCTTGCCCACATGGATCACTTGCAATGAGGGCCCTACCAAGAAGACCGGACGCTTAGCCTTACCCAGCTTTCTTGCATATTTAAGCATTAACTGTGCAGCTACTCTTAACCCGCCCGCAATGACAAACGAAAAGAACAGCGTATAGCCAATCCACAACCGAGAATAGCTACCGGCAGCATGTGCAAAAAAGATGAGTGAAGCTACTAATATGGCAACGGCCGACCATACCATACTCAGCTTCACTAATAGTGTTGATATTTTACTGATACGCCAGCGTATATAACCGCCATGTAATGTATTAATCATCAAAACTAATAAAGCCATCACCACTATTGCAAGCCAATACCTGTCGTGCAACTGGAGAGATTGAAAGCGTACACAGTGTGCAAGCAGACCACCTGCTACAAGAGCAAATATATCAACTCCCGGCATTATAAGCTGAGCCGGATAGCGCTCTACAATTCCTATTGATCGTCTATCCATGAGTCACAGTGTTATTTTGCAATTCATTATTGCAGTATATTTTCGTTAAGATAGCAGGCAATACTCACTACAATTTTACTAATAGTTTTCACTGCTACCCTCTATATGATATTAAATATTACATCTTTAACCTTGGGTCAAAGCAATCAACAATTAATAATTAAAAACATCATTCAACAGAAGTTTATATAAATATTAAATTAATAAAAAAAGCTCCTGCTAGCAACAGCAATACTCTCACCGCCTTCCCTTTGACGCAATCATAACAGAACAACGAGCATCTCGCCTCATCTTGGAGACTGGTTTCAATTCGCTTCGCACAGGTACCGCTTCTTACGCGACATGGATTACCCAGCCCAGATTGTAGACGAGCCCATACAGAAGGCTGCAAAAAAGCCCTCTACTTGATGAAGAGGGCTTCTTTGCAGGGTAATGCGCTTAGATTTTGTTTCTTACGAACTATTTAAAAATGATAGCGCGCCCCAGCAAGCCAATACGTCCTGCCTGCCGTGCTCTCTTTCCGCACGCTAGGAGCATCTCCATCGGCTAGCTCTACAAATACATCGAATGCGCTGGAGACTTTATAGTAAGCCCCTGCTGCCCAGGCGTTGCTCTCTTCACTATCGTCAGGGTCTACGTGGTAGTAATCCGCAGTAAATGACCATGGCCCTGTGGAGTAGGTGCCACCCAGGCCAACTGTCTCAAAACCTCCGCCGTAGGTATCGCTATTATCTTGGGTTTCAGCACCTAAGCGCATGGAGAGTTGATCTGTAAGTGAGTATGCGCCGATAAGGCCATAAAGCATTTCGCCGTTACCGCTGCCACCACCTCTAACCACGTTCTCCACCGCGCCAAAACCGATCTTAAACGGCCCCTGCTGGTAACGAACACCGCCTTGGGCGGCAACGACTTCGCCTTCACTGCTCTGTTCAGCAGCCGTTAATCCGCGCTCACTGTAGTGCTTAACCTGGAGAAAAGAAGTGAAGCCATTCAGCTCAGGCGTGTAGTAGCCAATTGAATCACCGCGCGACTGTAGCCCGGTTGAATTGAAAAGCAGGCCGCGGTCGAGATAGACGTCAAAGGGTGCCGATACAAATTGGTAATAGAGGCTATCGAAGTTACCCGCTTGTAGTGTGCCGTACTGCTTGCTTGCCAAGCCGATATAGCTCTGACGGATTTCATTAAAGCCCTGGTCAGTATTACGTTCATCGCCAGTAAATCGCCACTCTAAGCGCCCAAAGGCGTTTAAGTCGGATGTGATGGCTTGGCTCATTCGAAACCCTAGGCGGGAGTACACATCAACGAATTCCGCGCCGTCATTGACCTTATTGCCAGCGCTATCAAACTCAGGGCCACCGCCCGCGACCCCCATTGAGATACGCCCGTAAACATCAAGCTTAGAACCTTCTTGATCATATAGCGTTGCGGCTTGAACCGAGGCGATGCTTAATAGACTTGCTACCGCTACTGCTAACTGCTTCTTCTGCATTAGAAATAATCCCTTGATACGCTAATCTTATTGGCTGCTTACGCTGTTCCGCTGGGCAGCGAACTAATGTTATACAATATCAAGTTATCATTAAAGAAAAATCGTTCTTATTTGTATTAGCCATAAAAACGTAATCATTAATCCAAATCGAGTAGGGTGAGGCGTTGCCGCCTCATCCCTCTCACAGAACCGTACATACGGGCCACGTATACGGCTCATGCCATTAACTTACCCCGAACTCGGGGACAGTGATGCCCGTTTTGACCTGGGTTAAGTCCATCAACTTCAGATCATCATGCAAGTAAGCATTGGGTATCGCCAGATGGGCCAGCGGTGACGCCGCGTTACGCCAGCTTTGCATCTTGATAAACTTGAACGGTGGGCGGTAGCCCAGCTGTTTCAGTCTTCGATGCAGCCGACTCGGCTTCTTCCACTGTTTGAGCTGGAGGCAGCGGAGACGTCGCCTGATCCAGCTCATCATCTGTTTTAACACCCGTGCGCAGTTCGCTACCCGGAAGTAATTGGCGAAGCCTCGTAGTACAGGATTTAGCTCACGAATGATCACCGCAAGTCCCGCCCCTCGATTGCGCTTCGTCAACGCTTTCACTTTCTGCTTGAGCTTCACCACCTTCTTTTCCTGGATGCGGGTGTACTTGGTGTGGATCACCACACCCAGGAACTTGATCCCCTCGTCGCTGTGCGCGATGTGGGTCTTGGTGGCGTTGACCGTCAGCTTCAGTTCACCCTCCAGATAGCCTTGGGCTACCCGCAACGCATTCTCCGCTCCAGCCTGTGAACCGCACAGGATCAGGATGTCGTCCGCGTAGCGGACGATTCGATGACCCCGCGCTTTCATAAACTGGTCGAAGGCGTCCAGGTAGACGTTGGCGATCAGCGGACTGATTACCCCGCCCTGGGGGCTGCCCAGCGCCGTCTCTTCAAGGTGGTACCCCTCCATCACGCCGCTTTCCAGGAACTGGCGCAGCAGCGACAAAACACTGCCGTCCGTGATCCGTTGACGGAACTGCCGGATGATCAAGTCGTGGTTTAACGTGTCGAAGCATTTCGACAAGTCCATATCCACGACCCATTCACGCCGGTAGCGGCGGATGAACAACTCCGCCTTGCCGATGGCATGGTGACCACTGCGTCCCGGACGATACCCGTAGCTCGATGGGTGGAAGTCCGGCTCGAAGAGCGGTTCGATAATACTGCGCAACGCCTGTTGCACAACCCGGTCTCGAACCGTAGGAATACCCAGCAGACGTTCACCGCCGTCGTCCTTGGCGATGGCAACGCGTCTGACGGGCTGCGCCTGA